>NZ_JAYMFI010000007.1:0-189711 GCF_035830635.1 Adlercreutzia shanghongiae | reverse complement strand
ACCCGCGATGCGCGCCAGGTGGCCGCCGCCCTTGTGAAGGGCCTCGACCGCGCGCCCTCCGAATGGCCCGAGCTGGACAAGTCCCCGAAAAGCGAGCGCAACGTGGATGCGGAGCTCGACCTCATGGAGGCTTTGGTGCGTCTGCGCGCGAAGGAGAACGACATCGCCATGCAGACGCTTGCGAGCCGCGGCGAGCTGGCCAGCGTCGCCCGGGGCTACACCGAGGGGATCGATGTTCTGAAGGGCTGGCGCCGCGCCATGGTGGGGGAGGAGCTTTTAGAGCTGCTCGCCGGGCGGCTGTGCCTGTCGCTTTGCCCCGAGGGGCTCGTCGTCTCTCCCATTGAATAGGGTTACGTATCTTTCACGCTTTCGCGGGCGATTGAACGACGCTGTTGAACCGACGTCTATAATTAGCTGCCAAAAACCGAAGGCATACGCAAGGAGAACCGCTATGATTTCCAACAGCTATCTCATGCTCATCGTGGTGACGCTCGTCATCGGCATGGGCGCCCAGTGGTACGTGAACCACAAGCTCAAGACCTATTCCCATGTGGCCAACTCATCGGGTCTTACCGGTGCCGAGTGTGCGCGCCAGATGCTTTCCTTTTATGGCATCTCCGGTGTGCAGGTGTTCCGCGGCGGCCCGGGCCAGGATTTCTTCGACCCGCGCAGCAACTCGGTGACGCTGTCGCCGGAGGCCTACGACGGGCGCACCATCACCGCTACGGCCACGGCCTGCCACGAGGTGGGGCATGCCTGCCAGTACGCCCAGGACTACACGCCCATGAAGATTCGCGGCGCCATCGTGCCGGCGGTGAATTTGGCCTCTAATGCCTGGATCTTCCTGCTCATGGCCGGTATCTTCCTGAATATCTCGGGGCTTACCACGGCTGCCATCATCATGTACGCCGTGGTGGTGCTCTTCCAAATCGTGACGCTGCCCGTTGAGTTCAACGCCTCGCAGCGCGCCATGGCCTACATGGGCCAGATCGGCCTGCCCGCCACCGAGCGCAAGGGCGCCTTCGATGTGCTGCGCGCCTGCGCCTTCACCTATCTGGCGGCGGCGCTCACCTCCATCCTGCAGCTGCTGTGGCTGCTTGGCCAGCGTCAGGAATAGGGCGGAAGCCGTTTTATGACCCACGAGGAGCCGAACGCCTCAACTGAAGAAGAGGCCGCTGCGGCGCTGTCGGTGTCGGCGGCCATGGGCCTTGCCAAGAACGCCTTGGAGACGGTGGTTGTGCGCCTGGTGGGCGAGGTGTCCGAGGTGAACGACAAGCCGGGCTACAAGGCGGTGTACTTCACCGTCAAGGACGAGAAGGCCTCGCTGCCCTGCATGATGTGGATGAGCCGCTACCAGGCCTCGGGCGTGTCGCTGTGCGTGGGCGCCCTAGTGGAGCTCACGGGGCGGTTCTCGCTGTATGCGGCCAAGGGGCGCATGAACTTCGATGTGTTCTCCGTGACCTTGGCCGGCGAGGGCCAGCTGCGGCTGCAGGTGGCCAACCTCGCCCGCGAACTTGAGGCTATGGGGCTCATGGACCCGGCCCGCAAGCGCCCGCTCCCTGCGTATCCGGAGACGATCGGCGTGGTCACGTCCCCGCGCGGGGCTGCCGTTCACGATGTGCTGCGCACGCTGCGCCGCCGTTATCCTTTGGCCCGCATCCTGTTCGCCGGCGTGCCCGTGGAAGGCCCCGGTGCCGCCGACGGGCTGGTGGACGGCCTGGCGAAGGTGGTGTTCGCCGGCGCCGAGGTGGTGCTGCTCGTGCGCGGCGGAGGCTCCTTCGAGGACCTCATGCCCTTCAACGACCGGCGTCTGGCGCGTACTATCGCAGCCTGCCCCGTGCCCGTGGTGACGGGCATCGGGCACGAGCCGGACACCTCCATCGCCGACATGGTGGCCGACGTGCGTGCCTCGACCCCCACGGCCGCTGCCGAGACGGTGGCGCCGGATCGGCGCGAAATAGCGGCTCGCATCCAGGGACTGGGCGCCGCTATGCGCCACAGCGAGGAGCGCCGCCTCGACGGGCTTTCCCTGCGCGTCGACCGTTTGGCGTCGCTGCCGCTGTTCCGCGAGCCGGCACGGCTGTTCGACGCAGAGGCGTTGGCCCTGGACGATTTGTCCGGCCGTCTTGCCCGGGCGCTGCCCGCCTCGCTTAGGGAGGATCGCCATCGGCTGGGGCTCATCGGCGAAGCCCTGGGGCGCATGCTGCCCGTGTTGCTGGCCGCTCCGAAGGCATCGGTGGCCGCGGCATCGGGGCGTATGGCCTATCTGGGCGCGCATTTCGGCGAGCGCTCCGCCCGCGAGCTTGCGGCGAGCCGCCAGCGACTGATTCGCGCTGGAGGCTCTCTCGCCGAACCCTACCGCGCGGCGGTGGCCGTGAACGCGGCGCGGCTGCACGACCTGTCGCCTCTGGCCACCATCGGGCGCGGCTACGCCATGGCCAAAAACGAGCAGGGAGCCGTGGTGAGCTCGGTCGGTGCCGTGACCGTGGGGGAGCGGCTTACGGTAACCGTATCCGATGGCGAGATGGACTGCGCCATCGAGGATATCCGTCATATTGAAAGCTCCGTGGAGGACTTCGCCGAAGCGGACGGGAATTAGAAAGGACGCCTGATGAGCGATGTCGTAGAGAATGTCGAGCGCAAGCCTGTCGAAGAACTCACCTTCCGCGAGGCGCTCGGTGAGCTGGAGTCTATTGTCTCGGTGTTGGAGAGCAACACCTTGGAGCTGGAGGAGAGCCTGGACGCCTACGAGCGCGGCGTCGTGCTGCTGGGCTCGCTGCAGAAGCGCCTCGGCGCCGCCGAGCAGCAGGTCGAGGTGCTCATGGGCGAGCTAGTGGCCGCTCCCGACGACGAGACCCAGGACACCACGCTCTCTTAGAATCGGTGAGCGGGGCTCCGCTTGCCGATAAGGACGCGTGCAGCTGAGCGGCGGTTGGCCGGCACTCCTACAATAGGGAAAACAATTGATTAGGAGGTAGGCCCCGTGAACGTCCTCGTTATCAACGCTGGTTCCTCGTCGCTGAAGTACCAGCTCGTCAATGTCGAGACCCAGGAAGTGCTCGCCAAGGGCATCTGCGAGCGGGTCGGCTCTGCGGAGGCCTTCCACAAGCACGGCATCGACGACAACGAACTCGTCATCGACGAGCCCATGGAGGACCACAACGCCGCCATGGCCGTCGTGCTGGAGGCGCTCACCTCCGGTCCGAACGCGGCCATCGGCTCGCTCGACGACATCGACGCCATCGGGCACCGCGTCGTGCAGGGCGGCAAGTACTTCGACCGCTCCGTCATCATCGACGACGACGTCGTCGCCAAGATCGACGAGCTCGCCGAGCTCGCGCCCCTGCACAACAAGGCCGCCCTCATGGGCATCGAGGCCTGCCGCACCCAGATGCCGGGCAAGCCCATGGTGGCCGTCTTCGACACCTCGTTCTTCCAGTCCATCCCGCCGAAGGCCTACATGTACCCGCTGCCCTACGAGCTGTACGAGAAGTACGCCATCCGCAAGTACGGCGCCCACGGCACCTCCCACCGCTACATCTCCGAGCGCGCCGCCGCCTTCATGGACGAGCCGCTGGAGGATCTGAAGCTCATCACCTGCCACCTCGGCAACGGCTGCTCCATCTCGGCCGTCGACCACGGCGTGGCGGTGGACACCTCCATGGGCCTCACACCGCTGGACGGCCTCATGATGGGCACCCGCTGCGGCGCCATCGACCCGGCCATCGTCCCCTTCATCATGGAGAAGGAGGGTCTTTCCACCCAAGAGGTGAACGACCTCATGAACAAGAAGAGCGGCCTTCTGGGCATCTCCGGCATCTCCAACGACCTGCGCAGCGTGAAGGAGGCCTCCGAGGCCGGCGATGCGCGCGCGCAGCTGGCCTACGAGATGTACTCGAACTCCGCGAAGAAGTACATCGGCCAGTACATCGCCGTCATGGGCGGCGTGGACGCCATCGTGCTCACCGCCGGCGTCGGCGAGAACTGCGAGAAGATGCGCCGCATGATCTTCGCGGGCCTGCAGCCCCTCGGCATCAAGATCGATCCCGAGAAGAACAAGCTGCGCGGCCACGAACGCGAGATATCCACCGACGACTCTGCCGTGCGCATCGTGGTCATTCCCACCAACGAGGAGTACATGATCGCCCGCGACACCTACCAGCTGGTGAAGGAGGGCTCGCTCGAGATCTCCGAGCTGGCATAAGGGCCTCACGGCCTCGCCCCGCGATCCTCTCGGCCCCGGACGCGCACGTCTCATGCGCGCCCGGGGCTTTTTCTTTGGAGCGAGGGGCGGGCTGTGCGTTCGAGGGCGGGCGAAGTCGCGGAGGAACGGGCTCTCTTTCCCGTCCGGCCCGATCTGAGGAAAAGGAAAAGGCGGATCCCGCTCGGGGAATCCGCCTTTTCCGGGGAGGTATCGCGGGGTGGGAGGGTGCCCCGCGTCGCATCAGGTACTTACTTCTCCTGAGCGAGGGCGTTGCTCACGGCGTCCATCAGCGCGACGCTGGTGATGGTGGCGCCGGCCACGGCGTCCACCTCGGCGGACTGGGCCTCGATCATCAGAGCGGGCAGGGCGTCGAGCGCCTTGCTGCCGATACCGGCGGTCTCCTGCTGCTGCACGATGTCGATGGCGGTGATCTTGCCGCCGTCCACGGTCACCTTGACGGCCAGCTCGTTGCCCATGCACAGGGTGGAGGTTCCCAGGTACTCGCCCTCGCCGAGCTGCACGGACTGGGCCGGGTCGGGATCGGGCTGGTTGCTGCCGCTGCCGGGGGTGAAGACGATGTCGGAGGCGACATCGAGGGGCAGCGCGGGCAGCGGGTCCTTCTCCACCGCGGCGTTCGTGCCGGCGATGCTGCCGAAGATGAGGCACTCGGCCATGTTGCCGCCGCCGTTGTACTGGTAGGGGGTCAGGCCGCCGAACTCGCCTGCGGAGTACAGGTTGCCGATGGGCTCGCCGTCGTTGCCGATGACCTCGGCGCGGCCGTTGCGGCGCGGACCGCCCTGGGTGTTCAGGAGGGCCTGCACCATCTCGATGGCGTAGTAGGGGCCGTCATCGAAGGCGCGCATGGACTCGGGGTCGCGGTAGAAGGCCGGGTCGTGGCCGTCGTTGGCCATCTTGTTGAAGTCGGAGACCGTCAGCTGCAGCTTGCCCTCGGGCATCTCCAGCAGCGCCTCCAGCTCGGCGATGCTCCCGGCTGTCACGATCTGGTCCTGGAAGGCCTCGGGAATGCCGTGGTACTCCTCCATGATGGCCTTGTTCTGGGCGGAGTCCCACACCATGTAGGTGCGGCGCGGGCGCTTGGGGTTGATCCAGTCGCCGTTGCTCGGGGAATGGCCGTGGCGGTTGTACACGTCCTCGCGCAGGTAGCGCTCGCCGCCGTTGCCCACCACGACGATGCTGCCGGAAAGGACGCGCAGGTCGCCGAAGGTCTTGGCGTGCTCGTCCTCGCCCACGACGAAGGACACGCCGCCCAGGCAGAAGCAGTTGCCCTCGTAGGCCTCCATGTGCCACAGGTCGGCGCCCACCTCGGTGGCCATCTTGATGCCGTCGCCGGTGTTGAACAGGGTGCCCACCGTCGCGTGCTTGGTGATGCCCAGGTAGTCCTCCACCATCTGCTTGTTGTTCTCGAAGCCGCCCAGGGTCATGACGACGCCGTTCTTGGCGCGCACGTTCACGGTCTCGCCGGCCTTGTCGATCACCACGCCGATGACGGTCTTGCTCACCGGGTCCTGGATGAGGTTGGTGGCGGGGGACATGTACCACACGTCGATGCTGTCGGCCATGGAGATGACCTTGTTGCGGTAGGTCTTCCACAGGGCGGAGTTGCACAGAACGTCGCTGACGGTGAGCACGCGCAGCTCCTCGCCGCCCTCGATGCCCGGGTACTCGGGGATGAACATCCCGATGATCGGCTGGATGGAGCAGTCTTCCTTCCAGTCGATGAAGTTCTCCTCGGGCACGTTGAAGAAGTCGCGCAGCATGCTCTTGGTCTGGGTGAGGCCCTCGGCGTAGGCTTCCACGACGTCGTCGGCGAGCTGGAAGTCGCCAGCCATGCCCTTGTTGTAGGAGATCATGGCGTCCTTGTCCTCGGAGTAGAGGATGATCTGGCCGCAGAAGCGCGAGTTGCCGCCCTCCATGCCCTGGGGCGCCTTGTCGATGAGCAGCACCTTCGCGCCGGCGTCGGCGGCGTAGCAGGCCGCCACGGCACCCGCGGCGCCGAAACCGACCACGATGACGTCGTACTCGCCGTTCCAGGCGATGGTGTCGGCGAAGGTGAGGCCCTCGCCGGTAGCCGCCATGGGCGAACCCTGGCCGGCGGGCGCGCAGCCCGCAAGGCCGAGGCCAGCGATGGCCGCCACGCCCGCGGCGCCGCCGCTAATGAACTGTCGACGGGTAAACTTTCCCATTTCCTCTCCCTTACGTTCGTTGTCTTTCGACCGCCCCTCCTCTAGGTTCGGTCGTCTCGGAGGATCCCTATGCCCCCGAGCACGGTTCTCACCCTATCGGATGGGCGTGGGGCAGCGGGAGAGGTAAGCGGGGGTTAACGGGGCACAATGGGCTGACCCGCCTCGATAACCCACTCCGCTAACCCGGCAGGGGGTTAGCGCTTTGACGCTGGCGCGGTGATTTCCGTTGTGCTTTCATGGGGGAGGACAAGGGAGGGATCAATGAACGGTTTCAAGAGGGCGGCGCTTGCGCTCCGCCTGGGTTTCGAGGACCAGTTCCGCGCCACGGGCTCTACAAGCCTGCTCGTCGGACTCGCCTGCAACCTCGCGTTCGCGGGGCAGACGTACTTTTGGCCCGTCATGCAGCACACCTCCGTCATCATGGTCACCTACACCGATGCCGCCTATGTCGCCGAGTTGCTGTGCGCCCTCATCGTGGGCGCGCGCGTGCGGCGGTCGGGCGCCGTGCCCCCGCCGTGGCTCGTCGGACTTCTGACGGCGCTCGTCGCGGCGACCATGGTGCTGTACTGCGCCCTGTTCGAAGCGGGGGTGCCGGTGCCCGATCCGGTGAACTGGGCGTGCGGCGCCATCCTCGGCATCTACCTGACGGTAGCCATGCTCTCCTGGTTCGCGGTGTGCCTGGATCTGCGTCCTTCCGCCCTCATCTGGAACATCATGCTCGCCGCCGTCTTCGCTGCCTTCGCCATATGGATCTTCTCGGATCTCGACCGTGTGAAGGTGTGCGTGTGCTCGGTGCTCCTCGTCTTCGCCGCGACCCTCGTCCTCGTGCGGAAGCTCGGCACGATACGCGAGGGGGCCTCGGCTCCCGCTCCGGCCCAGCCGGCCGTTCCGTCCTTCCGCTACCCCGTCTCCGCGACGTTCCTCTTCAGCTTCGCCTTCATCACGGCCATCGCCTTCGCCGGCATCAGGGGCGAGAGCGCGTCGTTTTCGGCCGGGGCCTTCTTCGCGCCTATGATGCTCGTGTGCGCGGCGGCGCTTCTGGTGAACGTGTCGGCCTTCCCCCTGGCGAGCATCGCGGTGCCGGCCATCGTCATGGCCACCATTGCGGCGTCCTCGCTCAACATCGATCCGGCTCTTTCGTTCGATATTGCCGCCTTGGGTATGTTCCTCTTCCTCGCCTACAGCGTCGTCCTGCTGTGCGCGCATATGCGGACTGACCCGCCGCGCGCCTTGCGGGCTTTCCTGAACCTCGTGGCTGCCTTCGCGGCGGGCTGCCTCGTCGGCCGCGCGTGCATGGTGGCATGCACGGCGTTTCTCGGCCTTCTCACATCGGATATGCTCATCGTGCTCTCCATCCTGGCGGCCAATGCCGCGATGGTCGTCCTCGTGCGCCGGGGAGGCGTGCCGCGCAGTGCGGGGGAGGTGCCCCCGGATGCGCCGTTTTCCGCCGAGGCCGAGCAACTGGAGCCGGCGTTGCGCGTCGAGGTGGGCAGGGTGGCCGCCGAGCGCAACCTCGGCGAGCGCGAAAAAGAGGTGCTCACGCTTCTGCTCGAGGGAAAGTCGGCGAGCGAGGTGGCTCGGGCCATGGTAGTGGCCAAGGGCACGGCGAAGTCGCATATCCGCCATGTGTACCGCAAGCTCGGCATCCACAGCCGCGACGAGCTGTTCGAGATGTTCGGCATCGAGCGCGAGTAATCCGCGCGCCGCGCGCTCAAGCGGCGGTCTCGGCGTGCGGGGGGCAGCCGGACCGACTGCCGTTGAAGTGCGGAAAGGCGGGGCCCTGAAGGGCCCCGCCTTTCCAATGGGGAGGGATTGCGGGGCGCTTGCGCGTCCCTTATCGCATCAGGCTACTTACTTCACCTGGGCGAGAGCGTTGTTCACGGCGTCCTTGAGGGCCGTGCTCGAAACGGTGGCGCCGGCCACGGCATCGACCTCGGTGGACTGGGCCTCGATGATCTGGGCGGGCAGGGCGTCCAGCGCCTTGCTGCCCACGCCGGCGGTCTCCTGCTGCTGCACAACCTCGATGGCCGCGATCTTGTCGCCGTTCATGGTCACCTTGACGGCCAGCTCGTTGCCCATGCACAGCTTCGAGGTGCCGAGGTACTCGCCCTCGCCGAGCTGCACGGACTGGGTCGGGTCGGGGTCGACCTGGTGGCTGCCGGAACCCTGGGTGTACACGATCTCGGACACGACGCCCATGGGAAGCGCCGGCAGCGGATCTTTCTCCACAGCCGCGTTGGCACCGGCTAGCGAGCCGAAGATGAGGCACTCGGCCATGTTGCCGCCGCCGTTGTACTGGTAGGGGGTCATGCCGCCGAACTCGCCCGCGGAGTAGAGGTGCGGGATGGGCTCGCCGTCGACGCCCACAACCTCGGCACGGGCGTTGCGGCGGGCGCCGCCCTGGGTGTTCAGGAAGGCCTGAATCATCTCGATGGCGTAGAAGGGGCCCTCGCCGAAGGCGCGCATGGTCTCAGCGGCACGGTAGAAGGCCGGGTCGTAGCCGTCGTTGGCCATCTTGTTGAAGTCGGTGATGGTCTGCTCGAGCTTGCCAGCCGGGATGCCGAGAGCGCTCTCCAGCTCGGCGATGGTGTTGGCCGTCACGACCTGGTCCTCGAAGCCGGCCGGGATGCCGTGATACTCCTCGGTGATCGCCTTGTTCTGAGCGGCGTCCCACACCATGTAGGTGCTGCGGGGACGCTTCGGGCTGATCCAGTCGCCGTTGCTCGGCACGTGGCCGTGGCGGTTGTACACGTCCTCGCGCAGGTAGCGCTCGCCGCCGTTGCCCACCACGACGATGCTGCCGGAGAGGTTGCGCAGGTCGTTGAAGGTCTTGGCGTGCTGGTCCTCGGGCACCACGAAGGAGATGCCGCCCAGGGCGAAGCAGTTGCCCTCGAAGGCCTCCATGTGCCACAGGTCGGCGCCCACGCCCATGGCCATCTTGATGCCGTCGCCGGTGTTGAACAGCGTGCCGGCCGGGGTGCTCTTGGTGAGGCCCAGGTAGTCCTCCACCATCTGCTTGTTGTTCTCGAAACCGCCCATGGTCATGACGACGCCGTTCTTGGCGCGGATGTTCACGGTCTCGCCGGCCTTATCGACCTCGACGCCGATGACGGCCTTGCTGACCGGGTCCTGGAACAGGCTCACGCCAGGGGACATGTACCACACGTCGATGTTGTCGGACATGGACAGCACCTTGTTGCGGTACACCTTCCACAGGGCGGAGTTGCACACGTTGTCGCTGACGGTCAGCACGTGCAGGTCCTCGCCGCCCTCCAGCTCGGGGTACTCGGGCGCGAACATGCCGATGAGCGGCTGCGGAGTGGAATCGTACTTCCAGTCCATGAAGTTCTCCTCGGGCACGCCGAAGAAGTCGCGCAGCATGTTCTTGGTCTGGGTGAGGCCCTCGGCGTACACGTCGAAGAGCTCCTCGTCGATCTCGAAGTCGCCGGCCATGGCCTTGTTGTAGGCGAGCATGGACTCCTTGTTGTCGGAATTCAGGATAATCTGGCCGCAGAAGCGCGAGTTGCCGCCCTCCATGCCCTGGGGGGCCTTGTCGAGAAGCAGGACCTTTGCGCCGGCGTCGGCGGCGTAGCAGGCGGACACGGCACCTGCGGCGCCGAAGCCGATGACGACGACGTCGTACTCGCCGTCCCAGGCGATGGTGTCGGCGAAGGTGGAACCCTCGCCGGTGGCGGCCATGGCCTTCTCGCCCTTAGCCTGCGGCGCGCAGCCCGCAAGACCGAGACCCGCGATGGCCGCGACGCCCGCGGCGCCGCCGGTAATGAACTGTCGACGGGTAAACTTTCCCATTTCCACTCCCTTACGGTTGATTTCTTTCGGCCGTCCCTCCCTGGGACCCCGGCCGATCGAGGGCGCGTCGCCCTCGTTGACGGTGGCCACTATATCGGGGGCCTCGCGGTTAGCGTGAGGAGTAACCGGGGGATAACGACGGGAAGAATTCGCTAACCCACCCCGCTAACCCGGGGCTAACCCGTGTAAGATCGGCCTAAAGTCAAGGGTGGCGTTGTGGGCTGCGATGTGGTTTGATGGGGGCGCTTAAACAGGGAGGGAACAAATGAATCGTTTGGAAAAGGCCGCTGCGGTCCTGCGATCCGGATTCGAGGAGCAGTTCCAGGCCCCCGGATCGGCGAGCCTGTTCGTGGGCTTGGCGTGCAACCTCGCCTTCGTGGGGCAGGTGTACTTCTGGCCGGCCATGTGGCACACCTCGGCGCTCATGGTGTCCTACACCGACGCCACTTATGTCGCCGAGCTATTGTGCGCCATCGCGCTCATCGTGCGCGGACGCGGGGGCGTCCCCCTTGTGCCGAGCGGGCGGGCGCTGTGGGCCCTTGCCGGGCTCGTGCAGGGCACGCTCGTGGTGTACTGCGTCCTGTTCGAGGTGGGCATCGATGTACCCGACCCGGTGAACTGGGTATTCGGAGGGGTGTTCGGCATCTACCTGCCCGTGGCCATGGTGTCGTGGATCGCCGTGCATGCGGGCCTGCGGCCCTCGGCGGTGGTCTGGAACATCATGTTGGCCGCCATGTTCGCGGGATTCGCCATTTGGGTTTTCTCGGGGCTCGTGGGCGCGAAGATCTGCGCCTGCATGGCCGTGCTCCTCTTCATCGCCACGTTCGTTCTTGTTCGAAAGCTCAAGGCGGTGCGGGCCGAAATGGAAGATGGCGCCGTCGCGCTTCCGGCGGAGCGCGATCATCCCTTCCGCTACCTCGTCTTGGCAACGTGCCTGTTCAGCTTTGCCTTCATCACGGCCATATCGTTCGCGGGCATCGACGGCGAGAGCGCCTCGTTCGCGGCGGGCGCCTTTTTCGCTCCCATGCTGCTCGTGTGCGCCCTGGGCCTTCTGGTGAACGTGTCGGCCTTCCCGCTCACGAGCGTCGCGGTGCCGGCCATCGTCATGGCCACCATCGCCGCTTCCTCCCTCAACATCGACCCCGCCCTGTCCTTCGATCTGGCGGCGCTCGGGATGTTTCTGTTCCTCGCCTACGCGGCGGTGCTGCTGTGCGCCGGCATGGGAGGGGATCGTCGCCGGGCGGCCGCGGGGCTTCTGCGCCTCATGGTGGCGTTTACGGCTGGCTGCATCGTCGGCCGTTTGTGCATGGCCGCGTGCTTCTTGTTCGCGCCGTCGTTCGCCTCCGACATCATGGTCATCCTGTCGGTCCTCACAGCGAACGCGGCGATGTTCACCCTCATCCGCCGCGGTCTCATGACGCGCCGCGCCGACGGGGTGCTCGACGAGCGCGCGCCGGCAGACCCCGAGGAGGCCCGCGTCGCCGCCCGGCGCGAGGCCCTCGACCGCATCGCCGCCGAGCACAACCTGGGCGAGCGCGAGAAAGAGGTGCTCGTGCTTCTGCTGGAGGGGAAGTCGGCCAGCGAGGTGGCTCGGGCCATGGTGGTGGCCAACGGCACGGTGAAGTCGCACATCCGCCATGTGTACAAGAAGCTTGGCGTACACAGCCGAGACGAGCTCTTCGAGATGTTCGGCGCTCCGCGCGACTAGGACGCGGCGCAGGGCCGGGGTGCTGTCTCTATGAAAGAAGCCGGCCAAAAGCCGGCTCCTCGTGCCGTAGGCTTGCGGACGGGACGTTCCTACTTCTCCTGGGCCTGGACGGCGGTGATGGCCACCACGCCGACGATGTCCTCGGCCGAACATCCGCGGGACAGGTCGTTTACCGGAGCGGCGATTCCCTGGAGGATGGGCCCGTAGGCCTCGGCCTTGGCCAGGCGCTGCACGAGCTTGTAGCCGATGTTGCCCGCATCGATGTCGGGGAACACGAGCACGTTGGCGCGGCCGGCCACCGGCGAGGCGGGCGCCTTCGCCGCGCCGATCTCGGGGACGATGGCGGCGTCCAGCTGCAGCTCGCCGTCGACGGCCATCTCAGGCGCGAGCTCCTTCACGAGCGCGGTGGCGCGCACCACCTTGTCGGCGTCGTCGTTTGCGGCCGACCCGTAGGAGGAGTGCGACAGCATGGCCACCACCGGTTCGGCGCCGTCGATGAGGCTTCTCCAGGCGGCTTCGGCGTTCAGGGCGATCTGGGCCAGGCGCTCGGCGTCGGGCTGCACCTCCAGGCCGCAGTCGGAGAACAGGAAGGTGCCCTTGTGACCCAGCTCGCAGTCGGGCACGTTCATGATGAAGAACGAGCTCACCATCGACGCGCCGGGGGCGGTCTTCAGAATCTGCAGGGCGGGGCGCAGCACGTCGCCGGTGGAATGGCACGCGCCGGAGACGAGGCCCGCGGCCTGGCCCTCCTTCACCATCATCATGCCGAAGTACAGCTCGTTGTCCATGAGCTGGAGAGCCTGCTCGCGCGTCATGCCCTTCTTGGCGCGCAGCTCGGCCAGACGCTCGGCGAAGCCCTCGCGCAGCTCGGAGGTGAGCGGATTCACGATGCGGGCGCCCTCGAGGTTCAGCCCGGCGGCGGCGATGTCGTCGGGATTGCCGAGGATGATGAGGTCGGCAATGCCCTCGGCGAGGATCTTCTCGGCTGCCTGCAGCGTGCGGATGTCGTTGCCCTCAGGCAGAACGATAGCCTGCTTGTCAGATTTCGCCTGGGCGATCATGGTGTCGAGGAATGCGCTCACGGCGGCTCCTTTCTCCGGTGCGGGTGGGTTGCCCCTCCATGATAGGCCACGGCCCGCAGGGGGAGCGCGGGGTGTGGCCTTGCAGGTTGAATTATTCGGTTTGTATGGGATTTAGAGGGCGAGAGGCGCTTGCTGGGTACAATAACCCAGAACTTGAGCGGCGACGAGGCCGCCGGGATCCGTTTCACCGACAGCGAACATGAGGGAGAGAGCCCGCCATGGCAGTATGTTATGCCGATTTCCACACCATTGATATCGCCGACTTCGACGCCGTGGTCGTCGGGTCCGGCTTCGCCGGCGCCGTGAGCGCCCGCCAGCTGGCCGAGAAGGGCGGCATGCGCGTCCTTGTCATCGAGAAGCGCCCGCACATCGCCGGCAATATGTACGACGAGTACGACGAGGCCGGCGTGCTCGTGCACCGCTACGGGCCCCACATCTTCCACACCAACGACCAGGAGGCCTACGACTACCTGGCCCGCTTCACCGAGTGGTCGAGCTACCAGCATCGCGTGCTCGCCGATTGGTACGGCACCTACATGCCCGTGCCCTTCAACAAGAACTCCATGGAGATCGCCTTCGGCGAGGAGAAGGCCGCCCGGCTCATCGAGAAGCTCATCGCCACCTTCGGCGACGAGCGGAAGGTGACTATCAACGAGCTGCGCGCCCAGGAGGACCCGGAGCTGGTGGAGGTGGCGGACTTCGTCTATCAGAACGTGTTCCTCTACTACACCCAGAAGCAGTGGGGCCTGACCCCCGAGGAAGTGGACCCCTCGGTGACGGCCCGCGTGCCGGTGTTCATTTCGCGGGACAACCGCTACTTCCAGGACGCTTTCCAGGGCATGCCGGTCGATGGCTACACGCGCCTGTTCGAGAACCTGCTTTCCCACGAGGGCATTACCGTGTGCCTTGAGACCGAGGCGGAAAGCGTGTTCGACCTGGTGTTCGCGAGTCGCGAGGAAGACGCCCCGCTTGAGGCCATCCGTATCAAGGACACCGCCTTCGAGGGTCCCATCGTCTATACCGGTCCTTTGGACGAGCTGTTCTTGGGCCGCTTCGGTCGCTTGCCCTATCGCTCGCTCGACTTCGTCTACGAGACTTTCGACGAGACCTATCATTTGCCCTGCGGCACGGTGAACTACACCGTGACCGAGGACTACACGCGCATCACCGAGTTCAAGTGGCTCACCGAGCAGGCTTGCGACAAGACCACCATCATGCGCGAGTACTCCCGCGCCTACGAGGATCCCGAAACGCAGATTCCCTACTACGCCATCATCAACGACGACAACGACGCCTTGTACGCGCGCTACCGCCGCCTGACCGATACGCTGCCGAACTTTCACCCGTTGGGTCGTCTGGCCGAGTACCGCTACTTCAACATGGACAAGGTTGTCGCCGGCGCCCTGGCCGCCTCCGAGGAGATTCTCGCGGCGCGGTTGGCGGCGGAGTAGCCGCGATCAGCACCGATAAAGCCCCGACCTTGAAGTCCCGATCGAGGAGACGCTTGTGAAGACTATCACCTTCGCCGTGCCCTGCTACAACTCGGCCGCCTACATGGACCATTGCGTGGAGACGCTGCTCGCTTGCGGCGAGGACATCGAGATTCTGCTCGTGGACGACGGGTCGACCAAAGACGACACGGCCGCCATCTGCGATCGCTGGCAGGCAGAGCACCCCGGCATCGTTCGCGCCATCCATCAGCCCAACAAGGGCCACGGCGGCGCGGTGAACACGGGCCTTGCCAACGCTGAGGGCTTCTACTTCAAGGTGGTCGATTCCGACGATTGGCTCGATGCCGCGGCCATGTTCCCGCTCATGGAGTACATGCGCACGCAAGTGGAGGCTCCGGTGCCGTGCGACATGGTGGTAGCCAACTACGTCTACGAGAAAGTTGACGAGGGCGTGCAGAAGGTCATGGGCTACACCAACGTGCTGCCCGAGGGCTACGAGTTCGGCTGGGACGAGGTGGGCACGTTTCTGCCGAGCCAGTACTTGCTCATGCACTCGGTGTACTACCGCACCGATATGCTGAAGAAGATGCACCTGACGCTGCCCGAGCACACTTTCTACGTGGACAACATCTTCGTCTACGAGCCGCTCGTGTACGTGCGCACCATGCGCTATTTCAATGCGGACGCCTACCGGTACTTCATCGGGCGCGAGGACCAGTCGGTCAACGAGAAGGTCATGATGGGCCGGATGGATCAGCAGCTGCGCGTCACGCGCCAGATGATAAACAATGTCGACCCGCAGGCCGTCCGCCAGCGCCATCTGCGTCATTACCTGCGCAATTACCTGTCTATGATGATGTGCATCTGCTCGGTGTTTCTGCGTATGCGCGGGGGAGAGCAGGACGAGCGCGATCTTCAGGAAATTTGGGACTACCTGAAGGAGAAGAACCCGTCGCTGTACCGCCGCGTGCGCACCAACGTGCTGAACCTGGCCACGAATCTGCCTACCGACTTGGGCGGCAAGATCGGCCTTGGCGGCTATCACATTGCTCAGAAGATTTTCAAATTCAACTAGGCGCTCCGGGCGCCCTGGCCAGACGCACGTACCTGTCGACGCTGCGAGGCTCCGGCGCGTTTCGTGCTCGCCCCTGTTTCGCGTTCGGTGTTGGCCGGACCCGCTTGATGCAAAGGCAGGCAAATCTGAAACGCGTCAGAGCTTCTCGCTGATATTGTCCGATAAGGAGTCGTTCTTCCCTTCGGCTACTTTTTATTGAGCGCGTAGAGCTCCATGAGACCGCGTAGGGCGAGGGTTTGGTCGACGGTGGCCTCATGGGCCAGAAGCGCTGCGATGGATTCGGCGTGCTGGCCCACGAGCACGACGGGGGCTTCGTAGCCGCAATCGTTCCAGATCATGTCGATCAGTCCGTCGATGCGGGCTACTTCTCCCATGACGATACCTGCCTGCATGGCCTCAGCCGTGTTGCGCCCGAGCAGTGATTTCGGGGTGCGCAGCTCCACATCGGCCAACTGGGCCGCACCGCGAGCGAGGGCCTGGGCGCCGAGTTCCATGCCCGGGGCGATGATGCCGCCGCGAAAGGCTCCCTTGTCGTCGAGGAGCTGGAAGGTGGTGGAGGTGCCCAGGTCAACGACGAGGCACGGCGCACCGTAGGCGCTTTTGGCCGCTACCATTTCCGCCACGCGGTCGGCGCCCGCCTCGGTGGGGTCGGTAAGGCTCATCTTCAAGCCGGTCTTCAGGCCGGGGCCCACGGTGAGGGGCCGGCTTTTCGAAAGCCGTTGCGCGGCGCTTGCCCAGACATCGGTGAGCATCGGGATGACCGAGGAGATGATGGCGCCGTCGGACAACGGCGCCTCGGCGGGCAAATCGATACGTGTCGGCGCAGCTGGCTCCAAGCGCACGAGTCCGCGCTCGAGGGCTTCGAAGAACTGAAGGACGACGCCGATGGCGCCATCGGCCGTCTCGCTGGAGTCGGTCGGAACCGTCCAGCGCGCAACGAGCACCCCGTCCAGCACGAGCCCGATCTGCGTCTGCGTGTTCCGAATGTCAATTGCTAAAACCACTGCCATGCTTGACCCTTTCTTCTGCTCCGTCCATTTTACGCTATCGGGCCTCTCGGGTGGCGTCGACCCTCCATCCGTCGGGAACCATACAAAAGTGCATTTATCTTCCCGCGAAAAGGAGATGGGGCAAGTTTTGCATGGTTTGCCAGAACTAAACCGCACTTTTGTATGGTTTGCGGAGTGCGTGAGAGGGCGCGAGGGGGCGAAGTACTCGAGGGGAGGCAAAGGGTGCGAAGGGAGAGAGGGAAGCGGCGGAAGGGGCGGAGCGCTGCGGGACGCGGGGAAAGGGGCGGAGCGCTGCGGGACGCGGGGAAAGGGGCGGGGCGCTGCGGAAGGCGGGGCGCTGCGGGAGGAAGGGGCTACTTATAGTCTTCGACGTTTTTCGAGGAGGAGCCGGTGGTGTTGTCGGATTGGCGCAGCTCGAAGCCGAAGCGCACGGTTCCGTCGCCGAAGCGCTCCTGCAAGGCGTCGGTGGCAGCCAGAAGGTTGCGGCGCTTTTCTTCGTCGCGGATGAGGGGCGCGCTCGCCGCGGGGCGCGCGCCCTGGGCGCGGGAGGTGCCGCCGGAAGAGGGGTTTGCATTGGGGGAGGAGATGCCGTTGGATGTGGGACTGCCGTTGCGGGAGAAAGTGCCGCCGGAAGAGGAGCCACCGTCGGCGCGCTCCGTCTCGTCCATCGCGGCGAGGTCGAACAGCGACTCCTGCACAGGGGCGGCCGGGTCATCGAAGTGGCTGATGGCCACGCCTAGAAGGCGCACTCTCATGCCCGGCGCCCACAGCTCGCCGATCAGGCGGTGCACGACGGGAGTGAAGGCGATGTCGTCGTTGGTGGGGGCGGGCAACTGGCACTGGGCCGAGCGGGTGGTGCGGTTGTCGTAGCGCACCTTCACGGCCACGGTGCGCCCTTTGAGCCCCTTGCGGCGCAGGCGGCGGCCGACTTTGGCGCTGATGGTGGACAGGGCCGCTTCGATGTCGGTGCGATTATCAAGGTCGCGGGCGTAGGTCATCTCGTTGGAGACCGATTTCACCTCATCGTCTTCGGCCACGATGGAGCGGTCGCGTCCCAAGGCGCGATCGCGCATCATCTCGCCGTTCTTGCCGAAGACCTTTCCCAGGAGCGCCCTGTCGGCGCGCCCCATCTGCCCGAGCGTGCGAATGCCGTGGGCGTGCAGGGTCTTCTCGGCCGCCGCGCCCACGCCGGACAAGGTGCGAACGGGCAGCTCTTCCAGAAAGGCCTCTTCGGTGCCGGGGAATACCACGGTAAGGCCGTGGGGCTTGTCGCGGTCGGAGGCGATCTTGGCCACTGACTTCGAGGTGCCCACGCCGATGGAGCAGGTGACGCCGAGGGCGGCCACGCGCTCTTGAATGCGCTGGGCCACGGCTACGGGGTGCTCGATGTTCACGGCGGTAGGGGTCACGTCCATGAAGGCCTCGTCGATGGAGACCTGCTGCACGTGGGGTGTCTCATCGTGCAGGATGGCCATGATGGCCGTCGACACTTCGCGGTAGCGATGGAAGTGCCCGTGGGTCCAGATGGCGTCGGGGCAGAGTGTGCGCGCTATGGACGAGGCCATGGCCGAGCGCACGCCGAAAGCGCGCGCTTCATAGGAGCACGTGGAGACAACGCCGTGGAAATCGGCGTCTCCGCCGACGATGACCGGCTTGCCGCGCCAGGCGGGATGGTCGAGCTGCTCCACCGAGGCGAAGAACGCGTCGAGGTCGACCAGCAGAATGGCCGGCCCTTCCCAGGGTGGCAGGCTGGGAGAGCTATCGCTCACTGGCGAGGAAGAACAGGGCCATGGTGCCGGGGCCGGAATGCGCGCCGATGACCGGGTCGACATAGTTGATGAGGATGTCGGTGACCCCGAAGCGCTCGCGCACGAGCTCGGCCACGTACTCGGCATCTTCCACACAGTCGCCGTGGGTGATGAACACGGTCTGCTCGGACACCGGCGCGTTGGCCGTCTGCTCCATGTGGTCCACCAGCGCTTTAAGCGACTTCTTGCGCCCGCGCACTTTCTCCAGCGGGATGAGGTGGCCCTCGTCATCTACGTGCATGACCGGCTTGATGTTCAGCAGCGTGCCCGCCCAGGCGCTCGTGCGCGAGACGCGGCCGCCGCGGAACAGGAACATGAGGTCGTCCACGGTGAACCAGTGGGCCAGATGCAGCTTGTTGGCCTCCAGCCAGTCGCGCACCTCGCCGATGGGAGCGCCCTCCTCGCGCATCTTCGCGGCGTAGTACACGAGCAGCCCCTCGCCGAGGGAGGCGGCCAGGGTGTCCACCGTCATGACAGTGCGGTCGGAATACTCGCCGGCAAGCTCGGAGAGCATGAGGTCGATGGCCTGGCAGGTGCCGGAAAGGCCGCTGGAAAACCCGATGTAGAGCACGTCCTGCCCGCTTGCGAGCAGCCCCTCCAAAAGCTCGCGGGACTCCTTCAGGTTCGGAAGCGACGTGGTGATGACCTTCCCCTCGCGCATCATGGTGTAGAACTGCTTCAAGTCGGTCTTCTGCCCTTTGAGGTAGCTGCGGTGCTCCACCCCGTCCACCATGAAGGTGAGGGGCAGGATGTGCAGATCGAACTGATCGATGACCTCTTCGGGCAGGTTGCAGGACGAGTCGGTGACGATGGCGAAGGCCATGGAGAGCTCCTTATCGGTGGGAGGGCGTGCGGCAATTGCGACGGCAGCGCGGGCGCCCTCGGTTGCTTTGCGACCATTTTAGCGTAAAACCGCCTCTCATCGCCCGGCGAGCGCTTTGAAGCCTTTCCTGAGAAAAACTTGTAACTATTGCCCGCCTATGCTGCTCTTACCGTATACTTTGCTAGATGCACTCGCAGCCGCCCGCCCCCAAGCGGGCCGTGATAGATAAGACGAATTCGAAGTGGAAGAGGGACGAACCGTGTCGAACAGCTACAAAGACACCATGAACCTGCCCGAGACCGACTTTCCCATGCGCGGGAACCTGCCGGCCAACGAGCCTAAGCGGCTCGCCGTCTGGCAGGACATGGACATCTACCGCCGCGTGCTGGAGAAGAACGCCGACGGAAAGCCTTTCGTGCTGCACGACGGCCCGCCCTACGCCAACGGCCCCATCCATACCGGCCACGCCTTCAATAAGATCTTGAAGGACTTCGTGGTGAAAAGCCATGCTCAGCGTGGGTATTTCACCCCCTATATCCCCGGGTGGGACTGCCACGGCCAGCCCATCGAGCACATGGTGGAGGTCACCTTGGGGCCCGAGAAGATGGCCGAGATCTCCCAGCCCGAGCTGCGCCAGCGCTGCCGCGAGTGGGCCGAGAAGTACGTTGACATCCAGCGCGAGGGCTTCAAGCGCCTTGGCGTGAATGCCGATTGGGACCATCCCTACCTCACGTTCATCCCCAACTACGAGGCCGGTAACGTGGAGATCTTCAAGGACCTGTACCTGAAGGGCTCCATCTATCGCGGCCGCAAGCCCATCCACTGGTGCACCCACTGCCATACGGCGCTCGCCGAGGCGGAGATCGAGTACGGCGACGAGGTGTCGCCCTCCATCTACGTGAAGTTCAAGCTGGATGCCATGCCCGGCGTGTTCGAGGCTTGCGGGGCCGAGGGCGATGCCTGGCTGCTCATCTGGACGACTACCCCTTGGACGCTGCCGGCGAACACGGCGGTGTCTTTGGCCCCCGACGCCGACTACGTCATGGTGACGGTGGGCGGCGACAACCTCATCATGGCCAAGGAGCTCGTTGAGACTGTGGCCGAGGTGGCCGGCTGGGACGACTACGACTTCGTTCGCGGCGCCGACGGGGAGCCGGTGGCGCTTGCGGGCAAGCAGCTCTTCGGGCTCACCTACACCGCGCCGGTGCGCCACGACATCAAGGGCACGGTCATCTACGGCGACCATGTCACGCTGGATACCGGCACCGGTGCCGTGCACACCGCTCCCGGCCACGGCCAGGACGACTACCTGGTGGCGCTGGAGTTCGACATCCCCCTGCTTATGCCCGTGGATGACAACGGCGTGTTCACCGATGAGGCGGGCCAGTTTTCCGGCCTTTCCACCGACGAGGCGAACCCGGTCATCATCGACTGGCTCCGCGAGCAGGGAACGCTCGTGGCCGAGAAGAAGATCAACCACTCCTACCCGCACTGCTGGCGCTGCCACCAGCCGGTCATCTTCCGTGCCACCGACCAGTGGTTCGTCTCCATGGACAAGAACTCCCTGCGCGAGGATGCGCTGCGCGCCATCAATACGGAGGTGACCTGGATTCCCGCCTGGGCCAAGAACCGCATCGGCGCCATGGTGGCCGACCGTCCCGACTGGTGCATCTCGCGCCAGCGCAGCTGGGGCGTGCCGATTCCCGTGTTCAAGTGCGCCAAGTGCGGATCTACCGTGGCCACAGAGGAAACCTTCGACGCGGTCATCGAGCTGTTCAACACCAAGGGGGCCGACGCCTGGTTCACCGAGGCGCCGAGCGATTATCTGCCCCGTAACACCAAGTGCGAGATCTGCGGCTGCACCGAGTTGGTGCCCGAGAAGGACATTCTCGACGTGTGGTGGGAGTCCGGCGTGTCCCACACGAGCGTCTGCCGCCATCGCGCCGAGGCCGACGGTCTCACGTTCCCGGCCGATGTGTACCTGGAGGGCTCCGACCAGCACCGCGGCTGGTTCCAGTCCTCGCTGCTCACCTCCATCGGCGCCTACGGGGTGCCGCCCTACAAGTCGGTCATGCACTGCGGGTTCGCGGTGGACGAAGAGGGCCGCAAGATGTCGAAGTCGCTCGGCAACGGCATCGATCCCCAGGAGATGTGCGACAAGTTCGGCGCCGACGTGATGCGCCTGTGGGTGTCCTCTTGCGACTACTCCCAGGACTTCTCCATCTCGGAGAACATCTTAAAGCAGGTCTCCGACGCCTACCGCCGCTTCCGCAACACCTTCCGCTTCCTGCTGGGCAACCTGAACGATTTCGGGCCCGAGAACTTCGTGGAGAGCTGGGACGACCTCGAGCCTTTGGATCAGTGGGCGCTCGTGCGCCTCACCCAGCTGCTCGCCGACGTGGAAGCGGGCTACGATTCCTTCCGCTACAATGGCGTTTACCGCGCGCTCTACGATTATGTGAACGACATTTCGGCCGTCTACATGGACGTCACCAAAGACCGCCTGTACTCCGAGGCGCCAAACTCTCCGCGCCGCCGGGCCGTGCAGACGGTGCTCATGAACATCCTCGAGGTGCTCGTGCGCGTCATGACTCCCATCCTCTCGTTCACGACCGACGAGGTGTGGGAGTTCTATCCGCCGGCGTTCCGTTCCGTCGAGGGCCGCGAGCCCTCGGTGCAGCTGGCCGGCTGGCCCGCGTTGCGCGATTTCACGCCCGCGCTTCCGTCTGACGCCGGCGCGCAGGTGGCTCCGCTCGAGGAGATGATGGCCGTGCGCGAGGTGGTCACCAAGGCTTTGGAAGACGCTCGCAACGAGAAGGTCATCGGCAAGAGCCAGGAGGCCTCCATCGTGGTGACGGCCCCGGCGGCGCTTGTGGCCACGGCCGCCGCCTTCGATACGGCGGTGTTCGAGGAGCTCTTCATCGTGGCCAAGGTGCAGTTCGTGGAAGGCGAAGGCGACGAGGTGACCGCTGCGGTTACGGTGGCCGAGGGCGAGAAGTGCCCGCGCTGCTGGAACATCCGCGAGCTGGGCATTGACGCGGCCCACCCGGATGTGTGCGCCCGCTGCGCCGGCGCTCTTGAGGCCATCGGCTTTGAGGGCGAGTAACGTGGACAATGTGACGGACAACCGCAAGCGCAACGCCGGCATCTTCGCCGGCGTTGCCTTGGTTTGGCTTGCGCTGGATCTGGCCACTAAGGCCTATTTCAACGCCTTCGAAATCGGCCAGGTGGTGGCCGGGCCCTTTTTGGGGCTCTTCCAATTCCGCCTCGCGCACAACACCGGGGCGGCCTGGGGCATGTTCGACCAGTCCACGTTTGCTTTGGGCGTCATGTCGCTTCTGGTCTGCGTCGCGCTCGCGGCGTACCTATTCACGGCGGGCAAGCGGGCAAGTGTCGCAGAGACGCTCGGCATCGCGCTTGTGGTGGCCGGCGGCATTGGCAACGCGCTCGACCGCTTCACCTTGGGCTACGTGGTCGATTTCATCGACACTACCTTCATCAGCTTTCCCACCTTCAATGTTGCCGATATCGGGGTCACGTGCGGCTTCGTTCTCTTCTTCGCGGGCATGCTCTGGTCCATGCGGAAGGAGTCGGAGCAGGCCGCCGCTTCGATTCACGCGAAGCCCGATGCGAACGATTCTGAAAATGACGTGGACGAGCGCGAATAGCGCGTACAGGGGATAGCTGACCTTTTCCATCCGCGCTAGAATGGGTTTCATGTCAAGATCAATTTGCTATATCGCCACCGCAAGCGACGAGGGAAGTCGCCTGGATGCCCTGTGCGCCGCACGCGGGCTGTACGCCTCCCGCTCTGCCGCCGCGCGCGCTATCGAGGAGGGCCGCGTCTTCGTGAACGGCGCCGCGGTGTCCAAGAAGCACGCCGTGGCCGCGGGCGACACCATCGTTTACGAAGTGGACGACGAGCCCGAGACCGTCGTCGTGTACGGAGAGCCCATCGATTTGGATGTGCGCTACGAGGATGAGGACATGCTCGTCATCTCGAAGCAGGTGGGGCTCGTGTGCCATCCTTCGGCCGATCATTCCCACGGCACGCTTGTGAACGCGCTCATCTGGCACTGCGGCGAGGAGCATCTCTGCAACGTGCAGGGCGAGGAGGCCGACCGCCTCGGCATCGTGCATCGCCTCGATCGGGATACCTCGGGACTAATGCTCGCCGCCAAGACCGACGAGGCGGGTCGCGAGCTCATGGCTCAGATTCAGGAGCGCGCGGTGGACCGCCACTACCTTGCGTTGGTGCACGGCATCATGGCCCACGATACGGGCATGATCGATGCTCCTATCGCGCGATCGGCCGACGAGCGCTGCCGCATGGCCGTGCGCGATGTGCCCTCGGCCCGCGAGGCTATCACCACGTTTCGCGTGCTGGAGCGCTTCGAGGCGGGTCCCAAGGACGACGGCTACAGCCTTATCGAGTGCAAGCTGTTCACGGGTCGCACCCATCAGATTCGCGTGCACATGCAGTACACGCGCCACCCAATAGTGGGAGACCCGGTGTATGCCGCCCACGGCCCTCGCGACGCGCGGGCCCAGCTGGGGCTCGAGCGACAGTTCCTGCACTCCTACAGCATCGCCTTCGAGCATCCTGCGACGGGCGAGTCCATGGCCTTCGCCGACCAGCTGCCGCGCGACTTGGCCGAGGCGCTGGAGGGCTTGCGCGAGCGCTCGGTCGGGGTGACGGATGCGGGCCGCGAGGTGTTCGCCCTCATGGAGGCCTCTCCTGCGCCCTCGGTGGAGGGGAAGGTGCCCCATGAGTAGAAAGGTCGCGCCCGTACCGGGCAAGGTGGGCGTCATCATCGCGAACACGGGCACGCCGGCGGCCCCCACCCCCAAGGCCGTGAAGAAGTACCTCGCCCAGTTCCTCATGGACCCGCGGATCTGCCCCATGCCGCGCCCGGTGTGGTGGATGCTGCTTCACACGGTTATCCTGCGCAAACGCGCCAAGGCCTCGGCCGAGAAGTACTGCGCCATCTGGACGGCGGCCGGCTCGCCGATGGCTGTGGCCTATGGGGCCCTGGAGCGCGGGCTTGCCGACTACTACGCCGAGCGGGGGCTGCCCGTGGAAGTGCGCGCCGCCATGAGCTACGGCGCGCCGTCGCTCAAGCAGGCGGTCCGGGAGCTGAAGGAGGCGGGCTGCGAGCGGCTTGTGGCGCTGCCCATGTACCCGCAGTCGGCGCTTTCCACCACCTCCTCGGTGGCTGACGGGCTTGCCCGGGCTGTGCGCCGGGCGCGCTGGAAGGGCGCGGTAGATTTCATCGACGACTACAGCGAGAACCCGGTATACGTGCGCGCCATCGCGGCCTCCATCCGCAACGCGGGCTTCTCCGAGGAGCGGGGCGACCGGCTGCTGTTCTCGTACCACTCCATCCCGCTGAAGGATATCGAGGCAGGGGACACCTACGAGCTGCAGACCGGGGCCACGAGCCTGGCTGTAGCCGGCGAGCTCGGGCTCGACCGCCGCAGCTGGACCATCAGCTACCAGAGCCGCTTCGACAAGGGCCGTACGTGGCTGTCGCCCTTCACGCGGCCCACGCTCGTGCGCCTGGCCCAGGCCGCCGAGCCGGGCAGCCGCCTGTTCGTGGTGTGCCCGAACTTTGCGGTGGACTGCCTGGAGACGCTCTACGACGTGCCGAACGAGCTGGAGCCCATCTACCGCGCGGCGCTCGCCGGCGAGCTGGTGGATGCCGACGAGGAGCCCGGCGCCCTGGAGAACACCGGCAAACGCGCCGCCCATTGCGATGCGCACCTGGAAGCCCACCGCGACATCGCGAAAACCGTGCGCATGAAGCGCGCCTCCGAGGATTTCCGCCGCGGCGCCCACCGCCAGCTCGAAGCCGACGAGCCCTTCGTGTACGTTCCCTGCCTCAACAAGTCCAAGGCGCATCTGAAGGTGCTCGCCTCCGTGCTCGCTCCCTACGTGGGGGACGAGGGCGTCTAAGCTTTCTGTCATAGCCGTTCGCCGCGGTGCGGCAAGATGCTATACGGCGGCGAACGGCTCCGGTGCGGCTTATTTGGGGATTGAAGTAAGTTGCTGAACGGTTTGACGCACTGAAGTGATGACTTCTTCTTTCGAGTGCAGATCCATTTTCTTGTAGATGTGGCGCACGTGGGTGTCGATGGTCGATTGCGAGATGTAAAGTTCGTTGCGGATATAGGGGAGTGAATATCCTTGGGCAAGGTAGGGAAGAATCTCGCTCTCCCGCTTGGTGAGTCCGAATTTTGCGGATATGGTGTTGCATGCAGCCTGGAAGACGTCTGTGCCGCTTCGGTCGTCTGCGGCGGTATCGCTCGTGAGATGTGATGGGCTCGTAGCGGAAACGTTTGTGTGCTCCTCGCGCTTACCAAGCGTGAACGCAAGCCTATCTTGTGTGGCGATTGAAATCATAACCGCTATGGTCAATGTCGTCAGCGCGATAAGGAGCACTCCTTGGATCGTTCCTCCGGCGTAGGGCGTAAGGCCCAGTGCCGCTGGCGCTATGAGCGACCCCATGAGAAAGCCAAATTCAACGAAGAATCGTCCGAGTCCGAATATTCGCACAGGAGAAGCGCCGGTGCTTTGTGCGAGCTCTGCGAAATAGACAAAAGTAACCAGGTTGAGCAACGCTTGAGCGGCAAAGACAATGAGCGTTGCCGCTATCGCCCAATACGCTCCCTCGAAAAGCAAGAAAGAAAAGGCAATAGCTATGAGGGGAAGCGTCCAGCGATAGAGCGTCCCGAGATTCAACGAGCGAGAATAGCGGAGCAGGTATCCCATGAGAACGAGCGCTGTGATAGAGCCCGAAAGGACCGAGATGCTGAAAGTCCTGCTCTCAAGGGGTATGGCCCCCGCTATGACAAAGCTCCAGTAAAGCGAGACAACAAGAGTCGTTGCAGCGACTCCTATGCCGAGACGCACAAAGCCCCTGAGGGCAAAGTTGCCGCTCTCTTCCCGTGCTTTGCTTTTCAGAGGAGTCTCTATAGAACTCGCGCATTTCAGGCAAAGCACGGACAAGAGGGGAAATGCCAGCACCGTAGCGAAAGCTATGGTTCTCGGTAGAGCGAGAACGAGACCGTAGCAGACGAAAGAAATGAAAAGCGAGAGCGCGGAAACACGCTCTATCGCCGCCATATTGAGACGGCTGTAATGCGTACCCCACGCAACGGTAAGCGCGGCAGTTCCTATCGACGATGCAAACCCCGCAATCACGCACAACAGAGGACGGTGCTCGGCGGCGATATTTACCGTCATCTCAAGGATAATCGTCCCAAGAACCATGAAGGCGGCGGCGAAAAGAACAAGGCGCCTCCAGCCGTTTTCGTCGACGAGACACCGTCCTAAGAGGAAGAACAGAAGCAGTCCGACGGATGCGCCCAACATGGAAGCAAGCCAGAACCAGCCGAGGCTTACCTCGGTATTCGTCGAGAACGTGTCAGTGAAGATAGTCGCCATTCCCCAGGCAATAAGAAATCCCCATCCGCCGTTTGATAGGCGCATGGCCGCGAGCTTGCGACTACTCGGTTCAGGTACCTCACTGCAATTTAGGCTGCTCATTTGAAATCCTCCTTGTTGTTATTGTAGAGCAGGGGAGTGTCGGAGAGGGGCGCGCGAGCTCAATATTTAATCGAGTGAATCACGTGATATATCTTCTGCGACATGCTTTCAGGGGGTTTAAGCGATTGGAGGACGGGCTGGGAGGAATTACATTTATCGCGAAGCGGGGCGACGCTTGACTCGTCGGCCTTTGTCGATTCGCGTTATAGGAGGAGTTATGGAAAAGAAGATCTCGCGTAGGAGCTTTCTAGCGGGGGGAATGGCTGCCGGCATGCTGGGTGCGGCCTCGCTTGCTGGTTGTGCTCCAAAGATGAAGGGCGAGGCTGATTTGGCGGCTACGGGAGAGTCGTCGTCGCGAGAGACGACGGTAATTCCCAGCTCGGAGAATTTCGAGCCTGATTATTGGCCCGAGGAAGGCACAGTTGCCTTTGTTAAAGACCCTATCACAGACATTGCTGAAGTGAAAGAATACGATGTCGTTGTGTGCGGATGCGGTTTTGCGGGATCCTGCGTTGCTGCCTCTTTGGCAGAAAACGGAAAACAGGTGGCAATTCTCGAGAAACGCGCAACCTATGGCGCAAATGGCTACAGCGTAGCTGCTATAGGAGATCGTGTCCACAATGCCATGGGGGTTGAGATTGACAAAGATCGCTTTGTTAGCGACATGATGTCGACGGCGGGCGGCTATCGGGCAAATGAAGGTCTTATTAGAAATTTCGTAAATCGTTCCGGCGAGGCCATGGATTGGCTGCTCGATATGGTCGGCGATAAAATTTCCGAACCTACTCTTGGCACTCAGCAAATGGAGATTGGCGGAATAACTTGGTGGGCAAGTGACGTTTCCTTTGTGAACGATCAAATGGCTGGCGTGATTCCCCATGTGCTTGATTATGCGCAGTCATTCGGCTCAACAGACCTTTTTTACGAGACGCCCGCCTGCCAGTTGATTCAAGAAGAGACCGGTGAAATTACCGGTGTTATAGCGAAAACTACCGAGGGGCAGTATGTTCAGTTCAATGCCAAAGACGGTGTTGTTCTTGCAACAGGCGGCTACGAGCATAACGTTGAAAGGCTGAGGAAGTGCCTTCGTCCTCGAGATCTCATGTGCGCCGCATGGCTCAACATGAATAGCGAAAACACCGGAGACGGACATGAGATGGGACTTGCGGTAGGTGGGTTTGAAGACGAGTATCCCCATTGCTCCTGCACGGACCCTTCGGGAACGCCGAACCACACTTTCTTCGGTGCAGCCATGAACTCCTTCCTGCGTGTCAATGCCCAAGGCGAACGATTTATGAACGAGGGCATCCCCTTTGACTATCGAGCAAATTCCATCGGCAACCAGATTGGGGCGCACTGCTGGACGCTCGTTGACGGCGATGTGCTCGAGCATCTCCCGAGAATTAACCCAACAGCTCCCTATACGCCTGAGGAGCAGCTCGAAACCCTTGAGGCGGACTGCTTCAAGGCTGATACGCTCGAAGAATTAGCCAAGATGATCGAGGTCGACTACGAAACGCTTCAAAAGAGTATTGACCGATACAACGCCCTGTTTGATGCCGGCCAGGATGAGGACTTCGGAACGCCCGTGGTGTCGATGGCACCGGTGAGAACGCCTCCGTTTTATGCCGTCAATGAAAGCATCGTTCACCTTGCGACGGTGTGCGGATTGCAAGTGACGAAGAACTCGGAGGTGTTGAGTCTTCGGAATCGACGTCCAATTCCGGGCCTTTACGCTATCGGAAACGTGTCCGGGTCGATGTTCTCCACCACTTATCCGCATCATATCAGCGCCGTTTCTCTGGGACGCTGCCTTGCGATGGGCTATGTGGTTGGCAGGATTATTTCTGGAGTTGAGCAGCCCCTTTAACGCTCTGTCCTGCTGATTTGCGGTTGATGGGCGGGTATCACGTGAATCACCCGATATCGATGTTTTGACCGTTATTCGGGGGATACACGCGATGGAAATCGAAGCCTTGACGAATTAAGGTGCGTTCTGCAGCAGGGGAGATGAAGATTGCTCCCCGCGTGAAACCAATCCTTGTAGGAGGGACTTATGGAAAACAATGTGACGCGTCGTAGTTTCCTGATGGGAGGAGCCGCGGCAAGTATGTTCGGGCTTGCAGCGCTGGCAGGCTGTGCGCCCAGCAACGCGAGCAGCGCTTCAAGCTCTGCGGCACCTACCCCCGAATCGAATGGGACAACCCCGGGGGCGACTTCGGACAAGCCCTGGGAGGTTGCGCCTGCGGCAATACCTGAGGATGAGATCACCGAAACCATCGAGAGCGACGTGGTCATTATCGGCTTGGGCGCATCGGGCACCTATGCGGCCACTTCGGCCATCGAGAATGGTCTGTCCGTTACTGTTCTGGAGCGCAACGATACCTTCAATGCCAACGGCGGTTCCCACTTCATGTTCAACTCGAAGTGCCAGCTCGAGCAGGGCGAGGCGGTGGATACAGCGGTCGCGGTAAAGGACTTCCTGAACATCGGCAACTATAAGATGGATGGAAGCGCCGTATGGGCCTGGGCCAACCGCTCCGGCGAGGCGGCCGATTGGTTTGCCGATGTGGTGGAGCCCTATGGCCTGCACCCTGTTCTCCAGCATTCCGACGATGTAGTGATCGAGAAGATCTATCCGGGCACCATCCTGTTCATCGGCGGCGCCAACGAGCCCACTTCAGCCATCGACCAGGATCCCTACAATGGCGATTTGGGTCTCGGATTCGTTCCAGAGATCGACCTTCTGGGCACGCTGCTCGAGCACATCCAGGGCAAGGGGGCCGATGTGCGCTTCAAGCACACCTCCCAGCAGCTCGTGCGCGAGGAGGGCGGTCGCGTGACGGCGGTCATCGCCACCGACGAGTCCGGCGCCTACAAGAAGTTCGTCGGCACCAAGGGCATTGTCGTGGCCACGGGCTCCTACAGCCAGGACGCTGATATGCTCAACTTCTTCTGCCCGATGGTCACTCACAACCCCAACGGCGACAAAGTGGCCCAGTTCAATATGGGCGACGGTTCTGGTATCAAGCAGTCTCTGTGGGTTGGCGGTGCCATGCAGAACAACGGAGATCATCCTCCGATGATGTTCTGGGGATCCACGAACTGCATTAAGAATGTCATGGTGAACGCCACCGGCAAGCGCTTCATCGACGAGAACGCTGGTCAGTCCAACATGGCCGCGGCTCAGTTCAACCAGCCCGGCTCGACCATGGTGGCCCTGTGGAACGACGCCTACGCTGGGCAGCTGCCGGCCATCTCCTACCGCGCTGACGACCCTTCCTGGGCAGCAAAGCCCGAAGAGCTGCTCGCGAAGTGGAACGCGCTGGTGGAGGAGGGCGTCTTCATGAAGGCCGACTCCCTCGACGAAATTGCCGCGGCATTCGAGCTGCCCGCCGATGTGCTGAAGCAAACGGTAGAGACCTACAACGGCTACTGCGCCGCCGGAGAGGACCTGGAGTTCCACAAGGACCCCGCCACGCTCCACGAGCTTACGGGCCCCTTCTTCGCGACGAAGTACGATATTCCGGCTTCCCTGGCCTGTATGGGCGGTCTGCATGTGAACGCTCAGTCCCAGGTGCTCACGGCCGAGAGCGAGCCCATCGAGGGCCTCTACGCCATCGGACTGGCAGCCGGCGATTTCTACGCCAACCAGTACAGCACGCGCTTTGCCGGCAACAGCCTGGGCCGCTGCATGACTTTTGGTTACCTTGTCGGCCGCCAGCTGGCAGGGCTGGAGTAGTCGCCACTCCTGGCGCAAAAGAGACTTTGCGATCCGCGTTCCCCTCCCGCGCGGTGCTAAAGTAAGAAAGGACCTCCGATAACGGAGGTCCTTTCTTTCGGGGTGCCGGCAGCGTTTTGGGAGGGAGGGCGCTGCCGGCCGGATGAAGCGAAATGCGCGCCGCTTAGGCCTCGGCGAGCTCGTGGCCGAGCATGTAGCCGAAGGTGATGCAGCGGCCGTGGCTGTTGCCGGCCACGTTGATGGGATAGTCCACCGCGGTGATGTCGCCCATGATGTTGCCGAGAACGTAGAGGCCCTCGATGACGTTGCCCTCGGCGTCCAGGCACTGGAAGTCGTTGTTGCACTTCAGGCCTCCGCAGACGGCGAGCAGCGCGGGACCGACCTTCAGCGCGTAGAACGGGCCCTGCTTGACGGGCGTGAGGAACACGGGCTTCTTGTAGTAGTCGGTGTCCTCGCCGGCCTCGCACATGCCGTTGTAGCGGTCGACGGTGGCGGTCAGGGTCGCGGCGTCGCAGCCGATCTTCTGCGCCAGCTCCTCGATGGTGTCGGCCTCGTAGGCGATGCCCTGCTCGATGTAGAGCGGAATCTGGGTCTGGAAGTAGTCGGGGGCCAGCTGCAGATCGCTGCCGTAGGGGCGGAAGGAGTCCCAGAACATGCCGCCGCCGTAGGGCAGGCCGTTCACCAGGTCGGTCGGCCAGTTGGCGTCGAAGACCGACCAGGCCTCGCCGCCCGGCTGCTTGTTGATGGCCAAGGACTTGCCCTGCACCCAGGTGTCCTCGCACATGAAGCGCTCGCCGTTGTCGTTCACGAACAGGAAGGGGCCGTGGAACCAGCAGAAGGCCTGGGGGTGCATCATGGTGGGGAAGGGCAGATCCTGCAGCTGGGCGCCGACCCACATGCCCATCTTGTGGCCGTCGCCGGTGTTCACGCCCACCGGGGTGTACTGGCTGCGCGGCTGGCCGTACTCGGCGCAGATGGGGGCGTAGGCCTCGCACATCTCCAGGCTGCCTCCGATGTCGCCGGTGGCGAGCACGACGCCCTTGGCGGCGTTGTACTGCACGTAGCCGTCGGCAGTCTCGCAGATGCAGCCCGTGATTTTGCCGGAGTCGTCCTTGACGAGCTGTACGGCCGGGGAGTTGAACACGAACTCGGCGCCGTCCTTCACGGCGTCCAGGTAGCACAGCTCCGCGCCGGCGAAGCCGGTGGAGGTGAGACCGGCCTCCTCGGGGATTCTAAACATGTGATAGCCCGGCTGCTCGGCATAAACGTCGTCGTGGCTGTAGAAGGCGCCGACCATGGCCGTTCCGCCGAGGGCCTCGCACTTGTCGATGAGCCAGTTGGAGGCCTCCTCGGAGTTGTTGAAGAACTTCACGATGAGGTCCTCGTTGGTGCGGCTGGCGCACTGGGCGATCCAGTGCTGCTTGGCGTTCACCTTGTCCACCTTCGCGCCCAGCTCGTCCATGTAGCGGGAATTGATGGCGCCGAAGCCGCCGCCACGACCCTGGAAGGAGTCCGTCTTCTCGACGACGGTCACTTTGCCCCCCTTCTCGGCCGCCGCGGCCGCGCAGGCGCAACCAGCGAGACCAGCGCCGATGACGAGGATGTCGGTGTCAACGACAGAGGCGACGTCGGTGATAGGCTCCGGGGCGATCTCCCACTCGTAGGTGGCCTCGCCGGTGGCAGCCATGGGCTCGGCGGGCGCAGAAGCGCTTTCGGCCGGAGCGACCGGCGAGCAGCCGGCGAGTCCGGCGACGGCAGCGCCAGCGGCCGCAGTGGCACCGAGGCCGAAGAATGCGCGGCGAGACAGGCCCTTGGAGTTCGTTTCAGTCATAGGTTTCCCTTTCTTTCCCACACGGGACCCTCCGCCCCGTGCTTTTCTCTAGGGGGGCGCCGTGACTGCAGACGAATCGCAGGCTTCAGGCGCCTCCCTTTCGAAGCGCATAATGTCAAAGTGAGCGGCGGATAACATCTAACCTTTAGGCCCATTTCGCCCGTTCAGGCAAAAATGGGCCGATTCGGCCCATGGTCATTTTTAGGTAGTTTGTTAGTTTGAAAACAGGCAACGCGCCGTCGAGGGGCCGCAATCGCGCGGTAGAGTAGGATGGACCATAAAGCAAGTTCGCACTTGCGTGTTTTGGGAGGAATCGTGGGGGAGAAGATGAGGAGCCGGTTTGAGAACTGGCGACTTTTGGGGCTTGGCTTCTGGCAGGCCTGGCAGATTATTGCCATGTGCACCGATATCGTGGCACCCACCTCTGGGTTTCTGCTTGATCGCGATAGTGCGTTGGTCGTTCTGCTCGTGCTTATGACCCTTGGCTACTTGGCGGTCGTGCTCGCCTCGCGGCAGCTCGCCCCCTTCATTCGCCGTCGCGCAGCCTATATCGCGGCAAGCCTGCTCATGACGTCGGGTACAGCGGCCATGCCCTTGGCCATGATGTTTTTCGTCGGCCCTGCGGGTTTTGCTCTTTTCATCTTTGCCGCCGCCTGTGCCTCTTTGGGCAACGCGCTTCTGCTCATCATGTGGGGAGAGCTGTGGAGCGCCCTTGCCACGGGGCGCGTCGGGCGACACCTCTACGCCTCCTACACCTTCGCCTTCGTGCTGTTCTTCGCCATCTACTTCTTGCCACGTCTTTTGGCCGTGGCGGCTGCGGCTCTGCTTCCCATTCTCTCGACCCTTGCTCTGTATGCCTGTCATCGCGAGCCGCGACGAGAGCCTTCCGTAGTGCCCTTGGACGTGCGCACGATTCCTGTGGCGAGGCTTCTGCTGTGCCTGTTCGTCATCAGCGTCATCTGGGGCCTCACCCAGGGTATGGTGGTGACGTTTGCCGTGGGCGACGAGTTCTTTACGGCGAAATCGCTGCTTCTGGCCGGGGGCGGCATCGGCGCCATCACTCTTTCCATGGTGGTGTCCTCTTCGCCTTCCGAAGCGCTCACGCTCTACCGTCCGGTAATTCCCGCCGTTCTCGTCGGCATCATCTTGCTGTTGCTGCAGCCGGCAGTCTATCCGTTTCTCGGCTCGGGTCTCATCATCATGGGCATCTACTGCCTTGATATGCTCATCATGCTCGTGTCCACCGACATTGCCTTCCGCGGGCGAATTTCCGTTGCGCTCTCCTTCGGCCTCGCGATTCTCGTGACCAGGGCTGGAACCCTCGTCGGCTCTGTTTCCGCCGACGCCTTCATGTTCGCGCCGTTCTGGTCGACGCAGCTGCGCACCGACGTCTGCCTTATCGCCGTGCTCCTGCTTGCTGTCATAGGCATGCTGTTCTTCACCATGGCTGACGTCCAGCAGCTCTACGTGACGCCGCGGACCCAGAAGGCCGACGAGTCCCTCGACCAGAAGTGCGCGGCCGTGGCCGCCATGGGCAACCTCACCAAACGCGAGGCCGAGGTGCTCCTGCTTCTAGCCCGAGGGCGCTCCATTCCCTATATTTGCGACGAGCTGCACATTGCTCAGGGCACGGTGAAGCACCATGTGAGCAATATCTATCGCAAGCTCGGTGTCTATGACCGCCAGGGACTGCTTGACGCCATCGAGCAGGGCGGGGTGGGGAAGTCGGCTCTGACTTAGGCGGGAGTGCTACAATCCTCCTTACGCTTGATGAGACCCAGGAGGTACTGTAGATGCTTTCAGAGCGCATGCTCACCACCGTCGTTCGCGCCATGACCGATAAGACCCTCATGCTGCACCCCGTGCCCGAGGGCACGCTTCCCGATCCGGTGGAGGGCCGGCCCTATACGCTCTACGTGCATGTACCGTTCTGCGAGCGTTTGTGCCCCTACTGCTCGTTCAACCGCTTTCCATACCGCGAGCAGCGCGCCCGCGACTACTTTAAGGCCCTGCGCCAGGAGATGCGCATGCTGGCCGCCCAGGGCTACGACTTCGAGAGCGTCTACGTGGGCGGCGGAACGCCGACGGTGGACATCGACGAGCTGTGCGAGACCATCGATCTTGCCCGCGACCTCTTCCATGTGAAGGAGGTCAACTCCGAGACGAACCCCAACCACCTCATTCCTGAGTACCTGGACAAGCTTCAGGGGCGCATCCAGCGTCTCTCGGTGGGCGTGCAGTCCTTCGACGACGGGCTTCTGCGCCAGATGGACCGCTACGAGAAGTACGGCTGCGGTGCCGAGATCTTCGAGCGCATCGGCGAGGCGGCCCCATACTTCGAGTCGCTGAACGTTGACATGATCTTCAACTTCCCGACGCAGACCGAGGACATCCTCATCTCCGACTGCGAGAAGATCGCCACCTGCGGGTGCCACCAGACCACCTTCTCGCCGCTGTACCAGTCTCATGCCACCACGCGCAAGATGGAAGAGGTGCTCGGGCGCATGGACTACGACAAGGAGCGGCGCTTCTACCACATTCTGGACGATATCCTGGCCGGGGGAGAGCGCCCCTTCTTCGAGCGCCGCACCCTGTGGACGTTCAACCGGCTCGACGAGAACTGCGAGCGCAAGCAGCACTTGGAGGTGGACGAGTACGCCGTGGCCTACGAGGAGTGCGTGGGCATCGGCAGCGGCTCCATCACGCATTTGGGCGACAACCTCTTCGTGAACACCTTCAACCTGGAGGAGTACGGCGAGATGGTGCACGCGGGCGTGACGCCGCTGCTCGGCAAGACCGATCTGCCGCGACGCGACCTCATGCGCTATAAGTTCCTGCTGCAGCTGTACAGCCTGCGCTTCGACAAGCATGAGTTTGAGCGCGACTTCGGCGTGTCGGTGGAGCGCGGGCTGCCCGTGGAGATGGCCTTCATGCGCGCCAATAAGGCGTTCGCCACCGACAACGACGACGAGCTCACGCTGACCCGCGCCGGGCGCTATCTGGTGGTGGTGCTGTACCGCCAGTACCTCGCCGGCCTGAACAACCTGCGCGAACAGGCCCGAAGCAAGCTCACCGGCCTGGAGCACGACCTCCTATTCGGCGACGGCACCGAGAAGTAGCGCGCTTGCCGATGCCTAAAACGCAAAGAGGGCTCCCTGAGGGGAGCCTTCTTGTTGGGGGCTCTGAAGAGGGGCTCGACGATCATCAAGGCGACTAAGTCTCTCGGGATTGGCCCCAAAAGACCTCGAGTGCATTGAGAAAATGGTGCAGGTTATCATTTTCGTGAGCTTTCTTACCAGCATTTGATGATATACGATAAATTTGCTCTTTGATTTTTAGCTCCGCTCCGGTGAAATGCCCCAAAAGAATTCACTCGAAGGCATTTGGGGCCATTTGTTTGAAACGGCGTCGACTTCTGGCTGGGTTGCGTCCTGCGAGATGAGGGAGATGGCTCGGCGAGGCGCGTTCCGAAGGCGAGCGCGCTGCCGTGTCCGAGTAGCTCGGTCGTCGAGCCCTGTCCCGCCCTGTCCAGCCCGACAGCTATCGTTTCGCCGGCCTGCGGCAGGGTTTGCGCTCGAGCTTTGGCCGTTGGTCGCTCTTTGCAAAATTTTCTCTTGCAATGACGCGACGGTAAGGTTACTATAGTCAAGCTGTTTGAGCGGAAGCTCAAAAGAGCAACGGGTTGTGGCGCAGTTTGGTAGCGCACTTGACTGGGGGTCAAGGGGCCGCAGGTTCAAATCCTGTCAACCCGACCAGAACTTAGAGAGCCGGCATTATGCCGGCTCTTTCTGTTTGAAGTAGCGTTACAAAGCAAGGAAGTAGAGCGCCTCATGGCCTTTGGGAATGACACGACGCAGCGCGGTAGACGAGAGCGGAGCGCCTCGGTGCTCCGCAGGCTCGTGCTGCTCGCCATTCCCACGTTCGGGCAGTTGGTTGCCGAGCCGGCGTTCGTGCTCGTCGATACGGCCATCGTGGGCCATGTGGGCACTTCGGCTCTGGCGGGGCTGTCGCTGGGGTCTACGGTGGTGCTCACGGCGGTGGGGCTATGCATCTTTCTCGCCTATGCGACAACCTCGCAGGTATCGCGTCTGTTCGGAGCGGGGCATCGCCGTGAGGGACTGCAGGCGGCGATGGACAGCCTCTGGCTGGCGCTGCTCGTAGGCGTTGCGCTCGCCGCGGTGATATTCGCTTGCGCCGAGCCGCTCTGTTTCGCTTTGGGCGGGAGGGGGGAGGTGCTCGCTCAGGCCGTGGTGTACACGCGCATGGTGGTTCTGGGCGTGCCCGGCATGCTGTTGGTCTATGCGTCCAACGGGTTGTTTCGCGGGCTTCAGAAAGTGAGGATCACGCTGGTGGTCGCCGTGGCCGGGGCTGTGCTGAACACGGTGCTCGATCTGGTGCTCGTCGTCGGTCTGGGCTGGGGCGTGGGCGGATCGGGCTTCGCGACCTTCATCGCTCAGTGGTTCATGGCCGCCTGCCTCCTGACTCCCGCCTTGCGATGGATGTGCGAAGACGGCGTGGGTCTTAAGCCGCGCGCATCGGGTCTGCGGGCGGCGAGTGGCGACGGGCTGCCTCTCTTCTTGCGGACCCTGGCCTTGCGCGCGGCCCTGGTGGCCACGGTCATGGCGGCAGCCTCTCTGGGAGAAGAGGCCCTCGCGGCCTACCAGGTGGTGAATGCCGGCTGGAACTTCGTGCTGAACATTCTCGATTCCATCGCCATCGCCGCTCAGGCGCTGGTGGGGGCCGCTATCGGCGCGGGCGCGCGGGACAGCGCTCGCGCCATAACGCGACTTGCCGCGCGGGCGGGGCTCGGTGCCGGCGTAGCGCTCGGCGCCCTCTTCGCGCTGGCGGGGTTTGTCGCGGCGCCGCTGTTCTCGCCAAGTGCCGCTGTGCAGCACCTGGCGTCGGTGGGCATGGTTGCCGCGGGCGCCGGCCTTCCCCTGGAGGGGTGGATGTGGGCCCTTGACGGCATCCTCATCGGCGCAGGAGACTTCCGCTATCTCGCCAAAGCCTGCGCGCTCGTGTCGGCGGCGTACCTGCTTGCTCTTGGCCCTTTGACGTGGCTTGTGCTCCCGGTGGCGGGCGGCGCGGCAGGCACGGCTCTGCTGTGGGTCGGCCTCGGCGCGGTTCTCATGGGCGGACGCGCTCTCGCCAATGGGCTGCGCGTGCGTGGCGATAGGTGGATGGCGCAGATGTCGCGTCGCGCGCTCAAATAACCGTTTTGTGGCGGTTTGGTCCAGCGTCCGTAACTTTCTTTATGAAGATGGAGGGCTGAGTCGGTTTCTCATCGACAATGGAAAGCGCGAGAGAACGTCGCTTTGCCCGCAGGTCGATGGAGGAGGTGCCATGAACAAGGACGCGCTTATCGTGGGTTTGGCGCTGTTCGCCATGTTCTTCGGCGCCGGCAACCTCATTTTCCCACCCTATCTTGGCATGGAGTCGGGCGATTTGTGGCCCGTGGGCCTTGTCTGCTTCGTGTTCTTCGACGTGGTGGTCTCTTGCGTGGGCGTGTTCGCCATCAACAAGGCCGGCGGCTCCATCCTTGCCATTCAGAACGCCTTGGGGAAGAAGGCGGGGCTTGCGCTCAACACGGCGGCCATCTTCTGCGTCGGCATGCTCATCGCACCGCCCCGCTGCGCCGCCACCACCTTCGAGATGGGCATTGCCCCCTGGTTCGGCGACGCTATCGGCCTTTTGCCGTTCTCCGTGGCATTTTTCGCCGTGGTGCTGCTGCTGACCATGCGCCCCACGCGCATCATCGACGTAGTGGGGAAGGTGCTCACGCCCCTGCTTGTGGCGGGCATCGTGGTCATGGTCATTGCCGGCATCGCTTGCCCCTTGGGCCCTGTGGGCGCCCCCGAGACGGACACCGTCGTGGCCGACGGCGTGCTCGCGGGCTACCAGACCATGGACATCCTCGCAGTGGTGGGCTTCTCCATCCTGGTTCAGGAGTCGGTGCGGGCCGCCGGTTACCGCGATAAGCGCTCCCAGATGAGCGTCACGGCCCGGGCGAGCCTTGTGGCCTGCGTGCTGCTCGCCATTATCTATGGCGGCCTTACCTATTTGGGCGCCACCTCAGCCAGCGTGGTGCCGCACAACGTGAGCCAGGCCGAGCTCATCACGATGATCGTGTGGAAGCTCATGGGCGAGGCGGGCGTGGCGGTGCTCGGCGTCGTGGTAGGGCTCGCTTGCCTGACCACGGCCATTGGGCTTTGCGGCGCGACGGCCGATTATGTCGAGCGCATCACCATGCGTCGGGTGAGCTATCGCGCGGCGCTCATCGCCATGGTCGTCATTTCGCTGCTCATCTGCAATCTGGGTCTGACCAATATCATTGCCCTGGCAAGTCCCGTGCTGTCGGTCATCTGCCCGCCGTTCATGACGACGGTGGTGCTGCTGCTGTTCCGCGATCGCATTCGCAGCACGTGGGCGTTCAAGGGGGCGGCGGCGGCCGCTGTGGCCGCAAGCCTGGTGCTGACGCTGCACGAGCTTTCCGGCGCCTTCGCCTTCGTCGAGGCGGCGCCGCTGTACGCCTACGGCTTCGCCTGGCTGCTTCCCTCGGCCATCGGGGGAGTAGTCGGCGCCCTTCTGGGTCGACGGTTCGATTCCGCCGCGAGCGGAGTTTCTGCTCCAAAAATTGAGCAAGTGCACAACTAGAACGACCCTTTTACCGAGTATTGGCTCATCGTTAGAGAACGAGAAGGCGCTCACCTGCGCCTCCTTTGCTAAGGTATCGAGCAAGATCCACTGGATCCCGCCTAGCCGCAGCTATATGTAAGGCTGTGAAAAGGCCGATAGTTTAGGTTAGGAGGATCCTGTATGGAACTCAGTCTCGGACTGCTCGGCTTCCTCATCGTGTTCCCCCTCATCGTGGCCGCCGTGCTCCTGTTCGTGCGGCAGGAGGCGCCCAGACGCGTCATCGTCATCGCGGCGGCTGTCGTCATCGCGCTCGCCTCGGTGGCGCTGGTGGTCATGAACCTGGGGGCGTCCACGACGTTGTTCGAATTCCAGAGCGAGGCGCTCGACTTCGTCTGCACGGGCGTGTCGGTGGCCATCGCGGCGGTCATCATCGGCTTCGCCGTGCGCTACAAGAACATCTGGGCCGCCGTGCTCGCCATCGTGCAGATCGTCGGCACGCTCGTCCTCGAGTTCGCGTTCGCCCATGAGATCGAGGTGCCCTACGGGCTGTACTTCGACTCGCTCTCCCTGCTGATGACCTTCATTATCGGCGTGGTGGGCAGCGGCATCTGCGTGTACGCCCTCGGCTACATGGAGGACTTCCAGGCCCACGAGCCCGCGGGCGCGCCGGATCGCCGGCCGCTGTTCTTCGCGCTCATGTTCGTGTTCCTCTCCGCCATGTTCGTCATCGTGTTCGCGAACAACATGGAGTGGATGTTCACCGGCTGGGAGGTCACCACAGTGTGCTCCTTCCTCCTCATCGGCTACACGCGCACCGACGAGGCCATCGCCAACGCCTTCCGCCAGATCATCATGAACCTGGCCGGCGGCCTGGGGTTTCTGGTGGCGCTCTACTCCTGCGCGCTGACCGTGGGCACGTTCTCGTTCCTCGACTTCCTCGTCATCGGCGCCAACAACCCGGCGCTTGTGACCCTGGCCGCCTGCGCGCTGGCCTTCGCCGGCATCACGAAGGCGGCGCAGATGCCCTTCCAGACCTGGCTTCTGGGCGCCATGGTGGCTCCCACCCCCACGAGCGCGCTTCTGCACTCGTCCACGATGGTCAAGGCTGGCGTGTTCCTGTTGGTGAAGCTCGCGCCCATCTTCCACGTGGCCCCCGCGCCCGCGGTGATGGTCATGCTCGTGGGCGGCATCACCTTCGCGCTCTGCTCGTTCATGGCCATCTCCCAGTCCAACGCCAAGCGCGTGCTGGCCTACTCCACCATCGCGAATTTAGGCCTCATCTGCGCCTGCGCCGGCGTGGGCACGCCTGAGGCCGTGTGGGCGGCGAGCTTCCTCATCCTGTTCCACGCCATCGCCAAGTCGCTGCTGTTCCTGTGCGTCGGCACCGCCGAGCACCACATCGGCAGCCGCGACATCGAGGACATGGACCTCCTGTTCGACCGCATGCCGCGCCTGGCCCGATTCATGATGCTCGGCATCATGTGCATGTTCATCGCGCCCTTCGGCATGCTCATGGCGAAGTGGGCCACGCTCGTGTCCTTCGTGGACGCGCGCCAGGTTGCCCTCATCGTGATCCTGGCCTTCGGCAGCGCCGCCACCTTCATGTTCTGGGCCAAGTGGCTCGGAAAGTTGGCGGGCATCGCCGGCGAGCCCGAGAACGTGGAGCTCACGGTGAAGCCCACCGAGTGGGCATCGCTGCTGCTCATGGCCTGCCTGCTCGTGCTCGGCTGCGTGTTTCTGCCGGTCATCTCCGCGGTGCTGGTGGAACCCTATATCTTCTCGGTGTACGGTACGCTCGGCCAGGACATCGCCACCGACAACCTGTGGCTTGCCTCCATCTGCACCGTCATCGTGGTGCTCGTGCTGTTCGCCGGCGTGGGCGCCAAGCAGAGAGGCCACCGCGTGAACGTGTACCTCGCCGGCGTCAGCCGCGACAACGACAACCGCACCTTCCAGAACGCGCTGTCGGGCACCGCTGAGGCCAGCGTGCGGAACTGGTACATGGAATCGGTCTTCGGCGAGGCGCGCATCGCGCCGGTGGGCGTGGTGTTCAACGCGCTCATCATCGTGGTCGCCTTCGTCGTGTCCTTCGTAGCAACCCCGATCGTCTTCTAGAAAGGAGCGTGCAATGTCTCTGATTTCGACGCTCATCGGCACCCTCCTGTTCGCGATCATCGCGCCGGCGGTCGGCTGCCTGCTCGCCGGCCTCGACCGCATCGTGTCGGCACGCATGCAGGGTCGCGTGGGGCCGCCGCTGCTGCAGCCCTACTACGACGTGCGCAAGCTCTTCGAGAAGGAGCGCGTGGCGGTGAACTCCGTGGAGCGCGTCTATGTGGCCGCGGCCCTGCTGTTCGCGCTTCTCGCCGGCGGCATCTTCTTCTCCGGCGGCAACTTCCTCCTGTGCGTGTTCGTCATCACGCTCTCGAGCCTGTTCTTCATCATGGCGGCCTACTCCACCCGCAGCCCCTACGCCGAGGTGGGCGCCGCCCGCGAGACGCTGCAGGTGATGTGCTACGAGCCCATGGTGCTGCTCATGGCCGTGGCCTTCTTCCAGGCCACCGGCTCCTTCGACGTGGCGGCTGTGTTGGGGATGCCCCATCCCATCGTGTGCAGCATCGGCCTGGTGTTTCTCGGCGTGCTGTTCATCCTCACCATCAAGCTGCGCAAGTCGCCCTTCGACCTCGCGCTGTCGCATCACGCCCACCAGGAGCTCGTGCGCGGCGTGACCACCGAGATGAGCGGCCCCACCCTCGGTATGGTGGAGATCATGCACTGGTGCGAGAACGTGCTGTTCATGGGATGGATCGCGCTCTTCTTCGTGTGGGGAAGCCCCATATCGGCCCTCGTGGCCATCATCGCGGTGGTTATCGTGTACTTCCTGGAAGTGTGGATCGACAACAACTTCGCTCGCGTCAAGTGGCAGTTCATGTTCAAGTCGGCGTGGATCGTGGCCCTCGTGGCCGGCGGCGTGAACATCGCGCTGCTCGCGTTCCTGTAAGGAGGTGCCGCTATGGCATTCGCTTCAAAATCGCCCTGGGTCATCCACTACGACGGCTCCAGCTGCAACGGCTGCGACATCGAGGTTCTGGCGACGCTGTGCCCGGGCTTCGACGGCGAGCGCTTCGGCGTCGTCAACACCGGCAACCCCAAGCACGCCGACATCTTCCTCGTCACCGGCTCGGTGAACGAGCAGAACATCGGCGTCATCAAGGAGATCTACGACCAGATGCTCGAGCCCAAGGTGGTCGTGGCCTGCGGCATCTGCGCCTGCACGGGCGGCGTGTTCCACGACTGCTACAACGTCCTCGGCGGCGTGGACGCGGCCATCCCGGTGGACGTGTACGCCCCGGGCTGCGCCGTGCGCCCCGAGCAGCTCATCGACGCCATCGTGGCCGGCGTGGCCGCCCTCGACGAGAAATCGGCGGCCATGAAGGCCGCCCGGAAGGGAGCGTGAGCGCCCATGGATAAGTTCAGCCAAGTGTTCAACGAGGTGGCCCTCGCCGATGTGCACGAGCTGGCCGCCGCTCGCGCCGCCGACGGCTGGCGCTACGTGCAGATCCTGGCGGTGAACACCGAGGACGGCGTGGATTTGGTGTACTCCTACATGAAGGAGGGCCTGCTCGAGAACGACACGGTGAAGGCCGTGGGCGCCGACGACGTGGTGCCTTCCATTACCGATCTGTTCCTGGAGGCATTCGTCTGCGAGAACGAGATCCACGACCTGTACGGCGTGGACATCGAGAACATCGCCATCGACTTCGGCGGCATGTTCTACCAGCTGGCGGAGAAGGCCCCCATGACCGTGGTGAGCCCCGAGCAGCTGGCCGCCCGCGAGAAGGCGAAGAAGATTGCCGCGGCCAAGGCCGCCAAGGAAGCGGCCGCCAAGGCTCCCGCGACCGAGAACGCGGCCCCGGCAGCGCCCGCCGCCGGCCCCACCGAGGAGGAGATCCAGGCCAAGATAGCCGGTCTCGATCCGGAGAAGGCGGCGAAGGTGCGGGCGGCTATGGAGGCCAAGGCCAAAAAGGCCGCTGCCGCCGCGCAGGCCTCTGAGGCCGCCACTCCCGAGGTGCCGGCGCAGGTCGGCCCCACCGAGGAGGAGATCCAGGCGAAGATCGCGGGGCTCGATCCCGAGAAGGCCGCCAAGGTGCGCGCCGCCCTGGAGGCCAAGGCCAAGAAGGCCCAGAAGACGGAAGGGAAGGGGGAGTAGCATGGGCAAGGCGACCGTCATTCCCTTCGGCCCGCAGCACCCCGTGCTGCCGGAGCCTCTGCACCTCGATCTGGTGGTGCAGGACGAGACCGTGGTGGACGTGCTCCCGCAGATCGGGTTCGTGCACCGCGGCCTGGAGAAGCTCGTGGAGACCCGCGACTACAACCAGTTCATCTACATCGCCGAGCGTATCTGCGGCATCTGCGCTACGGGGCACTCCATCGGCTACGCCGAGACGGTGGAGTCGCTCATGGGCGTGGAGATCCCCAAGCGCGCCGAGTACCTGCGCATCATATGGCACGAGCTGTCCCGTGTGCACTCGCACCTCCTGTGGCTGGGCCTTGCCGCCGACGCCTTCGGCTTCGAGAGCATGTTCATGCACTGCTGGCGTTTGCGTGAGCGCGTGCTCGACCTGTTCGAGAAGACCACCGGCGGCCGCGTCATCCTGTCGGTCGTGAAGGTGGGCGGCGTGGTCCGCGACATCGACGCCACCCAGATGGCCGAGATCATCTCGGTGCTCGATGGCATCAAGGACGACTACACCAAGATCATGAACACCCTGCTCACCGATACCTCGGTGAAGAACCGCACCGTGGGCGTGGGCTACCTCTCCACCGAGGATGCTCGGGCGCTGTCCATGGTGGGTCCGTTCGCCCGTGCCTCCAACCTGCCCTACGACGTGCGCTCCTTCGGGAAGGGCGCCTACGGCGATCTGTCCGACTTCGAGCCCATCGTGGCCACCGAGGGCGACTGCTACGCCCGCGTGAAGGTGCGCTGCCTGGAGGTGCTCCAGTCGATCGAGATCATCAAGGAGCTGGCGGCCAAGATGCCCGCCGGCGACATCGAGGTGGCCGTGAAGGGGGCTCCCGCTGACGGCGCCCAGGCCTCCAACGTGCTCGAGCAGCCTCGCGGCGAGTGCTACTACTACGCGCGCGGCAACGGCTCCAAGAACCTGGAGCGCATGCGCATCCGCACGCCAACCTCGCAGAACCTCGCCGGCATGACCGTGGCGCTCAAGGGCTGCGACTTGGCCGACGTGAACATGATCATCCTGACCATCGACCCCTGCATCAGCTGCACGGAAAGGTAGGCGACCATGGGAAGCTTTAAACTGGGGGGCATGACCCTCGGATCGCTGTTCAAGAAACCCGAGACCGTGCTGTATCCCTTCGAGACCAAGCCGGCCCCGGCCGGCCTTAAGGGTCATGTGGAAAACGAGGTGAGCCAGTGCATCCTCTGCGGCATTTGCCAGAAGAGCTGCCCGGCCGACGCCATCGTCGTCGAGAAGAAAGAGCGCACCTGGTCCATCGACCCGTTCCGCTGCGTGCAGTGCGGCACCTGCGTGCGCCTGTGCCCGAAGAAATGCCTGGCGATGGAGCCGTCCTATACGCCGATCGCTACGGCGAAGACCTGTCGCGTGCTGCAGGTTCCCGACCCGAAGGCCGCAGTGACGGAATCGTAAGACTTGACGGGCCGTTAAGTTTCGTGGTGAGTCGGCGAAGGGCCCGCGCCTCTGGTAAAATGTGCCGATATTGGCGTAAGATGCCGGACCCCTGCGGGGGTCCGGTTTTTGTAGAGAAGGAGCTGGCTGGCTCATGGCAGACGAGCAGCGGGAAAAGCAGACGGCCACCGAGCAGGTGACAAGCGAGATATTCACGGCGGCCAACGTCGTGTCCTTCGTGCGCCTGTTGCTGGTGCCGGTCTATTTGTGGCTGCTGCTTGCGGGCTGCAATCTCGCCGCCACGCTCGTGTTCGCCGCGGCTGCGGCCAGCGATTTCATCGACGGCCAGCTGGCGCGCCGCACCCATACGGTGTCGAGGCTCGGTCAGATCCTCGACCCGGCGGTCGATCGCATCCTCATGGTCACCGGCGTGCTCGGCGTGTTTCTCGTCGGCCGCATCCCTTTGTGGGTCATCGTGCTCGTGGTGCTGCGCGACGCCTATCTGCTCATCGGCGGGGCTTGGCTTTTGTCCCGCTACCACCTTCGCGTGCCGGTCGTCTATCCCGGCAAGTTCGCCACAACGTTTCTGTTCGTCGGCTTCGCGGGCCTGCTGTTGAACTGCCCGCTCATTCCCGGCCTTGGCTGGTGCGACCTCTCCTGGCTGCCCGGCTTCAACGGAGCCGACGTTTCTTGGGGCATTTGGTTTGTCTATGCGGGCCTTGTTCTGTCCCTGGGCGTCACGGTGTACTATTCGGTGACGGCGGCTCGGGCCCTCGCGGCCGAGCTTGCCCGCGAGCGTAGGGCCTCTTCGGAGGATTCGCAGACCCATGGCGCCGCGTAAGCCCGCAGGGGAGAGGCCGAGCACGGAGGAGCGCCGGGCGAGAGCCCGGGCCGAGAAGCGCATCGCCATGCCCTCCAACCGCTCGAAGCGCCCGGCGGTCCAGAAGAAACCTGCGGCGCGCGCCGCTTCCGCCGGACCTTCCTCTCAGAAAAAGCCCACTGTCGCATCGGCGGGCGGCTCCGCCCGGAAGAGCTCTCGTTCCGCGGCGGTGTCCCGGGCGCGCTCTGTCTCGCAGACGCCCTCGCGGCCCTCAGCGGCCAAGCGCCCGACGACGCACGCCGCCTCTTCGCCGAGAACCGCGCCATCGGCCGCGTCGTCCCGGGCGAGGTCCTCTCGCTTCCCGTCGGCCGAAACGGAGAAGAAGCGCGGCCGCGGCCCCAAGCTCGGCCTTGCGGCTCTGGCGCTGCTGCTTGCCGTGATAGGGGGCGCGTGGGTCATCGACGGCGCCGTTAACGGCGCCCGCATTTATGCAGGAGTATCGGTGGGCGAGGTGGATGTCTCGGGCATGACCGAGGAGGAGGCCCGCCGCGCCGTGAGCGCGTTCTACAACCCGCGCGTCGACGAGGGCCGCGCGTTCATCTTCGCCAGCGACCAGGCGCGCAGCACGCTCGATACCGACATGGCTCTGGCTGAAGAGGACGCCCAGGCCGAGCAGCTCTCCATCGAGGAGGCTCGTGCCAACAAGCAGCTCTGGGTGGCCGAGGCGGGCACTTTGGGCGCCGAGGTTCCCGTGAGCGAGCTGGTCTCGCAGGCCTTTGCCGTCGGTCGGGAGGGCGGTCTGCCCGAGCGCCTGGGCGCCTCCCGCGACGGCTGCGTCGTGCCCGTCCATGTCGATTTAGACGAGGAGGCTCTCGAGGCGCTCTGCGCTTCCATCGACGAGTCGGTGGGAGACCCGCGCGTCGATTTCGGCATCGCCATCGAGGAGGGGGCCGTCACGGTGACCGAGGGCCATGATGGAACGGCGGTGGACCGGCAGGCAGTGGCCGACCAGCTTTCCGAGGGGTTCCTCGGGCCCGCCTCTGCCGACGTGCAGTTCGTCGCCCATCCCGAGCAGGCCTCGGTCCGCATCGGCAAGGAGAGGGCCGAGCAGGTGGCCGCGACGGTGCAGGCGGCTCTTGACCGGGGATGCACCTTCACCTTCGAGCAAGCGGAATGGAGCCTTGACGCCGCCGAGATCGGCCCGTGGGTGCGCACGCGCATCGAAGGGGAGGGCGAGCAGGCGGACCTTGTTCCCTATCTTGATGAGGTGGAGGCCTCGGCGGACGTTCTCGCCCTTATCCGAAACGCCGGGTACACCTCCGCCGCCACGGTGAGCTTCGCGGCCGACGCCGGCGAGATTTGGGTGAGCGCGGCCGACGGCTCGCGCTACCCGCATACGGCCGCGGCCGTCGCCGAACTCGACGAGGCGCTGTTCGATGCGAGCGCGACAGGCGACACGCCGCCGGCCATTGCCGTTGAGTGGGGCGCTGCTCCGGCGCGCGTCACGTTCGATAAGGCCCTCGAGATCGGCCTTATCGGCCAGATATCATCGTTCACGACCGAGTACAACGACAGTCCCTCCACGGCCAACCGCCGCCACAACATCCATAGGGCCGCCGATCTTCTGAACGATTCTATTGTGCCGGCGAACGGGGGAGAGTGGTCCTTCAACGCCACGGTGGGCGAGGCCAGCGAAGAGTCCGGCTTCCAGGCGGCCCATGCCATCATCAATGGCGAGTACGACGACGCCATAGGCGGCGGCATCTGCCAGGTGGCCACCACGGTATTTAACGCCGTGTATGAGGCGGGATACCCGGTGACCGAGCGTCGCAACCACTCGCTGTACATCTCCAGCTACCCCACGGGACGCGATGCCGCCATCGCGTTTCCCGATCTTGACCTCACGTGGGTAAATGACGGCACTTCAGATGTTTTGGTGCGCTCGCGCTACACCGACTCCACCCTAACCGTTACACTGTACGGTATCGATCCGGGCTACGTGGTCTCCACGCAGACCGGGGATTGGGAAGCCGGCGAGCCCTTCAAGAAGCGCACGAAGGTGGACGAAAGCGAGCCCGAGGGCACGCGCTACGTCAAAACCGCCGGAGCCGACGGCCGTTCGGTCACGGTGCACCGCGTGGTGCGCGACCGGGCGGGCAACGTGCTCCACGAAGAGGACTTCGCTTCGCATTACGCCCCGATCGACGAGGTGACCGTCGTGGGGCCGAACACACCGACCGCAAACGAGGAAGAGAAGGAAAAGGAGGAGGACCGTGTACTTCCAACCGGAGATTGAGACGATGCCCCGCGAGGAGCTGCGCGAGCTTCAGCTCGAGCGCATGCGCGAATCGCTGCGCAACGCCTACGAGAACGTGCCGCTGTACCGCGAGCGCTTCGATGAGGCGGGCGTGACGCCGGATGATCTGCAGAGCCTTGATGACCTCTCGAAGTTCCCCTTCGTCGTGAAGCAGGACATGCGCGACAACTATCCGTTCGGCATGTTCGCCCGCGAGAACGCCGACGTGGCCCGCATCCATGCCTCTTCGGGCACCACGGGCCAGGCTACGGTGGTGGGCCATACCGCCGAAGACCTGAAGAACTGGGGCGATTGCTTCGCGCGCGGCATCGCCATGGTGGGCGGCTCGAACGAGTCCACCATTCAGGTTTCCTACGGCTACGGCCTGTTCACCGGCGGTCTGGGTGCCCATGCCGGCGGCGAGGCCATAGGCTGCACGGTCATCCCCACCTCGTCGGGCAACACCAAGCGCCAGGTACAGATGCTCAAGGATTGCAAGACCGACATCCTCGCCTGCACGCCCTCCTACGCCCTGCTCATCGCCGATACGGCCATCGAGATGGGCTACAACCCCGCATCCGACTTCCAAATCTCCGGCGGTATCTTCGGCGCCGAGCCCTGCTCCGAGAACATGCGCCAGGAGATTGCCGACAAGCTCGGCATCCAGTACTGCGACGTGTACGGCCTCTCCGAGATCATGGGCCCCGGCGTGGCCATGGAATGCGCGGAGCGCGGCGGCCTGCATATCGCCGAGGACCAGTTCTACTGCGAGATCATCGACCCCGAGACGCTGGAAGTGCTCCCGGACGGCGAGGTGGGAGAGCTCGTCATTACGACGCTCACGCGCGAGTGCTCGCCTATGATCCGCTACCGCACCCGCGACGTCACCAGCATCAATGCCGAGATGTGCCCATGCGGGCGCACCCATCGCAAGATCGGGCGCCTTCTGGGCCGCACCGACGACATGCTCATCATCCGCGGCGTGAACGTGTTCCCGTCTCAGATCGAGCAGGTCATCACCGAGTTCCCGGAAATCGCCACCCAGTACCAGATCGTTCTCACCACACGCGGCCCGCTCGATCATGTGGAGCTTCAGGTGGAAACCGAGCCCGAGTTCCCCATCGACGAGGTGCGCGTGCTCGAGGATCTGCGCGGCCGCCTCGCTGCGGCGCTCAAGAGCAACCTGCAGGTGGCCGTCGACATCAAGTTCGTCGAGCCCAAGACCATCGCGCGGTCCGAGGGCAAGGCCAAGCGCGTCATCGACCTGAGAGGGGAGAACCACTAATGATTTCGCAGCTCACGGTATTTCTCGCCAACGAGAAGGGGCGCCTGGCCGCAGCTTGCCGCACGCTGGCCGACGCCGACATCAATATGAAGGCGCTGTTCATCGCCGACACCGCCGACTTCGGCATCGTGCGCATCTTCTGCGACACGCCCCAGCGCGCCGCCGCGGTGCTCACCGAGGCCGGCTTTCGCGCCTCCATCGCGCCGGTCATCGCGGTCTCGGTGAGCGACGAGCCGGGCACCTTGGCCGACCTGCTCGGATACTGCCAGAGCGCATCGATGAACGTCGAGTACGGCTACTGCTTCTGCACCGCCGACGGCAGGGCCATCGACGTGCTCAAGATCGAGGGAGACCAGGCCGAGGCGGTGCTCGCCGAGGCCGGCTTCACGGTGCTCGCTCCGGAAGAGGTTTACGACGTTGATCCGGCCTAGCATTTCACGACAGAGCCCGGCTGCCCGCGAATGCGCCTGTCTTGCAAGACGGGCGCTCGCCTGTTTGCTGGCCCTTGCGCTCGCCCTGCCCGCGGCGGTGCCCGCACGAGCCTTCGCAGATGTGCGCGGGGCCGATGAGATTCTCGGCGTCACCGTCGAGGCCCGAGGGCTGCCCGCGGCGGCCTGCCCGAACGTCACGGCGGCGTATGCCCTGGTCATGACCGAGGACGGCGAGGTGCTGTTCTCCCGCGACGGCCTGTCCCAAACCCATATCGCCTCCATCACGAAGGTCATGACGGCCATCGTGGCCCTGGATGCGGGGGTTGCGCTGGACAGCACGGTCACGGTGAGCCAGGAGGCGGCCCAAGTGGGGGAGTCTTCGGCGAATCTGTGGGCGGGGGATACGCTCACGCTGGAGGCCGCCGTCACGGGTCTTATGGTCTCCTCGGGAAACGATGCCGCCATCGCCATCGCAGACACCTTGGGCGAGACCATGAAGACCGACGAGGGCCAGACGGCCAACGAGGCCTTTGTCGCCGCCATGAACGCGAAGGCCGCCGAGCTCGGCATGACCGAGACGCTTTTCGCCAACCCCCATGGGCTCGATATCGGCCAGTACGACAACGAGATGTACAGTTGCGCGCGCGATGTGGCCCTCATGTGTGCCTACGCCATGAAAAACGAGACGTTCCGCTCCATCGTGGTCAAGGAATCGGCCCAGATCACGGTGAAGCGCGCCGACGGCAAGCCCGTGGTCATCGACTTGGAATCCACCGACAAGCTGCTCGGCACCTACGAGGGCGCCTGCGGCGTGAAAACCGGCTACACCGAGGCGGCGGGCAACTCGTTTGCGGGCGCCTGCGACAGGGGCGACGGCATGCTGTTTGCCATCGTGCTCGGCTCGCCCTCCGAGGACGCCCGCTTCGAAGACGCCAAGGCGCTGTTCGACTGGGTGTACAACAATCGCGTGAGCTACGCGCTGGCCCACAGCCCGGCCACGGTGGCCTCGGCTGCCCAGGGCGGCGCGGAGGTGCCGCTCATCGCCCAGGTGTCGCACCAGGCGTGGCCCGGACGCACGGTTGCGGCCACCTTCGCCGATCCGAAGGCGGCGGTGGAGGTGTTCGCTCCCGAGGGCAACGTAAGTCAGGAGATCGTCGCCAACGAGCTCGCCGGCGCCGTTGCCGCAGGAGATGTGGTGGGCGTGGCCAACTTCTACCAGGGCAACGAGCTGATCGCCAGCCAGGATTTGGTGGCCTGCGAGGATGCGCCGGCGCCGAGCATCTTCGAGGGCGTCGCCATCTGGTGGAACCGCCTGTGGGGCAACGACGAGCCGGCACCTACGGTAATCGTCAACGAGACGCCCCTCATCTACAGCAAGTCCCCCTCGAGGGAGGATCAGAAGTCCATCGCGGCCATCGCCGCGGGAATCGACGACGAGCCCGCACCGGCTGCCAGCGAATCTGGCGAGGACGGCTCTGCCGCCGACGGAAGCAACCAGTAAGGAGGTGGGCCATGACCGAGCGCTGCCCAGTTTGTTCCCACGAAATTTCACCAAGTGACACGGTATGCCCCACGTGCGGCTTCAAGCTGCTCGGCGCCACCCAGGCCTTCAAGCCCGTGGCGGTGGACGGAGCGGCGCCCGTCGCCCACGAGAGCGCGCCGGCTACAGCGACGCTGAACGTGGTGCGCGGCCCCCAGGTGGGCATCGTCTTCACCATGGGCGGCGAGCCGATCACCATCGGCCGCAGCCCTCAGTGCACGATTTTCCTGAACGATATGACCGTCTCCCGCATGCACGCCACCATCGAGCCCGAGGGCGGCTGCTATGTCATCCGCGACGCGAACTCGTTCAACGGCGTGTGGGTGAACAACGAGTCGGTCGAGGCGCGTACGCTGCGCCCCGGCGATTTCATCCAGATCGGCACCTTCTGCATGCAGTACGAGGAGAACTAGGCCGTATCGAACTTGAGCCGTCGCTGTTGAGGAGAAGAGGAAGAGAGAGTCTATGGAGCTGATGAGCGGCAACGAGGCCATCGCCCAGGGTGCCTGGGAAGCTGGCTGCACCGTGGGCGTGGCCTACCCGGGAACCCCTTCGACGGAGACCCTCGAGGCCTTCGCCAAGAAGGAGGGCGTCTACGCCGAGTGGTGCGTGAACGAGAAGGTGGCCGTCGAGGTGGGCATCGGCGCCTCGGCCGCCGGCGCGCGAGTGCTTGCCACCATGAAGCACGTGGGCGTGAACGTTGCGGCCGACCCGCTGTTCACCGCCGCCTACACCGGCGTCGGCGGCGGCCTGGTGATTCTCGCGGCCGACGACCCGGGCATGTACTCGTCGCAAAACGAGCAGGATTCCCACTACTATGCCCAGGCGGCGGCCGTCCCCTGTCTCGATCCCGCCGATTCGGCCGAGGCGCTGCGCTTCACCCGCGAGGCCTTCGAGCTTTCCGAGCGCTTCGATGTGCCCGTGATGATTCGCTCCAGCGTGCGCATCTCCCACACCAAGACGCCCGTCGAGGCGGGAGAGCGCGCCGAGGTGGCGCCGCGCCCCTACGAGAAGAACCCGGCGAAATGGGTCATGATGCCCGCCTTCGCGAAGCCGCGCCGCCTTGTGCAGCTCCAGCGCATAGACGATCTGCGCGCCTGGGTCGAGGACTGCTCGTTCAACGAGGTGGTTCGCGGCGATGGCGCCATCGGCGTCATCTGCGCCGGGGCGGCCTATCAGCACGTGGCCGAGGCCCTGCCCCAGGCGAGCATCTTCAAGCTCGGCGTCAGCTGGCCCCTGCCCGCAAACGCCCTGCGCGATTTCGCCGATTCCGTTGATGCGGTATACGTGATGGAGGAGGGGTCCGCGTACCTGACCGACGCCGTGCGCGCCTGCGGCATTTCAGTGAGCGAGACGCCGTGCCCGCTGCCGCGAGCAGGAGAGCTGACCCCCGGGCTCATTCGGGCCGCCTTCGGCGAGGCCGAGCTCTCCCACGCCGATGCCGCCACCGACCTTCCCGCGCGTCCGCCCGCGCTCTGCCCGGGATGCCCCCATCGCGTGGTGTTCAAAGAGCTCTCGCGCCTGAAGGCCATCGTCACCGGCGACATCGGCTGCTACACCCTGGGGGCCCTGCCGCCGCTTTCTGCCATGGACACCACGGTGGACATGGGCGCGTCGGTCTCCATGGCCCACGGCTTCGAGATCGCCCTTGCCGGCACGGAGCACCGCCCGGTGGTGGCGGTCATCGGCGACTCCACCTTCGCGCACTCGGGCCTCAGCTCGCTCATCTCCACGGTGTACAACCACGGGTCGGGCACAATCTGCGTGCTCGACAACCGCACCACGGCCATGACGGGACGCCAGGGAAACCCCTTCAACGGCGTGACCTTGCAGAACCGGCCCAGCCGCGAGCTCAATATCGAGGCGGTCGTTGCGGCCCTCGGCGTGGAAGATGTGCGCGTCATCGATCCGAACGACGTGGCGGCGGTGCGCACGGCCTTGAAGGAGGCCACCGCCACCGACGACCTTTCCGTGCTCGTGTTCCGCTCGCCCTGCGTGCTGCTGGAGCGGAATTTCGCGGCGCCGTTGTGGGTGGGCGGCGATTGCACGGGCTGCGGTGTGTGCGCGGGCCTGGGCTGCCCCGCCCTCGGCCGCGAGGAGTCGGGTCGCGCGCTCATCGATCCCGCTCTGTGCATCGGCTGTGGCCAGTGCGCGCAGTATTGTCGTTTCGACGCCATCGTCCCGGAATAGGAGTCCGCTCATGGTAACTGCAACGAAAACCGTGCTTCTGTGCGGCGTGGGCGGCCAGGGAACGATTCTCGCCGCCGACCTGCTCGCCTTCGGGTGCATGAGGGCCGGGTTGGATGTGAAGGTGTCCGAGATTCACGGCATGGCCCAGCGCGGCGGCGCCGTCACCACGGTGGTGCGCGTGGGCGAGGACGTGAAGTCCATGGTGTCCGACCTGGGCGCCGCCGACATCATCGTCGCCTTCGAGACCACCGAGGCGCTGCGCAACCTGCCCCAGCTGAAGGAGGGCGGCGCGCTTATCGTGAACGACGTGGCCATCCGCCCGCTGCCGGTGCTCACCGGCGCCGCCTCCATGCCCGAGCGAGCCCGCGAGCGCCTTGAGGCGGCCGGCGCGCTGCTCATCGACGCCGACGGCATCGCGCGGGCGGCGGGCAATGCGAAGTGCGCCAACGTGGCGCTCGTGGGCGCGCTTTCTGCGCGGCTCGATGTCCCCGTCGAGGTGTGGGAGAAGACCGTGGCCGAGCGCGTGCCCGAAAAGACGGTGGAGGCGAACCTCACCGCTTTCCGTGCCGGGCGGGCCCTCGTCCTGGAGAAGGAGGGCAACTAGCATGACCGTTTCCCAGATCAGCGTATTCGCCAACAGCCGCCCGGGGCACATGAACCGCGTGCTCGACCTGTTCGAGGACGCCGGCGTCTCGGTGCGCGGCTTCTCGGCAGCCGATACCGGAGAGTACGGCATTCTGCGCTTCATCGTAGACAAGCCCGACGAGGCCCTCGAGGCCCTTCAGGAGGCGGGCTGCGCGTGCGTCATCTCGCCGGTGCTCTGCCTCAAGCTCGTGGACAAACCCGGGGAGCTGTCGCGCGTCATGGGCGTGCTCGCCCGATGCGGCATCAACGTGGTCTACAGCTATTCGATGATTTCCACCTATATCGTGCTCTCCACCAACGACCCGGAGCGCGCCCACGAGCTGTTGACCGAAGAGCCCGTGGAGCTCATTTCCCAGGAAGACATCGCGCGCATCGTTGCCGAGCGTGCTGCGAAGGAGGCGTGAGCGAACGTGGCCGACGCTATGGAACCCATCGATGTGACCGCGAAGGGGGCGGCCCTGGCCGCTGCCGCCGCGGGCCGCTTCGACGCCCTGCCCATCTACAAGCCCGAGATCGAGTGCGCGCCGCGCGAGGAGATACGAGCCCTGCAGCTCGAGAAGCTGCAGGAAACAGTAGCCTATGCCTACGAGCGCGTGCCCTACTACCGGGAGAAGCTGGACGAGACGGGCGTATCCCCTTCGGACATCAAGACGCTCGAGGATGTGCGCAAGCTGCCCTTCACCGATAAGGCGGTGCTCCGCGAGACCTTCCCCTTCGGGCTGTTCGCCGTGCCCATGGACGAGATTCGCGAGCTGCACTCCTCGTCGGGCACTACCGGCAAGCCCGTGGTGGTCGGCTACACCGATGACGATATGGATATGTGGAGCGAGTGCATCGCCCGCCTCGTGCAGATGGCCGGCGTCGTGCCCGGCGACATGGCCCAGATGGCGTTCGGCTACGGCATGTTCACGGGGGGCTTCGGCCTGCATTACGGCCTGCAGCGCCTCGGCTGCGCCATGATCCCGGCCGGCTCGGGCAACACCGAGCGCCATATCCAGATGATCGACGACTACGGCACCACCGTGCTCATCGCCACGCCCTCCTACGCCATGCACATCTGCGAGGTGGGGGAGGCCATGGGGTACGACTGGGAGAAGTCGCCCTTGCGCGTGGGCCTGTTCGGCGGCGAGCCGTGCCCTCCGGGCCTCAAGGCCGAAATCGAGCGGCGCATGCATATCGTGTGCACGGACAACTACGGTCTGACCGAGGTCATGGGGCCCGGCGTGTCGGGCGAGTGCCTCGCCGAGCGCTTCCAGCAGCACATCGCCGAGGACCACATCCTGTGGGAGGTGGTCGACCCCGAGACGGGCGAGCCGGTGGGCGAGGGCGAGATGGGCGAGCTGGTGCTCACGCCGCTGTGCAAGCAGGGCATTCCCGTGCTGCGCTACCGCACGCACGACCTGACCCGTGTCACCACCGAGCCGTGCGCCTGCGGACGCACCCTCGCGCGCATGGATAAGGTGCGATCCCGCTGCGACGACATGCTCATCATCCGCGGAACCAACGTGTTCCCCTCGCAAATCGAGGATGTGCTTTCGGGCATCGACGAGGTCACGCCGCATTACCACATCATCGTGGAGACGCGCGGGGGCATGGACGCGCTCATCGTGGAGACCGAGCTGCGCCCCGAGGCATTCCGCGACTCCTTCGAGGCCATGGACGGCCTGCGGGCCCGTATTGCCGAGAAGCTCAAGGGCACGCTGCTCGTGGCGCCGGAGGTGCGCCTGGTGGAGCCCGGCGGCATCGAGCGCGCCATCGGCAAGGCCAAGCACGTCGACGACCGTCGCGAGAAATAGCGGCGAGCACTTTGCCTGCGCAGCCGAAACAGGTCGGATGTCATTCGAGCGGGAGCGAGTCGGCCGGCGCACCTGTCGTTGGCCGGTTCGCCCCATCGCCGACGGGGCGCATGCATGCGGGCAACGTCTACGCCGCCCTTGCGGCCTGGCTTGTGGCCAAGTCCAAGGGCGGGCGCATTGTGCTGCGCATCGAGGATCTCGACCGCGAGCGCTCCAAGACCGCCTATATCGATCAGGTGCAGCGAGACTTCGAGGCGCTGGGGCTGTACTGGGACGAAGGTCCCTATTTCCAACATGATCGCGATGAGGCCTACCATGCCGCCTTCGATATTCTGAGCGAGCGAGGGCTTATCTATCCCTGCTACTGCACGCGGGCCGATCTTCTCGCCGCCTCGGCCCCGCATCGCGGGGAGAAGCCGGTTTATCCCGGTACGTGCCGTCATCTGAGCGCCGAGGAGCGCGCGGAGCGGGAAGCAGGCGGCCGGGCGCCGGCGATGCGGCTTATGGTGGATGAGAGGGAGCTGTCGCTCGCCGATGCAATTCAGGGCCCCTACGGCCAGCAGCTTAAGCGCGATTGCGGAGATTTTCTTGTGCGTCGCTCCGACGGAGCCTTCGCCTACCAGCTCGCCGTGGTCGTCGACGATGCCGCCCAGGGCGTCACATCGGTGGTACGGGGCGTCGATCTTCTGTGCTCGACGCCGCAGCAGATGTATCTGCAAGAGCTGCTGGGTCTTCCTCACCCGACTTACGCCCATGTGCCCCTGCTGATAGGGGAGAGGGATCGCCGTCTTTCGAAGCGGGACAAAGATGCCTCCCTCGAGGAGCTTTTGGAACGGTTCCGCACGCCCCAAGCTATTGTAGGGCATATTGCCGGCATCACGGGCCTGGCTGAAAGCGATGAGCCTGCGACGCCCGAGGAACTGCTCGGGAGATTCTCGCTTGAGCAGTTCCTCGGGCGAATCCCGGATTTGGTGCAAATTCCCTGGCGCTAGGCCTAAACGAGCAGGGCTGCGGCGTAGAGGGCGCCCAGAGCCACGTTGAGCGCGCAAATCTGCCCCATGGCGCCGATGCGAGCGGCGGGGGTCAAAAGGTTCTTCCACAACCCCATGATGAGGGGGTATGAGGCAAGAGCCAAAAAGGGGAGTACGACAATGCCCCGAGAAAACCAGATGGCGATAATGAACACGATAGCGAGAACCCAGGCCACCATAAGGCCATGATAGAGCTTGCGCGTCTTGTCGCGTCCGAGCAGACAGGGGAGCGTTCGGCGCTGCGCGTCGATATCCTTTTCAATATCGCAGGTATTGTTGGTCATCATAATGAGGCCCACGCCCACGATAGTCGGCAGGGCCCACAGCAGCGCCAAGAACGTGAACGATCCCGAGAGGACGTGGTAGCACGCGAGCGGGATGAGGCCGCCCATGACCAAGCCGCTTACGGCCTCGCCGATGGGCAGATAGGATATCGGGGTCTTGCCACCGGAGTAGGCGACGACGATGACGGCCCCTACAAGAGCGATGACCAAGGGAATGAATCCGGCCTGCATGATGACGTAGATGCCCAGCGCGAAGGCGATGACGAGAAACCCGATGGCCAAAACGAGCGCTGACTTCGGGTTGACATCGTTGTAGACGAGCACCGAGTCTGACGCTTCCACATTATCGTCGGCAGTGTCGGTACCCTTAACGAAGTCGAAGTAGTCATTGAAGGTGTTCACCGAGGACTGCATCAGGATGCAAATGAGAAGAAGAAGCCAGGTCATAGCCGTATCGAGATACCCGGTTACGGCCAGGGCGCAGCTGGCGGCAACGAGCACGGGCATGATGGCTGCCGGCCAGGTGTGCGGAGCAGCCAGCTGAATCGCGAGGCGAGGGGAGAGGGGAGTGCGCGCTCCCCTACTGGATTGACTTGATGCAGAACCCATGTTCGAATTCGCTTTCATTGTGAGAGATGTTTGTTTACCTGGCATTATAAAAGAAGGACGCCCGAGAAGGGCGCCCTTCGAAAGGTTTGCAAGCTGGCGGCGCCTTTAGTTGGTCATCAGCGCCGCGGCAATGTCGCCGGAGGTGGAAGAAGCCGGTTCCCAGGTGTCGTCAACCTTCGTGTAGTTGATGGTAATCGGCTGCGTGGCGGCAAGCTCCACGCCGTCGAGGGAGCCGATGACGATCTCACCGATCCTCTGGTTGATCTCGTCGCTGGAGAGCGCCGCCAGCGAATCGGGGTCGGCGGTGATTTCCTGGACGGCCTGCTCGAGCGCAGCCTGGTAGCCTGTGTAGCTCTTGCAGGTGAGCGTGATCTGGGCCGTGGCGGTATCTCCGTCTACCGTGATGGAGTCGATGGCGTAGTTGAACCCATCGAGATAGGACTTCATGAACTCGGTGCCATCGATGCCGTAGACCGACAGCTGGCTCATGTTAATGGACTCGTTGAACTCGCTGACGAAAGCGTCGTCGATGTTCTTGATGCTGTCCAGTTCGGAAGTCAGCGAGGCACGAATGACATCTTCATCAGTCTGGCCGCCCGCACAACCGCTGAGAGAGACCATTCCGAAGGAGAGAGCCAAAACAGCCACCAGAGCAGCCAAAACTCCCTGTATAGTTGATCGAGAAATTAATTTTACATAACCCATATTATCAGCCTTTCTTATTACGGTATCTAAAAAGATGCGCCTATTGTAGCGTATTGGGTTTGCTTTAGCCCCATGCATTGCCGCCGTTTGAGGGCTGGGAGACGGTCGCTCCCTCGCCGAGGATGGCGCTGAAGTCTCCGGTCTGCATAGCCTCCAGGAGAACGGGCATCATGAGCGCGACGCCAATGGCGTTGATGATGAGCGCTGCCGCGCCTACGACGATACCTAGAATGGCCGTTTGGCGCAGTGCCATGGCAAAGTTGCGCTGGGAGTCGTTTATGACGGGCAGTAGCCTTCTTACTTTCAAGAACGAGATAATGCCGCACACGAGCGCGACGGTGCTGAGTGCCATGCCTCCCAAAATAAACGAGACAGGCCCTGCGATGGTGGCTACAGTGGAAAGCGTGCGGGCAGATTTCAAATCGGCCTCGATGAGCGCTCGCTGCTGGTCTTGGACCAACTGCCCGTTAGGGTCAGTGTTCTGCAGCGCATTCGAGGGCTCTTGTGGCGCCTCCGGCTGCTGAGGGGCTTCGGTGTTTTGCTCGTTGTGCTCGCTCATAGTTGGCTCGATTCTAAGAAACGCCGCTGCTGCCGAAGCCTTGGGCGCCTCGATCGCTGTTTGGCAGTGCTGAAATGTTATGTAAAGTGATAGAGGGGGTAGCTACAATCATCATCTGCGCGATGCGTTCCCCCTTTTTGAAGGAGAATGATTCATGGGGGTCGAGATTGACGAGGGCGACCTTGATCTCTCCGCGATAGCCGCTGTCTACCAGTCCCGGTGCATTCACGATGGAGATGCCGTGCTTGGCGGCCAAGCCGCTTCGCGGGATGACGAGGCCGGCAAAACCGTCGGGAATGGCCATGGCGAAGCCGCAGGGCACCAAAGCACGCTCAAAGGGCTTCAGTTCCCCATCTTCGGCGGCGCGTAAATCGAGGCCGGCATCGCCTGGATGGGCATAGGAAGGCGCCGGAAGCGCTTCGTCGAGCCGCTGTATCATCACATCCATGATTCTTACCCCAAGTCCTTCAAGGCCTCGGAGAACTCCTCGACGTTCTGGAAGTCCTTGTAGACGCTGGCAAAGCGGATGTAGGCTACGTCGTCGAGGCCGGCAAGGCGCGCAAGCACCATGTCGCCGAGATCGCGCGAGCGAATCTCGTTGCGCTGGCCGGAGCGAAGTTCGGATTCAATACTCGAGATGAGGTTGTCGATCTTCTCCGGAGTGATGGGGCGTTTCGCGCAGGCGATGAGCAGACCGCGCATAAGCTTCTGTCGATCGAAGACCTCCGATGAGCCGTCGGCTTTCGTGACGAGAATGGGGTTTTCGGCGATGCGCTCGTAGGTGGTGAAACGCATGCCGCATTCCAGGCATTCGCGACGACGCCTGATGGAGGCGCCTTCGTCGGCCGAGCGCGAGTCGACGACTTTCGATTCAAGGTAGCCGCATGAAGGACAGCGCATGGGTTCTCCTTCTCTGATTGGTGAGTTGATTACCTATGATACCCTACCTAGTCAAAACCTCTCCCCTCTTCAAAACATTGCTACCTTCGCGACATCGGATGAGGCGCGACTTAGGCGAAGAAGATGAGAAACGAGGCAATGGTGCTGAGAGCGAAGGCGATGGGAAATTCATAGCGTGCCATTTTTTACTCCTGACCTCTTGCGTAGAACCTTTGTTCGCAGTTATAATAGAGCGAACAAAGGTTCACGTCAAGAGATTTTAGAAACAAATGTACGCTTTATTTGAAAGGACGCTCTATGACCCAGAAAGTGACCAAGCGACAGCAGGCGGTTCTCGACTGCATTGAAGCGTGCATTCGCGAGAAGGGCTATGGCCCTACCGTGCGCGAGGTGTGCCAGACGTTGGGCCTCTCCTCCCCCTCCACGGTCCATGTGCATCTGAAGGCGCTGGAGGATAAGGGCTTTATCAAGCGCGACCCCCTGAAGTCCCGCTCCATTGCCCTCACCTACCCCATCGAAGAAGTGCCCTCCCCCTCCACGGCGTTTGCGGCTGCCTACAGCAAGCTCGTCAACGTGCCGCTCGTGGGCAATGTGGCCGCGGGCTCCCCCATCCTCGCCGAGGAGAACATTACCGACACTATTACGTTGCCCACTGATATCGTGGGCGATGCTCCCTCCTTCATGCTTTCGGTGCGCGGCGAGTCCATGATCGAAGCCGGCATCAACGACGGCGATTACGTGGTGGTCAAAGAGCAGCCGGTGGCCAACAATGGCGATATCGTGGTGGCCATCATCGACGACGGAGCCACGGTGAAGCGTTTCTATCGAGAGGCCGACCATATCCGTCTTCAGCCCGAGAACTCCACCATGGAGCCCATCATCACCACCAACTGCGCTATAGCGGGCAAAGTGGTTGCCGTGTTCCGGCGCCTCTAGCTCCGTTTTGCTCCCCGGTAAGCGACAACGGCCCCGATTGAGATCGGGGCCGTTGTCGCTTTGTCGGGGGCATTGGCTTACACGTCGTCGGAGGCGAGGTAGCCGGAGAAGGCGCTAGCGAAAGCTGGGGCAGCGAGCATCTGGATGCGCGTCCCCTCTGCCTCGTGGCTCTCGGTGACGATGTGGCAGCGCTCGTGGGCCAGCGAGACCAGATCGCCGCGCTGGTAGGGTATCAACACATCGAGCTTCGTGTCTGTCGCCGACGCCGCTTGGGCGATGGCGCCGATGAGGACGTCTATGCCCGCTCCCGTGCGCGCCGAGACGAACTGAGCGTGAGGGAAGCGCCGATTGAGCCCGGCGAACATGTCGGCATCGAGCAGATCGCACTTGTTGAACACCGTTATCGTCGGAATCTTCTGGGCGCCGATCTGGTCGAGCACTTCGTGCACGGCGTCGATTTGAGGCTCGAACTCCGGCGATGAGGCATCGACCACATGCAGGATGAGGTCTGCGCCCGTGATCTCGTCCAGGGTGGACTTGAAGGCCTCCACGAGCGTTGTCGGCAGCTTCTGGATAAAGCCGACGGTATCGGTGATGGTGACCTCGCGGCCTTCGGGCAGCTCGAACTTACGTGTCGTGGAATCGAGGGTTGCAAAGAGCTTGTCGTAGCTGAGAACCTCTGAGCCCGTCAGGCGGTTGATCAGCGAGCTTTTTCCCGCATTGGTGTAGCCGGCGAGGGCCACCTTGAACATGCCGCTGCCGTAACGGCTCTCGCGCTGCAGCGAGCGAACACTGGAGAGATGCTCCAATTCGCGACGAATGCTCGTGATGCGCTTGCGCACCATGCGGCGGTCGACCTCGAGCTGGCTTTCGCCCTCACCGAAGCGCGAGCCCACGCCGCCGCCCATTCGATTCGAGGCAAGGTGGGCCCACATGCCGCGCAGACGCGGGTAGAGGTACTGGTTTTGGGCGAGACGCACCTGCAGGCGTCCCTCCTTCGAGGTGGCATGCAGCGCGAAGATGTCAAGAATGAGCGCCGTTCGGTCGATGACCTTCACGGACTTGTCCATGATCTTCTCGAGATTCGCCTGCTGCGAGGGCGTAAGCTCATCGTCGAAGATCACTAGATCCGCTTCGGTTGCCCGCGCCAACTCGGCGATCTCCTCGGCCTTGCCCGAGCCGACGAAGGTGCGGGGGTTCGGCGATTCGAGACGCTGCGTTGTGGTGGCCACTGCATCGGCCCCGGCGGTATCGGCCAGGCGCGCGAGCTCGGCAAGGGACGATTCCAGGGGCCAGGCGAGTCCTGGACGGTCGACCCCGACAAGGACGGCGCGCTCGCGACGCTCTTCGGCCATGGTGGCCGGACCTTTTTGGATTACGGATTCGTATTCAGTCATAGAAGATGCTCCTTATGCGGTAACGACAGATAGCCCCTCAAGGGGTAGTAGGAAAAAAGTATCAGTCGTTACAGGCGCATGAGCATCACTCCTTAAACGGGGCACGCAGCGGTGCCGCGAAACGCTCGCTATGATATCACAGTTGCGCGAGAATCTCGTTCGCTACCTGTTCCGCGTCTCCTTCATTGGCGTTAATCCAGCGGATGCGCTTGTCGCGCCTGAACCACGTGCGCTGTCGCTTTCCATAGCGGCGTGTGGCGAGCTTGATGGCTTCGATGGCCTCATCCAGCGTGCAGCGCCCCTCGAGGGCCTCGACGATTTCCTTGTAGCCGATGGCCTGAGGTGCTGTGACGCCCTGGCGAAAGCCGCTGGAGAGAAGGTCGCGCACTTCCTCCACCAAACCTGCCTTGATCATGGCATCGACTCGCGCGTTAATGCGGGCGTTGAGCACTTCCGGGTCAACCGAGAGCCCGAATTGAACAGCGGGAACGAAGGGCGCCACCGAGGAGAGGCGCTCCTTCTGATCCGCGTAGGATTCCCCTTCCTCCAGCATTTCGAAGGCGCGAATGACGCGGCGCACGTTGTTGGGGTGAAGCGCGGCAGCGCTGCGGGGGTCGCGCTTTTCGAGCTCGTCCCAGAGCGCTTGGGCCCCATGCTGCTTGGCGAAGGCCGTCCACCGTTCGCGAACGGGGTTTGCCACCTGGTCCCCTTTGGGAAACGAGAAATCGTCGAGGGCCGCTTGCACGTAGAGCCCGGTGCCGCCGCAGAGCACCGCCCGCTTGCCCCGGCGGTCGATGTCGGCGAACGCATCGCGCGCATAGGCTTGGAAGAGCGCCGCAGAATAGGGCTCGCCGGGGTCGACGAGGTCGAATCCGTGGTGCGGCACGCGCTGCTCGCAGACCGGGAGCTTGCCGGTGCCGATGTCCATGCCACGATAGATCTGCATAGAATCGGCGCTCACCACCTCGCCGCCGATCCGCTCGGCCACGATTTGGGCGGCATCGGTCTTGCCCGAGGCCGTCGGCCCTACAAGGGCGATGACCGGCGCGGAGATATCAAGCATCGACGACCGTGCCCGACAGGTACCAGGTTCTCGCCTCTTCGATGCGCACTGGAACCATCGAGCCGATAAGGGCCGCCGCATCGATGCCGGAGGGAATGGGAGCGTGAACCGTTTGGTTCTTGGGACTCTTGCCGGCGAGGATGGCGCCATCGCGCTTCGAGGTGCCCTCCACGAGCACATCGACGACGGTGCCGAGCTCGGCTTGGTTCGCCTCAAAGGCCTTGCGCTGCACCAAATCGACAAGGCGGTCGAATCGGTCCTGGATGACCTCGCGGGGCGTATCGTCTTCCATCTCGGCGGCCGGCGTGCCCTCGCGCTTGGAATAGATGAACGTGAACACCTGGCTGTAGCCCACTTCCTCAACGAGGCGGTAGGTCTCCATGAAGTCCGCTTCGGTCTCACCGGGAAAACCTACGATGATGTCGGTGGACAAGGCGATGTCGGGGCGCACCGCGCGCAGCTTCTCGATAAGGGACAGGTAGCGCTCGCGGGTGTAGCGCCGGTTCATGGCTTCAAGGATGCGGTTGGAGCCCGATTGCACGGGAAGATGGAGCGCCGGCATGAGCGAGCGAAGGGTGCCGAACCGCTCGATGACCTCATCGGTGAGGTCCTTAGGGTGGCTCGTGGCGAAGCGAAGCCGCTCGATGCCCGTCGCGTCTACCGCATCGAGCACGTCAACGAAACGGGGCTCGCCGTAAAGGTCGCGCCCGTAGGAGTTCACGTTTTGGCCGAGCAGGGTGATCTCCTTCACGCCCGCCTCGACGTAGCCGCGCGCCTCTTGGGCGATGTCCTCCAGCTTGCGCGACTTCTCGCGGCCGCGCACGTAGGGAACGATGCAGTAGGAGCAGAAGTTGTTGCAGCCTACGGTAATGGGAAGCCATGCGGCCCAGGCATGCTCGCGGGCCGTGGGCAGATCGGACGAGAACGCTTCTCCCGCCTCAAGCACCTCAGACGCGCGGTCGTGGCGCTCGATGGCGCGTCTGAGCAGTCCCGGCAGCGAGCCGAGGTTGTGGGTGCCGAAGACCACATCAAGGTGCGGCAGAGCCTTAAGGAGCTTTTCGCCGTCGCGCTGGCCGATGCAGCCGCCAACGGCGCTGTAGCGCTTGCCCAGCGGCGAGCCCTCGCGCAAGGGAATGTTCTTCATGGAGGCAACCTGCCCGTAGAGGCGCGTGTCGGCGGCCTCGCGCACGCAGCAGGTCATGAACACGACCAGGTCGGCTTCCTCGATGGTCTCTACCGGAAACGAGCCGAGGCCCTCGAGCATGCCGCTCACGCGCTCGGAGTCGTGCTTGTTCATCTGGCACCCGAAGGTGTGAATGCAGAAGGTGGTCCCTTCGAAGACGCTGCTCATCGGATTTCGCCCCTAAAGCGCCGCAACCGCTTCGGGGGCTACGACAGCCGCGCTGTGGCGGGGCTCCACGGCAAAGCGGATGGCCGTACGGTACTCGCCGTCGATCACGATGTCGGCGAAGGAGGGGATGCAGCAGATTTCGATGCCCACCGGCGAGAGGAATCCGCGCGAGATGGCAACGGCCTTGACTGCCTGGTTGACAGCTCCCGCGCCCACAGCCTGTATCTCCACCGAAGCGCCGTCCTTGATCATGCCGGCAATGGCGCCGGCCACAGAGGCGGGGGAAGATTTCGAAGATACTTTGAGACACCCGATGGCGGGTTTGGATTCGGTGGTAGGCACAGCGCGTCCTTGTCGTTTGTGGTGCGGTTCTTCTCTGAATGTGGTTCGTTTCATGCCGGACGCCCGAGGGCTCCGACGTCGATCGCTCATTTTACCCGTTGGGCAGAGCGGGTGCAACAGCGCAGAGGAGCTAAGGCATCCTCCGTATGGGAACGGTGATGCGGATGGCCTCGGCGTTGACGGAGATGTCGGCCTGCCCGGCTGCTTCCAGGTAATACCCCTCGACGATGGGCTCCATCAGGCGGGCGACACCGCGGCGAAGGGCCTCGGCGTCCTCGGGGGCCAGCTTCAGGCCGCGCGCTCGTCCTCGAGCGCCGGGGACGGGCTTTTCGCGCGAAGGGGCAGCGGGAAACGACTCGTTGGCCATGCGATCGGTGAGATTTTCCAAGGGCGCTATGGCCCCATCGAGGATGCGTCGCGCCGAGCGCTCTGATAAGGGAAGCCCCATGGCCTCGCAGCGCTCGCTCAGATCCGCAGGATCGGAGGCGAGGGCAAGCCGCTTCACGAAGGAAAGGTCGAGGCCCTGCCCCCCAAAGGCGCGCACTGCCGGCGAGAGCGACGCGGCGCCCCTGTCGTAGAGCGTGGCCGCCACTTCGACGGGCGTCCCGGTGAACACCTCGCAATCGCCTCGATGTTCCAGGGCGAATTCCGCGGTGGTGCGCAGGATGTTCTTCGGTCCGCGCATGGCCCAGGCGCCCGACGACTCCCGCTCGAATCGGGGAAACGTCGATTGGTCGGTCTTCTCCCCCAGCCTTGTGGCGTCCGTCGTCACCGACAGGCAGGTGCCGAGGTTCGGGGCCGATTGCAGCACGCTGGCCTCTTCGGCGTTCACGGAGATGGAGAACAGCGCCATGCCGCGCCCGTGCATGCCCCACTTGTCCATATGGGCGCTGTCGAGCTTGGAGGTGACGCGGGGCTCGAACACGCGCTCGTGCAAAGCCTCGGGGATGCCCGCGCCGTCGTCGATGACCGTGAGCAAGCGCCGCTCCCCCACCTTTTGCGTGGCAAGGAAGATGTGCCGAGCCCCGGCGTCGCGGGCGTTGCGCAGAAGCTCGATGACGATATCCTCGCTCGATCGGATGTCTTGGGCTGCTTGGCGCCGCTCGGCCTCTGAGGACCTTAGACGGACGAAGCCGTCCCCGAGGTCTGCTTCGACCCGGAGACGGCTCTCGCCGCATACGTCGTCTATGAATTCCGTGAGTGCTTCGTCGGCCATGGCTTATTTGGCGTAATCCACCGCGCGGCTCTCGCGAATGACCACGACCTTGACCTGGCCGGGATACTGCATCTCGTTTTCGATCTGCTGGGCGATGTCGTGAGCGAGCACGACCGAGGCGGACTCGTCCACCACCTCGGGCTCTACCATGACGCGGACCTCGCGGCCGGCCTGGATGGCATAGGTGCGCTCGACGCCCTTATGGGAGTTGGCGATCTCCTCGAGCTTCTCGAGGCGCTTCACGTAGGCGTCGAGGGTCTCCTTGCGGGCTCCGGGGCGAGCGGCGGAGACGGCGTCGGCAGCCTGGATGAGCACGTCCACCACGGAATTGGGCTCGATGTCGTTGTGGTGAGCCTCGATGGCATGGACGATTTCGGGGCGCTCTCCGAAGCGACGGGCCAAATCGGCGCCGATGACGGCGTGGCTGCCCTCGACCTCGTGATCGACGGCCTTGCCCAAATCGTGCAGCAGGCCCGCGCGCTTGACCGGGATGGGGTCGAGGCCGAGCTCCGAGGCCATGACCGAGGCCAGGTAGGCGACCTCGAGGGAGTGGTTCAGCACGTTTTGGCCGAAGGAGGTGCGGTAGCGGAGGCGACCGAGGGTGTTCACCAGCTCGGGGTGCAGATCGTGGATGCCGGCATCGAAGGTGGCCTGCTCGCCGGCCTCCTGGACGCGCTGGTTCACGAGCTTGACCGCCTTGTCGTACATCTCTTCGATGCGGGCCGGGTGGATGCGACCGTCGGCGATGAGGTTCTCCATGGTGACGCGGCCGATCTCGCGGCGAACCGGGTCGAAGCAGGAGATGGTGACGCACTCCGGCGTATCGTCGATGATGAGGTTCGTTCCCGTGAGCTGCTCGAAGGAGCGGATGTTGCGGCCCTCGCGGCCGATGATGCGGCCCTTGAGGTCGTCGGAGGGAATGTGGATGGTGGAGACCGTGGACTCGGCGGAGTGGTCGGCGGCCACGCGCTGGATGGCGAGGCTCAAGATCTCGCGGGCCTTTTTGTCGGCCTCGGCCTTGGTGCGCGTCTCCGCATCGCGGATGATGACGGCGGATTCGCGGGTGACCTCGTCGTGAATGGTCTCCAGCAGCTCCTCCTTGGCTTCCTGGGGGCTCATGCCGGCGGCGCGCTCGAGAGCCTGGTTGATCTCGACCTGGGCCTCGTCGCGATGGCGCTGGATGGCGTTCTCGGCCTCCTCCACATCGCGCTCGCGGCGTTCGACCTGGCCCTGAAGAGAAGAGAGCTGGTGCTCGCGGGCGTCAAGGGACTCCACGCGACGATCGAGCGATTCCTCGCGCTGAGAGAGCGTCTCCTCGCGCTGGGCTATGCGGTTTTCCGCCGAGCGGACCTCGCGCATGCGCTCCTTGTTCTCCTGCTCCATCTCCTGCTTATAGCGAAGAGCCTCGTCCTTGGCCTCTACAGCGGCTTCACGTCGCAGCGTCTCGGCTTGCTTTTTGGCATCCTCCACCAGGCTCGCCGCTTCGCGGGCGGCGTTCTTGGTGGAGGAGCTGGCAATGAGTCGATTGACGATGAAACCGAGGACAAGGCCGATGACGATTGCGACAATCACGAAGACAATTGTGACGATATCCATGGCCGTTTCCTCCTTTCATCTGGGCTTTCATGCCCATTCGATGTCATAAAAAATGCCCGTGGCCGGGCATGAGCATAGTTGCGCAAAGATACGAGGACTATGGAATTCTCTATCTTAAATGCCCTTGAGGGCCGTATGCTCTTAAGCCACGCAGGATAGTATAGCGTATGGCCGTGGCTTTCGACAGACGCAAAGGAGTAAAGTCATGAATGGTCCCGAGAGTCGCCTTCCCGCTCGCGCTCCTCGTACCACTGGCGGGCGGCGCATGAGGCGATATCGGTGGCAAACCCCTGATTCACAAGGCGGCGAAACGCGGCCTCGCGCGCCTGCTTCGCCCGGGGCGGACGGCGACGCAGCGCCGTAAGGGCGCGCTGCACCTCGAAGTCGCGCCCTTGCTCGTGGTGCTCTATCCAGGCATCGAGGGACGCGGGGTCGATGCCGAGCTCGGCGATTTCCCGCTCGGCATCGCGCAGTCCCTTGCCCGCCGTAAGTCGCATGCGGATAAGGGCGTCGGCGTAGCGCCGGTCGTCGACGATGCAGACGCGCGCGGCGCGGGACAGGGCCTCCTCCACGTCCGCCGGAGCGAAATCGTCTTTGAGGAGGCGATCTCGAAGGTAGGCGCTCGAGCGTTCCCGAACGGACACCCAGCGCAGTATTCTCCGATAGGCCATATCGGCTGTTTTATCGGCGGCCCCCTCGTTTTCCGAAGCCGCATCGTGCCCTGCGCGCTCCCCCATCCGGCCATTGCCCAACTCGAATGCGCTTGGTGCAAGCACGGTGCGGGCGTGTTGGTCGCGAGGCTCGGGCGAAGAGAAGCGATCGCTTCGGGAGTCGGGCGCGCTCTGCCCAGCCTCGAGGGCGGCGATATCCGCCCTGAGCGAGGCAAGTATGGCAGCTTTATCGGGCATGGGCGGCTATTTCTTCTTGCCGGATTTGGGCGCCGGCGCGAACGACTCGTTTTCAGCGGGACGTTCGATGATGGGAATCTCGTAGGCCTCGCGCACCTTGCCCTCGAGCTCCTCGCGCAAATCGGGGTTCTCCTTAAGAGTCTGCTTGGCGGCCTCGCGTCCCTGCCCCAAGCGCTCCTCGCCGTAGGTGTACCAGGCGCCGGATTTCTTGGCCACGCCGCATTCCACGGCCATGTCGACGATGCAGCCCTCGCGGGAGATGCCCTCGCCGTACATGAGGTCGAACTCTGCCTGGCGGAAGGGAGGGGCCACCTTGTTCTTAACCACTTTGGCGCGCACGCGGTTGCCGACCACGTCGCCGTTCTGCTTGATGGAGTCGATGCGGCGGATATCGATGCGGACGCTGGAGAAGAACTTGAGCGCGCGGCCGCCGGTGGTTGTCTCGGGGTTGCCGAACATGACGCCGATCTTTTCTCGAAGCTGGTTGATGAAGATGCAGGTGGTGTTCGATTTAGAGAGCGAACCGGCGAGCTTGCGCAGGGCCTGGGACATAAGGCGGGCCTGAAGGCCGACGGTGGTGTCGCCCATCTCGCCCTCGATTTCTGCGCGCGGCACGAGTGCTGCCACCGAGTCGACGATGACGCAATCGATGGCTCCGCTGCGCACGAGCATATCGCAGATCTCGAGGGCCTGCTCCCCCGTATCGGGCTGGGAGATGAGCACCTCGTCGATATCGACGCCGATGCGCGCGGCGTAGACCGGATCGAGGGCATGCTCGGCATCGATGAAGGCGACGATCCCGCCGAGCGCCTGGGCCTCGGCGAGTATCTGCAGGGCCAGCGTGGTTTTGCCGCTGGACTCCGGACCGTAGATCTCGATGATGCGCCCGCGCGGGACGCCTCCGATGCCGAGCGCGGCATCGAGGGGCAGAGCACCGGTGGGAATGACGCCGATGTTCAGGTCGGCACCGCCTTCGCCCAAGGTCATGATGGAGCCCTTGCCGAACTTCGACTCAATTTGGTCGGTGGTGAGTTTAAGCATCTTTTCTTTGTCTTCGTTCATGACCTCTCCTTGTCTGGCTTAGGCGAACAAATGGCCTATTTAGCTCTATTATACGAACAAACGTATGCGCGTCAAGCGAAATTCTCTATAAATATAATGCTCGGTTGGCGCGCTTTATCAGCCTAGGAGCGCAGAACCGCGGAAATGACGCGGGGATTTCCCGTTGCGAACCTCCCCGCATTCGCTTCTCCCGCGCTTGATAGTCGCAAGAGGGCCTCCCCGTTTGCCCCGTCGCCACCTCTAGCGCGAAGAAGCAAGGGCCTCGTCTATGATGCGCAGCGCGGTCAGCACGGTCTGAAGGCGCACCGCTTCCCGTCCGCCTTCGAACTGGTAGCGCTTGGCGTGGGTCTCTCTCGCGGTTGCGCAGCCGATCCACACGGTGCCCACGGGCTTGTCCGGCTCGGCCCCACCGGGGCCGGCGATGCCCGTGACAGAGACGGCCACATCGCAGCCGATCTCGCGCAGGGCTCCGCGGGCCATCTGCAGGGCCACCAGCTCGTCGACCGCCCCTTGAGTGGCCAAGACGTCCTTGGAAACGCCGAGCACCTCGTTTTTCACCTCGTTCGCATAGCTCACGATGCCGCCCCTTACCGCCGAGGAGGAGCCCGGGACAGAGGTGAGCATGGCGGAGATGAGGCCGCCGGTGAGGCTTTCGGCCGTGCCCACGGTCAGCTGGCGCGCCGCGGCCCGCTCGACGACGATGCGCGCCTGCTCGTCGATGGCCTTCTGAAGAGCGGCAACCTCGGTGGGCGCCGGCTTTGCCGTCTCCGCCTCGGACGGTGCGCTGTGCTGGGCGGAGCCGCCTTTGAGAAGATGGCGCGCTTTAACGAGGTAATCGAGCATGGACATGATGGTGAGGATGAGCGCGATGATCATGACGGCCCAGGAGAGCACGAACATGGGGTTGGTGAAGGCGCCGGCCGCCGTGCTGAATGTGAGTGTGTCCTTGAGCAAGAACAGCACGATGGCGATGATCTGGAACACCGTCTTGGCCTTGCCGTACCAGCTGGCCGCGATGACGGTGCCCTTGCTGGCGGCCACCATGCGGATGCCCGAGACGATGAACTCGCGCGCCAGAATGATGAGCACCGGCCAGCCGGGCAGCACCGAGAGCTCTACCAGGGCGATGAGCGCCGCTGTTACCAAGATCTTATCGGCCAGAGGGTCCATGAACTTGCCGAAATCGGTCACCTCTCCGCGACTGCGGGCCAGATAGCCGTCGAGCCAGTCGGTGCAGGAGATGAGGATGAAGATGCCGGCGGCGATGAGGCACTTGGCCTCCATGGTGATATCGGGCAGCCCGACCCATTCGGGCCAGGGACTCAAGATGGCGAGCACGAACACCGGCACCAGGCAGATGCGGATGAGCGTGACGATGTTCGCCGGCGTCCAGAGCTTGTCGGGCGCCGTGGGCTGGATGGTGGTCATGGCCTAGTCGCCCTCCATTTCATAGAGCAACGTGTCGATGATGGTGGTTTGAACGATATCGCCGGGCTCGCCATGGTGGATGTAGGTCACGCCGTCCACGTCGGGCGCCTGGCACTGGGCGCGGCCGAAGAGCTGACCGTCCTCTTCGGTGCCCTCCACGAGCACGGACGCTGTCTGGCCGATGCGCTCGGCGATGCGCGGCCCGCAGGCGGCATCCGCGGCGTCGCGCAGGATCTGCGCCCGCTCCGCTTTCTCGTCTTCGTCCACTTGGTCGGGCAAATCGAAGGCGGCCGTCCCCTCTTCGCGGGAATAGGGAAAGACGCCGATGTAGTGGAACAGCCCCTCGGAGACGAATTCGAGCAGCTCTTCGAACTGCTCTTCGGTCTCGCCGGGAAAGCCGGCGATGAGGGTCGTGCGCAAGGTGATGCCGGGCACGGCGGCCTCGATGCGCTCGATGAGGCCGCGGAACTTCTCGGCGCTGCCGGCGCGGTTCATGGCGCGCAGAACCGGTGCGCTCACATGCTGGAGCGGAATGTCCAAGTACGAGCAGACGTTTTCCCGCGCCGCCATGACAGCGAGCAGCTCGTCGGTGATGCCCTCGGGCTGCAGGTACATGACGCGGAACCAGGTATCGGGATGGGCCTTTGCCAGTTGGTCGACGAGCCATGCGAGGTCGCGGCCTTCGGGGAGGTCGGCGCCCCAGCGGCCCGTATCTTGCGCGATGAGGACAATCTCATGGGCGCCCTCGGCGATCTCCCGCGCCACATCGGCGGCAATCTGCTCGAAGGCGAAGCTGTGGTAGCGGCCGCGAATGAAGGGAATGGTGCAGTAGGAGCAGAACCGGTCGCAGCCATCGGAGATCTTCACGTAGGCGAAGCTGCGCGAACCGGTCGTATCCGCGACCCCAGCGGCGCTTCGCTCAGGGGCGGGCCCTACAAGGCCCTCGACGATGGCCACGATATCGTCCTCGCGGCTGCAGGGCACAAAGGCGCGCGCCTCGGCGAGCTCGCAGGCCAAATCCTCGCCGTAGCGCGCAGGCATGCAGCCGGCCACGATGAGCGGCGCGGCTCCCGCCTCTACCTTTGGGAGAGCGGCCGCCTCGAAGATGGCATCGATGCTCTCCTCGGTGGCCGCCTGGATGAAGGAGCAGGTGTTCACGATGACGGCGTCGGCCGCAGACGCATCCTCGACGATCTGGTAGCCCGCCGCAGAAAGACGCCGCGCCATAGCGGCGGAATCGACCTCGTTCTTCGCGCACCCCATGGTGATGAGGCACACGGCGGGAGCGGCGATAGCGCTGGTAGCGGTGCTCACGGAATGCCCTAGCGGTAGTTGACGTACTGCAGGGGCTGGCCGTAATCCTGGCCGCGCAGATAAGCGATGACCTCCTGGAGCGTATCGCGCGAAGGCGAGCTCACGCGCAGCTTGTCGCCCTCGATGGTCACCTTGCACTTGAGCTTCTGGGCCTTGATGTCCTTGTTTATCTTGCCGGCCGTTTCCTTGTCGATGCCGTTGACCACCGTGGCCACGCGGCGCACGCCGCCGCCCGAAGAGGCGATGGCGTCGCCCCATTTGACGGCCGTAAGCTCGATGCCGCGCTTAATGAGCTTGCTGCCGATAACGTCGATGACCTGGGAGGCCACGAAATCGGCCGGAGCCGTCACCGTGAGCGTGCCAGTGTTTTTATCCAGGGAAAGCTCGGCGCCGGAGTCCTTCAGGTCATAGCGCTGGGAAAGCTCCTTGCGCGCCTGCTGGAAGGCGTTGTCCACCTCCTGCATATCAACGGTGGACACGACATCGAAGCTGGATTCTTTAGCCATAAGATGGTCAGCCTTTCTAGGTGGGGCCCTTAGGCCTCGTCGGAATTGTCCTCGTCGGAAGAGCTGCCGGTCGCCTCATCGTCCGATGAGTCGGAAGCGCCCTCCCCGCTTGAAGCGTCGTCCTCTCCCCCATCGTCGGAGGACGGGTTGTCGGTTGTGGAAGCGCCGGCTACGCCGTTCTCGCGCTTCCAGTCCTCGAGCACTTGCTCGAAGTTGACGGTATAGGTGTAGACGCCGCGGCCGTTCTCGTCTTTGGCCTCGACCTCTTTGCCGTCAACGGAGATCTTGACCGCCTCGGGCTCATCGCCAGACAGGATGAACTTGAGCGAGTCGGTGACGTTGAAGTCCTCGGTCTTCGGGCCGGTGACGGTGCCGGCCTCCACGGTCTTGCCGTCGAGGGACACCTCGATATAGGCCTCGACGCCCTCGGGGACCGTGTAGGTGAATTTCGCGCTGGTCGGCGCCACGGGCTGCTGGGTCGGGGTTTGGCTGTCGGTTTGCGCAGAGGCGCCCGTATCGGTGCCGGCCGGGTTCTGCATACCGGAGATGGGCACCGTGGGCACGTCGCTTTCTGGAGTGGCGCGATTGCCGAAGGCCAGCACGATGACGAGCACGAGCAGGCCCACGATGATGGCCCCGATGATGACCAGGGGCAGAAAAGAGCCCAGATTGGCCACGATGCCCGGGGCCTGGCGACCCTGGACGAGGTTCGTGTACTGGGGCTGGGGCGCCGGCGCGCGTCCGTTGCGCGAGGAGGACGACCCGTAGCCGGACCGGCTCGTGCGGCCCGCGCTGGAATAGTCGTCGCGATAGGAGCTGCGCGAAGAGGCGCCGCGGTTGGAGGGAAGCGCCACGGTGCGGCCGTCTCCCCGCCCGCGCTCGCCGCGGCCCGTGACCGGGCGGCGTCCCGTCTCGAACTGGTAGGCCTCGTCGCGGTAGGCCCGGGTGACCTCCGTCGGGTTGAGCCCCACCAATCGCGCGTAGGCCCCTACCATGTTCGACGTGTATCCGCGGGGAGGCATGCGAGCGAAATCGCTCTCTTCGATAGCGCGCAGGATGTCGGGGCGGATGCGCAGCTTGCGGGCGGCCGTGGACAAATCCATGCCCTTGCGCTCGCGCGCGCTTGCCAGCATATCGCCGAATGATGTCTGTCTCGCCACGTTGGTCTCCTCCGTGTCGGTATCCCGTGCTTCCCGAGGGTCGGCGCGGGCGCTATTCCAGGTTGTCTGTGGCCTCGAAGGCCTTCAGCGTCTCAAGTTCCATTTGGTCGACGAGCACCTCGCGCGGGCGGCTTCCGTTAGCCGGTCCCACGATGCCCTTTTCTTCCAATTGATCCATTATACGTCCAGCTCGGGCGTAACCGACCTTCAGGCGGCGCTGAAGGTTGCTCGTAGAGCCCAAATCGCTTGAAACCACCACATCGGCAGCCTCCCACAGAAGCGGGTCGTCGGCCTCGGAGCCGCCCTCACCCGCGGGAGAGGAGTCGCCGAGGGTCACCACGTTGGTCTTCAGGATCTCGCTGTGGTACTCCGGCTCGCCCTGGGCCTTCAGGTGGGCCACCACGGCGGCGATCTCCTCGTCGGACACGTAGGGACCCTGAACGCGTACGGGCTTGGGGTACTCGGGCATGCCGATGAGCAAATCGCCGTGGCCGATGAGGTTCTCAGCGCCCGTTGAGTCCAGGATGACGCGCGAGTCGATGCCGGAGGCCACGGTAAGTCCGATGCGGCAGGTGATGTTCGCCTTGATGAGACCTGTGACCACGTTGGTGGACGGACGCTGGGTGGCGATGATGAGGTGGATGCCGGCGGCGCGGGCGAGCTGGGCGATGCGGCTGATGGAGAACTCCACTTCCTTGCCAACGTTCATCATGAGGTCGGCAAGCTCGTCGATGACGATGACGATATAGGGGATGGGCTCGCCGTAGGGGTTCTCGGGAGGCTCCTCTCCCGCCTTGGCTGCCGCTTCGTCAGCCGCCTGGGCCGCCCGAGCCTTCTCGTTGAAGGAGATGATGTTGCGCACGCCGCATTTCGAGAACATTTTCAGGCGCCGCTCCATCTCGGCCACGGCCCAGGAAAGGGCGCTCGACGCCTCGCGGCACTCGGTGACCACGGGAACGTAGAGGTGCGGAATGCCCTCGTAGGGGGCGAACTCCACGCGCTTGGGGTCGACCATGATGAAGCGCACCTCGGCGGGGGTCGCCCGCATGAGGATGGACATGATCATGCCGTTGACCTCGACGGACTTGCCCGAACCGGTCGTGCCGGCGATGAGCACGTGGGGCATTTTCGCGAGGTCGTGCACGATGGAGTGGCCCTCGACGTCCTCGCCGATGGCCACCTGCAGAGGACCGGGGCCGGCCGAGGCGAGCACGTCGGGCAGATACACCATCTGCCGCTTGCGGTTGGGCACCTCGATGCCCACATAGTTGGTGCCGGGGATGGGGGCGAAGATGCGCACGCCGGGGGCCGCGAGAGCCAGAGCGATGTCGTCGGTGAGGTTGGTGACCTTGCTCACGCGCACGCCGGAGGGCAGATCCACTTTGAAGAGCGTGACGGTGGGGCCCTCCACCCAGCCGACGACCTCGGCCATGACGCCGAAGTCCTCAAGGGTGCCCTGCAGCTCGCCGGCCACCTCGCGCAGCTCCTCCTCGGTGGAGCCGCGGCGAGCGCCGCCGCCCGTGGAGAGCAGGTCCATAGGCGGCAGCTGGAAGCCGTCCTTCGAAACCGGCTGGGCCGGCGCCTTCTTCTTGGGCGGCGTCTTCTTGCGCACGGGTTTCGTCTCGGCCGAGGTGCGCTCGGCCTTATCGGCCTCATGGCGCTTGCGTCCGAGCTTGCGGGTCATGGGGGCGGCGGGCTCGGCTGCCGAGATATCCTCCACCTCGGCCACGTCGCGCGGGTCGGGCGCCTGGATGGGCACGAGAGTGCCGGTGTTCTGGCCGCCCAGCTGGCGGGTCACCGCCGCGCCGTCGAAGTTGGCACTGCGGCCGCGGCGCCGGGGCTCCTCGCCCAGCGAGATGCGGGCGGTGGGCGCCTGGGGATGCGCGCTTGTCATATCCAGCGAGTCGGCCACGGTGGAAAGCGGCGTGCCCTTCTTGCCGCGGCGCACCGAGCCCAAAGAATCGGGCACGAGCGAGGCGAGGCCCTCGCCATCGAGGTCGTAGCGGGCGCGCACCTTCTCGAGAAACGCGGAGATGGAAAAGCCGATGATGATGACGCCGGCTATAGCCACTCCGATGAGCAGGATGCCCGAGATGACCGGGCCGAACAGCGTAAGGCCCACCCAGGCCAGCGCCGCGCCCACATACCCGCCATGGGTCACGAGCGCTATGCGGTCGAACAGGGCCGCAGGCCCGATGCCCGTGGTGGGCGTGAACAGGGCGATGATGCCGAGCAGCGCCACCAAGATGAGCGACAGGCCCACGGTGATGCGCAGCGACATGCGCTCGGATTGCAAACGGTAGAGCACCGCGCCGCCGATGGCGATAAGGAAGAACGGCATGATGTAGCAGCCCACGCCAAAGACCACGTGGAGCGACTCCGACAGGAAATCGGTCACGATGGCCCCGGCCGGAGCTGCCGCGGCGATGAACAGCACGATGCCTAAAATAATGAAGCCCACGCCCACGATGTCGCGGCGCGTGCGCTCGTCTAGGATGCGCGGCTCGGCATCCACCGAGCGGCTGCGGGCAGCGGCCGATTTGCGCGTCCCGCTCTTGGACACATTCTCCGAGGCCTTCTTCGAGGGCGCCTTGGTGTTTTTGGAACCGGAAGTGCGAGCCACGATGCGCCTATACCTCCAGCAGGTTCACGACGACCATGGGGCGCTGCTTGGTGCGCTCCCACAAAAGCGAGAGCAACGCATCGCGGCCGGCCTTGCGCAGCTCTTTCGCGCCGCCGTCCTTGGAGAGGCACTTGCGTAGGGCGTTGCCGACCGTGGTCGCGGCCTCGTGGGCCAGATAGTAGTCGTCTCCGCCGGTGATGCCGTGCATGGAGACCTGCACCTCGCCCACCACCTTGCGGTCCTTCATGTTCACCGCCGCGGCCACCGAGGCGAAGCCCTGGTTGCCGAGGGTGTTGCGCTCGTCGAGCACGTCCTGGGACGTGTCGCCCACCGATAGGCCGTCCACGTAGACGATGCCCGAGGGCACGCCCTCACCGCGGGCCACGCCGCGAGCGGAGAGCTCCAGCGAGTCGCCGTTCTCCAAAACATAGATGTTGTCCGGATCCACCCCGGTGGCCTCGGCGAGCTTAGCATGGGCGCGCAGGTGGGTGGCCTCGCCGTGAACGGGCATGAAGTTCTTCGGCTTGGCAATGGACAGCATGATCTTGAGCTCTTCGGCGCCGGCATGCCCCGACACATGCACGCGGGCGCGGCTCTTGTCGTAGACGTCGGCGCCGATCTTGGCGAGCTGGTTGATGACGCGGGTGACGGCCTTCTCATTGCCGGGGACCGGCGTGGCCGAGATGATGACGGTGTCGCCCTCCTCGATCTCGATGGTCTTGTGCTCGCCGTTGGCGATGCGCGCCAGCGCCGAGAGCGGCTCGCCCTGGCTGCCCGTGCACATGATGACCACCTGCTCGGGCGGGATGCCCTTTAGATCGTAGGCGTCGATGAGGTTGTCGTCGGAGATGTTCAGGTAGCCGAGGCGACGGGCGATATCGGTATTCTGGATCATGGAGCGACCCGTGACGACCACCTTGCGGCCGTTTTTCACCGCCGCATCGCAAATCTGCTGCATGCGGTGAATGTGGCTGGCGAAGCTCGCGATGATCACGCGGCCCTTGGCCTGGGAGATGATCTGCGCGAGCGTCTTGCCCACCTCGGCCTCGGAAGGCGTGAAGTTCGGGTTCGTTGCGTTGGTGGAGTCGCTCATCATAAGGTCGATGCCCATCTCCGAGAAGCGCGCGAGCGCCCCGAAGTCGGTGGTGATGCCGTCGATGGGCGTCTGATCGAGCTTGAAGTCGCCGGTGTGCAGCACGTTGCCCGCCGGACTCTGCAGAAATAGGCCCACAGCGCCGGGGATGGAGTGGTTCACGGCGAAGAAATCCACGGTGAAGCAGCCGAGCTTGACCTCGTCGCCGGGCTTGATCTCGATGAGCTTGGCGTTCTTCACGCGATGCTCGGCGAACTTGCCCTCGATAAGGCCCAAGGTGAGCTTGGTGGCGTAGATGTTCACCGTGCGGTCGAGGTCCTTCAAAAGATAGGGCAGCGTGCCGGTGTGGTCCTCGTGGCCATGGGTGATGACGATGCCGCGCAGCTTATCGGCGTTCTCCAGCACATAGGTGTAATCGGGCAGGATAAGGTCGATGCCCGGATGGTCGTCGTCGGGAAACATGAGGCCAGCATCGTCTAAGATCATGTCGCCGTTGCACTCGAAGGCCGTCATGTTCTTGCCGATGGCGTCCAGACCGCCCAGCGGGATGATCTTCAGCTTGGCGCGGGGGTCCTTGCCGGCCTTGGAGCCGCGTCGCGGCTTTTTGCCCGTATTCGGCGCCTCCTTGGCCGCGGCCTCTTCCCCACGGGAGAGCTGCGGGCGCTTGCGCTCGAGATTGACGCGCTTAAACGACGTGTTGTTCTTGCGGCGGTCGCCTCTCTTCTGCGGGCCCTTGCTGTTCGATCCGCTCTCCGCGCGACCGTTCTGCTTTTCTTGGTTGTCTTTGGTCAATTCTGTTCCTCTTTCTTAGGTATGCATTCGCAAAAACGCCGACCCGTGCTCTAACGGGCCGGCGTTGCTCGTTCACTTGCGCCCGAGGCTAGTCAAGTACGCCCACCTCGCGCATGATGGAGGCCAGACGCGCCGACTGTTCGGGCGTGGCGTCTACTAGAGGCAGGCGCACGCCGCCCACGGGGAAGCCGATAAGGCGCAGGGCCTCTTTCACGAGAATCGGGTTCGAAGTCTCGAACAGGCCCGTCATAAGGGGTAGCAGGGCCTCGTTGGCTGCCTTCGCCTCATCCCACTCGCCGCGTGCGGCCAAGTCAACGATGGCCTTCATGCGGTCGGGGGCCACGTTGCCGATGGTGGAGATGACACCGACGCCGCCCAAGGCCATGATATCGAGGGTGGCCGAATCGTCGCCGGAGTACACATCGAAGTCCGCGGGCGCGTTATCGATGATGTGCTTGATTTGCTCCATGTTGCCCGAGGCCTCCTTGATGGCCACGATGTTGTCGCAGTCGTGGGCCAGGCGCAGCGTGGTGTCGGCCTCCATGTTGATAGAGCAGCGCCCCGGGATGTTGTACAGGATGATGGGCATGTCCGTGGAATCGGCGATGGTCTTGAAGTGGCGGTACAGGCCCTCCTGGGGAGGCTTGTTGTAGTAGGGCACCACGCACATGAAGCCGCTGACGCCGAGCTTGCCGGCATCCTGGGCAAAATGCACCGTATCGGCGGTGCAGTTGTCGCCCACGTTCGCGATGACGGGGACGCGGCCGCGGACCGCGTGCACCACGGCACGGAACAGCTCGAGCTTCTGGGGGTAGAAGACCGTCGGGCTCTCGCCGGTGGTGCCGTTCACGATGATGGCATCGCTGCCGCCGACAACGAGGCGGTCGGCCAGCTCTTCGGCCCGGGCAAGATCGAGTTCGAGGTCGGCGTTGAACGGGGTGACCATGGCCGGAATCATGCGGCCGAAGCGAGGATCGCGCTTGAACTCCATGGAAGTGTCTCCTTAAACGTACGTCGGGGGCGCTTGCGCCCAGTCAACGCTCTATTATGCCATTGAAGGCCGCTTAAGGAAACGCAGGGGCCCGTAAGTTCGCCAAACGCACAACCTAACGGGCCCCAAGAGTGAGAGCGTTTTACGCCATGAAGGTTTCGAGACCGACGACGAGCCCGTCGCGCTCCCCCACGCTGCGGATGCCGAGCAGCACGCCGGGCATGTAGGAAGTGCGGTCCCACGAGTCGTGGCGAATCGTGAGCGTCTGGCCCAGAGAGCCGAAGATGACCTCCTGGCTGGCCACAAAGCCCATGGAGCGCACGGAGTGCACCGGCACGCCATCGACGAGCGCCCCGCGGGCGCCTTGTGCGCCGGGCATCTCCGTCTCGCGGCCGGGAGCCTCGCTCACCCGCGGAGCGCGGGCCTCGGCGATGATCTCGGCCGTGCGCACGGCGGTGCCGGAGGGCGCGTCCTTCTTGTTGCAATGATGGAGCTCGATGACCTCGGCTTCGGGGAAATAGGGAGCCGCAGCGCGGGCGAACTCCATCATGAGCACCGCGCCGGTCGTGAAATTGGGCGCATAGAACAGGCACGTGCCGGGCGCAGCTGAGGCGGCGAGTCCCTCCAAGGTCTCCCCCGAAAGCCCCGTGGTGCCCACAACGCAATCCACTCCCCGCGGCAGAGCCACGGACAGATTGCCCGCAACAACGTTCGGCTGCGTGAAGTCAACGAGCACGTCGACTTCCCTTGCGTCCAGGGCATCGGCCACGGTGCCGAACACCGGGAACGGGGCTTCTTTCGCGTTCGGATCGATGCCGCAGGCCACTTCCATATCGGGTGCGGCTGAAACCGCATCGACAACGGCAGATCCCATCCGGCCAGCATAGCCAGCCACAGCAACTTTAATCATTTCGAACTACTCCTTAGTTTCCAAAAGCGCAGCTAAGTAAGGGTACAGAGGAGATGCGGGGTGCTCTGACCGAGCGAATCAAGATACCCCGTGCCTCCGACCAGCGACATCTTCCAACAGGAATCTCAAAGAAGAAGAGCCGCAATCAGAGCGGCTCTTCCAAGATGCGCTAGTTGCTCTCGTGGCGACGGCGCGGGGTTCGGCCAGCGCGGCCCGGACGGTTGTCCCCACCACGGTCGCGACGCTCGCCGCGATCCTCACGACGGGCCGGAGCGGAGCCGGCCGGCGCATCGGGCTTGTCGAGGCGGTCCAGCGAGATCTTGCCCGTCTTCGGGTCAACCTCGAGCACCTCCACCTTCACGATGTCGCCCAGGTTCAGCACGTCTTCCACCTTGCCGACGCGGCCGTTGGCCACGCGCGAGATGTGAAGCAGGCCGTCCTTGCCGGGAGTGAGCTTCACGAAGGCGCCAAAGTCCTTGATGCCGACGACCTCGCCCTCGAAGACCTCGCCCACCTCGGGCTCCTTCACGATGCCCAAGATCATGTCCTTGGCCGCCTGCATGGCGGTACCGGACACAGCGCCCACGTGGATGGTGCCGTCTTCCTGAATGTCGATGGAGGCACCGGTCTCCTCCTGGATGCCGCGGACGACCTTGCCGCCGGAACCGATGACGTCGCGGATCTTGTCCACGGGGATCTTGATGGTCTCGATGCGCGGCGCGGTCTCCTTCATCTCGGCGCGGGGGCCGTCGATGGTCTCGAGCATGGCAGCGAGGATATGGGCGCGACCCTCGTGGGCCTGCTTGAGAGCGCGGGCCAGGATGTCGACGGACAGGCCGCGGGCCTTGTTGTCCATCTGCAGGGCCGTAATGCCCTTGGGCGTGCCGCACACCTTGAAGTCCATGTCGCCGAGGAAGTCCTCGATGCCCTGGATGTCGGAGAGGATGACCACATCGTCGCCCTCCTTGATAAGGCCCATGGCCACGCCGGAAACCGGAGCGGAGATCGGCACGCCGGCGTCCATGAGAGCCAGGCAGCTGCCGCAGGCCGAGGCCATGGAGGACGAGCCGTTGGACTCGAGCACCTCGGAGACCACGCGGATGGCGTAGGGGAAGGTGTCGGTGTCGGGCAGCACCGGCAGGATGGCGCGCTCGGCCAGGGCGCCATGGCCCACCTCGCGACGCTTCGGGGCGCCCATGCGGCCGGTCTCGCCGGTGGAATAGGGCGGGAAGTTGTACTGGTGCATGTAGCGCTTGCCCTCTTCGGGCCAGATGGTGTCGAGGCGCTGCCACTCGTTGAGCATTCCCAAGGTGCATACGGACATGACCTGGGTCTGGCCGCGCTGGAACAGGCCCGAGCCGTGGACGCGGGGCAGGTAGCCCGGCACGATGTAGAGCGGGCGAATCTCCTCGGGGGTACGGCCGTCGGCGCGCTCGCCGGTCTCGATGATCATGGCGCGCATGGCGCGCTTCTCCAGGGCCTTGAGAGCGGCCTTGATGTCGCTGCCCCAAGCAGCGCGCTCCTCATCGCTGAAGTCGCCCTCGATGACGGCGGCCTTCAGATCTTCCACCTTCTGCATGCGGGAGGCCTTGTCGGCATCCTTGAGCGCCGCGGACATCTCGTCGAGATGAGCGTTGACGCGCTCGGCCACGGACGGGTCGGCCTCGTGGATGGTGTAGGTCATGGGCGTGGGGTTCACCTTGGCGAGGAAAGCGGCCTGCTTCTCGCAGAAGGCGGCGATGGCCTCCTGGCCGAAGGTCATGGCGGCGAGCATGTCCTCCTCGGAGATCTCGTCGGCGCCGGCCTCCACCATGGAGATATAGTCGGCGGTACCGGCGATGGTCAGCTCCAGGTCGGAGGCCTCCATCTCGTTCACCGTGGGGTTCACGATGAACTCGCCGGTCTCAACGTCACGTCCGATGCGCACGCAGGCGGCCGGGCCGTCGAAGGGGGCACCGCCGGCGAGCAGGGCAGCGGAGGCGCCGGCCACGCAGATGGTGTCGGGCGGGTTCTCGCCGTCGACCACGAAGGTGGTGGCGACGATGTGCACCTCGTTCTTGTAGCCGTCCGGGAAGCCCGGGCGGATGGGACGGTCGACCATGCGGGCCACCAGGGTGCCGCGGTCAGACGGCTTGGCCTCGCGCTTGAGGTAGCCGCCGGGGATGCGGCCCACGGCGTACATCTTCTCGATGTAGTCGACGGTCAGCGGGAAGAAGTCGTAGTCCTTCTCCTGATTGGAGACGACGGCGGTCACGAGCACGCTCGTGGCACCGCAGGTCACGAGCACCGCGCCGGTGGCCTGCTTGGCCAGCTCGCCGGTCTCGAGGCGGTACTGCTTGCCGTACAACTCGAATTCTTCGACAATTTTGGTCATGGCGATTTCTTTCTCTTCACCTCCCCCGCCTCATTGCGGGGAACTTCTTCGGGTGCGGCTACTTACATTCGCCGCCCTCGCGACCGGTCGCGCCTCATGCGCTTCCGACCGCCTTCTATAGCAAACGGGGCCCCGCAGGGCCCCGAATCTGCTCGAACTAGATGTTATCGCGGATGCCGAGCTTCTTGATGAGCTCGCGGTACTCCTCGATGTTGCGGTCCTTGATGTACTTCAGCATGCCGCGGCGCTTACCGATGAGCATCATGAGGCCACGACGGGTGTGGTTGTCCTTCTTGTGCGTCTTCAGGTGCTCGGTGAGGTTGCGGATGCGCTCGGAGAGGATGGCGACCTGAACCTCGGCGGAGCCGGAGTCCTGATCGTTCTTGCCGAATTCCTTGATGAGTTCGGCGGTGCGCTCCTTGGAGATGCTGAGCTTGCTGGCCATAGGTGATCCACCTTTCTTCCCGGGGGCTCTCCCCCGCTCGTGCCGCAGGACGCGGCTTTTCCGTTTCCATCCGCCTTGAGTAGCCATGGAAGTGGTCCGTGGGAACCAAAGGCGAATTGCGCCGCCGTTTTGGCAGCTGGCCCAGTATAGGGCACCTTTCGCGAAACGCATCCAAAGTTTTGGCGAGCGTCACGGTTTCTGCACGAACGGGGCCTAGAACAGCCCGCTGGTGAAGAGGAACTCCAACGACTTCAAGGGGCTGCCCACATGGGCGCGCACAAGCCCCTGCACCAGATGGAGCACGGCAAAGCTCGCCGAGGCGTCCGCCGGGCCCGCCGCGATGGCGTCGAAGGTGCTGGTCAGAAAGTACTGGGCCCAACGCAGCGTGGCGGCATCCTCCGCAACGGTCTCGAAGTGCGCGCGGCATTTCGCGCAGACAACGCCCCCGTCGATGGCCGAGAAGGGCGCCACGGTTCCATTCGCAAGCTCGACGGCCTCTCCGCAGCCCACGCAGACGTCAAGGCTCGGGCGCAGGCCCGAGAACGCGAGAATCTTCAAAAGCTCGGCGGCGCAGAGTGCCAGACGATGGGCGTCATCGGAATCGTCCATGGCATCCAGCGCCCGGCAGGCCGACTGGAACAAGCGAGGATTGGCCAGATCGCGCTGACTCATCCGCCCGAGCAGCTCGAGCACAGGCGACGAAGCCGCCGAGGCCTCGAGTCCCGTGCGCAGGTGGTCGTGGGCCGCTATAAGGCGCGCCTCCTTCAGGATATCGAGGCTGCGCCCTTTTGCGAGAAGGCAGTCCACGACGCAAAAGAGCTCGGTGCGGGCCGCGAAGCTGCTCTTGGGCTTGCGGGCCCCCTTGGCCACGGCTCGCTGCTGGCTGCCGTCCTCGGCAAGCAGCGTGAGGATAAGGTCGCTCTCCCCCAGCTTCGTGCGCCGCAGCACCAGGGCCTTCAGAGCGTAGGTAGGCTGGGCCACCGTCAGCGCCTTTTAGTAGCGGATGGAGGGGCTGGCGTAGGACACCTCGTTGTCGTCGTTCCAGACGATGCCGCCCTCGATGGTCGTGAGCGTTTTGGAGAACACAGTCTCCTGGCCGAGGCCGAAGGGCATGGTCACCACTTCGTATTGGCGAGCCTCTACGGTGTAGAGCACCTCGCCCTCGCCGCGGTAGGCGCAGTTCTTGATGTTCTCCACCTTGAAGCTGCCCTCGTCGGTTTTCAGATTGGCTCCGGGCAATATCTCGCGGGTAAGCTCCACCAGCTCCGTGCCGCGGGAGTGCGCGATGTAGAGCACCACGTCCGACCCGGAATTGAGCTCGGTGCCCGCCGCAGGATCGGTGGAGACGGCCGTGCCCTCCTCGATGTCCTCGGTGGTGTACCACTCGGTATCCACGTTGTAGCCCTCGGCCTCGAGCGCCGCCTTGGCGTCGCCTTCGGAGAGTCCCTCGACGGAAGGCACGGTATAGGGAACGGCCACGGTCACCGTGATGGCGTCGGCGGATTTCACCTCAGTGCCCGCCTCGGGGCTCACAGCGAGCACGGTGCCCGCCGGCTCATTGGATTTCTGCTCGGCGTAGGTGACGGCTGCAAGGCCCTCGCCCGTCAGCGCATCGGCAGCCTCGGTCTGGGAAAGTCCCACGATGGCGGGAACCGTGCGCGGCGTTGCGACCGTCAGCGTTACCGTGCTGCCCTCCTCGGCGCGCTTGCCCTGCTCCGGGTCACTGCCTAAGACCGTGCCCTGGGGCTCGTCGGACTTCTCTTCGGCCACTTCAACCGTAAAGCCCTTGGCGGCCAAGGCATCTGCAGCTTCGAGCTGGCTTAAGCCAACGACTTCGGGAACGGACTTACCGCCCCACATCTCGGCCAAATAGGTGCCTCCGGCGACCATCAGCAGCACCACGGCGCAGGCGATGCAAAGGGCGGCGATGAGCGGGGCCTTGGATCGCGCGGGCTTAAGCTCGCCCAGAGGCGCATCCTCGGTCAGCGCGTCGAAGGCGCCGGGCTCTTCGGTGAAGGCGGCCTTATCGGCATCGAAGGCATCCGGGGCGCCATCCCCGTCTTCGAAAGCCTGCTCAGGCGCATCGTCGAAGGTAAGGTCGATCTCGCCCGTGACAGGCTCCGCCTCCCGCTGGGTAAGGGCGGCCTGGTCGGCCACCACAATGGCCGAGGCGGCCTCGATGAGCTCGGCTTCGGCAGTCGGCTCTTCAACCGGAGTCGTCTCAGACGCATCGAGGATAAGGTCGGTCTCGGGCTCGGGGGCCTTAACGTGGGCGCCCTCCACCGTAAGCTGGGCCGCGCGCTCTTCCTCTCGGCGCTCCTGCTCTTCGCGCTCCAAGGCCGCCAGACGCTCCTGCTCCTCGCGTTCGAGGGCTGCAAGGCGCTCGCGCTCGGCGGCTTCCGCCGCACGGCGCTGCTCGCGGGCCTCGGCCTCGGCCGCGCGGATGCGCTCCTTCTCAGCCGCAGTCTCGGCGCGCAAACGCTCCTTCTCGGCCTTCATCAGCTCCTTGGCCTTGCGTGCCTCTTCCTTCTCCTGCATCTTGGAGAACTTCTTCGCGAGCTTCTGCTGCTGGCGATCGCGACGGCGCAGCTCTTTTTCCGTCAGCCCCATGGCGTAGTTGCGTGCCCGGGGCACGTACTCGTCGTTGATGCGGGGAATCTCGGCCGTGTCCCCCGCCTGGGCCGTGGCGGGCGGAACATAGCTCGAGTCCACCAAACGCTCGAAGCCCGATAGGTCGGGAACGTCGGGCCCGTCGGGAATGGGGTCTACCAGGTCAGCCACCGAGGCCCGAGGCGCGGAAGGCTGCGGCTTTGAAGCGATATCGGGCACCTTCACGACCGGGGGCACCTCGACTACCGGCGGCACGTTGATGGTGCGGGCGCCGCTGGAAACAAAGACCTCGCCGCAGTTCTCGCAAAACGCGGCGTCGTCACGATTATCGAATGAGCAGTTGGGGCATTTCATCGACGTTCTCCTCATTGATTCCACAGATGAAGAGAATTGTAGCCGATTTTCCCATCAAGCAGCCCGCACATCCAGCAACAACAAAGTTACTGGTTTGGCCAAACAAGTCAGCGAATCATTTCTCCCGAGGGAAGCGCTCCGTCAGCACTTCCCTCTTCCACCTCGGAGAGCCCCCGGCATCCAAAGGAATCGGCCTTATTCAAAACTGATGTTGCCGATCTTGGTGCCCTCGGGCAGGTCCTTCACAGCCTCCCACAGCTGGCCCGTCATGCCCCAGTACACTTCCATGTCCACGATGTCCATGTTGTCGCCCTCGTCCTTGCCGCCCAGGAACAGCGGCACGGTGTAGCCGACGCAGTTGCCGCCCGCGACGGGATCGTGGCCGGAGAGCCACTCCTCGTAGCCCGCCTCAAGGAACGCGTTATCGCGGTTGCCGACGCCGTCGACGTTGAGGAACTCCACGAGGCCCATGTCCGTGCAGGACGTGCTGGACGCCTCCGGCTCGAGGATGTCGACGCTCCCCTGCGCGTCGAGGACATAGCACTGGCCGAGCCAGTTGTAGCCCACCGGGCTGAACTCCCCGCGGTAGTCCGTGTAGAAGGCGCCTATCAGCTCCCTCCACTTCGGGAGCTCGTCGCGGCGGAAGACGGTGAACAGACCGTCGCCGAACGAGCGGCCGCCGAGCGTGTCCACGAGCTCGGCGTAGGGGTCGGCCGAAGCCGGGGCGTCCGCGACCTCGTACCCGAAGCTGCGCAGGAACGGGGCGAACGGCGACTCAGCCGGCAGCGGCTGCGCGCCCGCGACCTCGGGCTGCACGGCCTGCTGCTGCTCCTTCTTCTTGCGGTTCCAAAACATGGTGCCTCCTATCGCTCAAGACTCTCACTTCTCGCGGTTTCGCTTATGTCCGCAGCGGCGCATCTCCCGAAGGCCCCAATCCGCGTGCCTTCGTCCTATCGGCCGGCGAAACCCGCACTTCACTACCATGTTTGCCAATATAGCACTTCTTCTTGGTCGGCCAACGAAACCGTTACCGCCTTACGGAGATGAGAGCCAACACCGCGCCTATGCCGAACACAGCCGCGCCGTCCTCATCTCAAATTCATCTTGAAGCCGAACCCTGTCCTTGCCCCCAGATAGAGAGACTCCCGGCCCATCCACTCGAATGCGCCGAAGAACTCCCTTGGGGGGATGCGCGCGCCAGCTGCCAGACAGAAAACGGGGCTCGCCGCCAAGGCTGCGCCGCTGGTGTCGCTGACCACGACCTCGATCGTGCAGATACTGGTCGTGTAGCTGCATATCAGCTCCGCCCTTCTCCCGTCGGGAGATTCTGACGATAGGAGCGCCCACCTGTATCGACACCCGCCCTCCTCGATGTCCTCGCACGCCATTTGCAGCGCTTCGGAAAGAGCAGGGAGGACGTCGGAAAGCTCGATGGCCGCGATTCTCAGTATGCCAGTGGAGACGGCGCCGCGTTTTTGCGAGGACAGCCGCAGAAGCTCTCTCGCATCGAAAGCGACTTCAACGCGAAGGAGTCCCTCTTCCAGGACGGCTGACGGCCGGGCATCCCTTCCGCAGGCGATCTCCAGGGAGCATCCCAGCAAATCGAGCTCGGCGTGGACGGCCCTAGCCGCCATCTCGCACACGTACGACGTCGCCGCGCAGATCCGACTCGACACATCGGGGCTCGTTCCGGCGCCCTTTATCATGATTCCCGGAGACGTCTCCCCGTCCAACGAATCATCGCCATGCTTGTGCAGCCTGAATGTGAGCCCTGATTTCGCCGTTAACACGGCGATCTCGTCTCCGTCCCAGGCCAAGCTTCCCAGGCACTGGCGTCGTAGATCGAATGTGAGTGGCGACAGCCGCGCGACGAGCGTTCGGTTGAGAACCGACCCCGAACCGTCGCAGATCGCCATCCAGACGTCGTGACTCAGCGTGCCGAAGAGAACCTCCACGTAGGCCGTATCCCCTGCTCTCGAAGCGCAGGAAGCGTACCTCCATGGCCGATTCGGCTCCTGGGTGCCCACCGACTCGCATGCCGACAAGATTCCTGACAGGTCCTCCCCCGTTGCGCGCTGCGCCAGATCTACCCCTATCCGCATGAGCGTCAGCCCGGTCCGCCTCACCTCCTCGTCGTCGGCCAGCAGCAGAGGCTCTGGATCGAACGCCACGGGAACCGATAGGACGCCTGCGCTGTCGCAGCAGACGGCAAGCTCGCTATCGTCGGGAACGCACATCACGGAAAGCTTCCAGAACCCATTCGTCTTGATCTCACCCACCTCAAGGCTCACTTGCTTCGTGACGCCTGCCGTGAGAGTTCTGAATGTCTGCTGCTTGCCCGCCCAGTTTTGCTCGTAATCGCGGCTCACTGCCTGATTGCGCGTAAAGCCCTCGGCGACGAGCCGATCCACTGTGGCAGGATCTTCCCGATAGGGCCATTCGATATCTATCCAATTCAGTCGCACGGCTCTCCCCGATCGAAGCGGACGTTGCTGATTTTAGTGCCTTCTGGAAGGTCCTTTATCAGATAGTGCATTTGGGCGCACAAGCAGAGCTTTCTCGCTCCATTGGCTCTAGTAGCCCTCAGGCATGAGCGGCACCTCCGTGGTGCCGAAGTCGGAGTACCAGGCATCGGCGGAGACAACGACGGGATCGCCGCCCTGCGCGGCGGGCGCGATGCCGTTCACCTCCGTGTACAGCTCGACCAGGACCCCGTCGGCATCGAGATAGTAATGCAAATCAATGTAGTCGACGCTCTTCACTCCCTCGAAGTTCATGTCGGGCGGCAGGACGCTCCCCTCTACGACGAACACGTATTCGGTGACGCCCTCCTCGTGGTCGTAGGCGTAGGCTTGCCCGGCGAGGTCGACCAGCGCGAGGGCCTGCTCGCTGCCGGTTGAGTCTTCCGGCAGACCGCCCTCCCCCTTCGACACAAACAGGCCCCCCTGGAACACCATGTTCTCGTCGCCCTGGAAGAACGTGAGCATCGCGTCGTCCTCGTTCCCATCGGTCTCCACATACAGCACCGCGTCACGGCCGTCCCGCAGGATCTCCACATGTGCTGTCGCCCGAGATTGACCGTCTGCGACGACCTCGGTCTCCATGACGCACGTCAGGTTGTCCGGCAGCGCGCCGATGGCCGTCGTGGCCACCTTCTGGGCAGCCTCCAGGTCCGTGGACGCCAGTTCCGCTTCGGGCGCCGTCGCCTCGGGAGCATCAGCGTCGCGTCCGTCTGCGGACGCATCGGAGTGGCCTGAAGACGACACGTCGGACCGCGCGCCAGGGTCGGCCATCTCAGGATAGGCCTGAGACCATGCGCGCAGGAACTCCTGAGGATGAACATTTCCGAAATAGAGAGCAACAGGCGTTGCCACGATAAAGAGCGCTAGGCAGGCGGCGTACAGCGCAGTGCACACCTTGGCCGACATGCCCTTGACGCGCTTCGTAAGGTTAGAGTTCCACAACAGGCCGAAAACGAGGCCGCCGAACGCGCAGTTGGCGAAGCTGATGACGGCGCTCGACCGAAGTTGCGGCCGATTCGTGAAGTAGGACGGGTAGAACAGGACCGCATAGATAATCATGACAGCATACTGGAGAACGCCCGTCAGCAGCCCAACGCAGAGCGCGAACTGAACCACGGGCGACGCCTGGGCGAGGGGTGCCCCGGCACCCAGCAGGATTGCCGTCAGCCCCGCCGCCAGAAGCGCAGCCACCGCCATGCACGCAAAGCCAACGAGGTAGCTGCCGACGAGCAGGCCCGCGATCGACCACCCAACTGAGGTGCGCCAGCTCGCCAGAACCGGTGGCAGCTCCTCGCCTTCGACGGGCGCTGGCGCGGCCCACTCCCCGTCGGTCGCCCATTTCTCATAGCCGGACGCCGGTGTCCCGCATTCCGGGCACGCCGGGCGGCTGCGCGCGTAATCGCATCCACAGTTCTCGCAAATCACGATCTTCACCTTTCCTCATTATCATCAGGACTTTTGCCCCATTATGCACCCGAATGCCTGCCTGTGGCTATCAACTTTTCGCTGGAAATTGGGAAAAGGACCCAGCTACCGCCTCTCGACCTGAGAGAGCCATGCGAAGAACTCCTCATCTATGCCCTATTCAATTTGTCTTACTAAGGCAAAGTCGTCCTCGGACAGACAGCAGGGCGACTCCTCCGCCATTGCGACCAGCGTCTCAAGCGCCAGAGGCTATGACACACTCGTCCAACTCGCGGCACTTGGACTACGGCGACACTGGCGTTAGACTCAATCATCTTGAACAAAAGCTCTCATTGGCTTGTTCGATGCGAGCACACTTGGCTGGGGACAGTTACGCTCCCTCGCCGTAGCCGAAGCGGCGGATTTGGTTTGCGTCGCGGCGCCAGTTCTTGCGAACCTTCACGGAGAGGTCGAGGAATACCTTTGCACCTAAGAGCATCTCCAGGTCTCTGCGGGCCTCGGTGCCGATGCGCTTGATGGCCGCGCCGCGCTTGCCGATGATGATGCCCTTCTGGCTATCGCGCTCCACGTAGATGACGGCGTAGATGCGGTAGAGGTTGGGGGCCTCGAACTCCATCTCCTCCACGCCCACGCCGATGGCATGGGGCACCTCGTCGAAGAAGTTGCGCAGCACCTTCTCGCGGATGAACTCGGCTACCATCACTTCCAAGGGCTGGTCGGTTTCCATGTCGGCCGGGAACCACGCCGGGCCCTGGGGCAGAAGGAACTGCACCTCTTCCACGAAGGCGTCCACGTTGCACCCCGTCTCGGCGGAAAGCGCCACCATGGCGTCCCAGTCGCAGAGCTTCTCAGCGGCTTCGCGCTGGGCGCTGATTTCGGCTTCGGTAGCGAGGTCGGTTTTCGAGAGCACGCAGATCTTGGCCGAGCCCTTCGAAGCGCGCACCTGGGCGGCCACCCACTCGTCGCCCCGGCCGATGGGCTTGGAGGCGTCGATGAGCATGGCCACCACGTCCACGTCCTCCAAGGCTTTGATGGCGCTCGTGTTCAGCTCCTCGCTCAGGGCGTCCTGAGGTTTGTGCAGGCCGGGCGTGTCCACGATGATCATCTGCATGTCGTCGGTGGTGTACACGGCGCGGAAGCGATGGCGCGTGGTCTGGGCCGTGTTGGAGGTGATGGCGATCTTCTTGCCCATGATGGCGTTCAACAGCGTCGATTTCCCCGCGTTGGGACGCCCGACAAGCGTAACGAAGCCGCTCTTGAAGTCGGAGTTGGTGGGAAACGAGCCACCCATGGGGTTTTCAGCGAAGTAAGCGTCGAGGTCCATGGTGTTCCTTTCAGATGAGGGCGAGAAGGTGCGGAACGAAGATGATGAGGCCGCAGACGACCGAGCCGATAGAAGCGAGCAGCACGGCCCCGGCCGCGGCGTCCTTGGCGGCCTTGGCCAAGGGGTGCCATTCGGGCGAGGCGATGTCGACCACCGATTCGATGGCGGTGTTCAGCACCTCGGCAACCGCGACCACCATGATGCAGAGCACCAAGGCGAGCCATTCGGCCTGGCCTATGCCGAGGGAGATGCCGGCGATGACGGCCAAGGCGCCGATGGCCCACTGAATCTTGAGGTTGCGCTGGGAAGTGAATGCGTAGGCGACGCCCCGGCCGGCGCAGCGAAAGGCGCATGCAAGGGGGAAGCGACCCTCACCGCAGCGGCGGCTGTCCTGAGCGGTGCGGGTCAGCGGCTCTTTGGGGGCGCGGTCCGGCAAGGCCGGTTCCTAGCGATTCTCGGCCATGGGCGGCAGCTCGCGCTCGGCCCAAGCGGTGAGCAGCTCGCGCTCGCGGGCTTCCATGACTTCGGCCTCTTCATCGACGATGTGATCGTAGCCGCACAGATGCAGAAGGCCGTGAACGACCAGAAGCGAGATCTCCTGCTCGAAGGTGTTGCCGAACTCGGCGCTTTGGCGCTCGGCCACGTCCGGGGCGATGATGACGTCGCCCAACTCGTAGAGCGGGCAAGCCGGACCGTCGGCCGCCGTGATGTCGTCGGCGATGTTGTCGCACTCGAAGGAGAGCACGTCGGTGGGGCCCTCCATGCCGCGGAAGCGTCCGTTGAGCTCGGTCATGGCCTCGTCGTCGACGAAACTGATGGACACCTCCGTGTTGACGGGCTTGTTCTCGCTCTCCAAGACGAACAGGGCGAGGTCGTGAATGGGAAGCGGCTCGACGGCTTCCTCGCGATGGCTGCACGTGATGAGGATTTCCATGGGCTAGCTCGCCTTTCCCGCCGCGCGCTCGTAGGCGGCGACGATGGTCGCGACCAGGGAGTGACGCACGACGTCCTTTCCGGTAAGATCGCAAAACGCGATGTCGTCAATGTCTTCGAGGATGGAGCGCACCTGAACCAGGCCGCTCGTGCCCTTAGGCAAGTCAATCTGGGAAACGTCGCCGGTGACGACGATCTTCGAGCCGAATCCGAGGCGGGTGAGCGCCATCTTCATCTGCTCGGGGGTGGTGTTTTGGGCCTCGTCCAAGATGATGAACGCGTCGTTTAAGGTCCGGCCGCGCATGAAGGCCAGAGGGGCTATCTCGATGGTGCCGTTCTCGATGAGGGCATTCGCGCGCTCCTGGTCGAACATGGAGTAGAGCGCGTCGTAGAGCGGGCGGATGTAGGGATCCACCTTCTCGAAGAGCGTGCCGGGCAGAAACCCGAGGTTCTCACCGGCCTCCACGATAGGGCGCGACAAGATGATGCGGCCGACCTCTTTGCGCTTTAAGGCGGCGACGGCCATGGCCATGGCCAGATAGGTCTTGCCCGTACCGGCCGGTCCCACGGCGAAGGTGACCGTGTTGTCGCGAATGGCATCCACATAGTGCTTCTGACCGGCGGTCTTAGGACGAATAGCCCGGCCGCGATAGGTGAGCAGCACATCGTCGCGCAAGGCGGACGGGGCAAACTCGGCCTGGCGAAGCAGCTCCACGGAATGACGCACGGAATCGACGTCGGGGGCGAGACCCTCCTCGACAGTTTTGAAAAGATCGGCGATCAACGCCGTGAGCTGCTGCACCTCCACCGCATCGCCCTCAAGGGCAATGCGATCGCCGCGCACGGTGATACGGGCAGAGAAAGACTCTTCCAGGATGTGCAGAATCTCGTCGGAGGCGCCGACCACCAGGGCCATGTCGACCCCGTCGGGCGCGGTGAGCGTTGTGTGGGCAATATCAGTCATGGGCGCTATTGTACCCTATGTTGTGCAATCGCTCCAAAACCGCACCGAGTTGTCAGACGGACGACGCTTAAAGCTCTACGGAACAAAGCGCGCCGATGGTGGTGCCGGCGGGTGCGGCCACCTCGAGGTAGCTCTCGGTAGTGGCGCGTTCGGTGCTTTCCACCAAGGCAAGCTCGACGGTGCCCGCGCGGGATGCGCGGTCGGCTTGGGCGAGCTCGTCGGAGAGGGCCCGCAGCCGGGCGGCGCGAGCCGCCTTCACTTCAGCCTCAACCTGGTCTTCGCGCTCAGCCGCCGGCGTGCCTTCCCTCTTCGAATAGGGAAAAACGTGAATCTTGCTGAAGCCGCAGCGGCGGGCAAGTTCGCAGGTATCCTCGAAATTCTCGTCGGTCTCTCCTGGAAAGCCCACGATGATGTCGGTGGTGAGCGCGATAGAGGGCACTTGGGCGCGCAGGAAATCCACTAAATGGCGGTAGTCTTCGGCGTCGTAGGGCCGCGCCATCTCGCGGAGGATCTTGGAGCTTCCCGACTGCAGCGGCAGGTGAAGGTGGCGGCAGAGTCGGCCCTCGGCCTCGGCGAGCAGAAAGACGAACTCGTCGGAAACGTCATTTGGCTCGATGGAGCCGATGCGGAAGCGGCAGGGCGGTTCGTTCGGCCCGTGGATGTCCGCGGTCGCCGCGAGGAGGCGGCGGCAGAGCTCGACAAGATCCGTGCCATCGTCGTCGTAGGAGCCGAGGTTGATGCCCGTGAGCACGACCTCTCGCACCCCTTCCTCGGCTAGCGCCATGGCCTCGGCCACCACCTCGTCGGCCGGCCGGCTCACCGCGCGCCCGCGCGCCACGTGCACGATGCAGTAGGTGCAGGCGTTGTCGCAGCCGTCCTGGACTTTGATGCCGATGCGCGTGCGCCCGTCCGTTGGGAGGAGGGGCGCGGGATCCTTCGACTCCGCGCCTTCGGCGCTCCGCTCGGGAAGCTGCGGCAGAAACGCGCCCTCTTCCAGATACAGCGCCATGCCGGCCTTCGGAACCACGGTGACCCGATCGCCCATGGCCTCGTAGGTCGAGGCATCGATCTGTGTCGCGCAGCCCGTGACGACGACCTCGGCGGTTTCGGCGGCGGAGAGCGCGTGGCGGACGGCCTTGCGGGTCTTCTTCTCGGCCTCGCCGGTAACGGTGCACGTGTTCACGATGATGAGGTCCGCTGCGCTCTCGGGCACCGGGATGCCGCCGCGCTCGGCGAGCAGGCGCTCGAAGAGGTCGGCCTCCACGCGGTTCACCTTGCAGCCGAGGTTCACGACCGCGTAGCCGAACGGGGCCTTATTCATCGGCATCCTCGTAACGGGGAAACATGTGCTCGAAGGCCTCGGCGGCAGGGGGCGCCTCGATAAGCCGCGGCTCGGCATCGGCCAAGGCCGGGCTCGCGTCGGGCTTCCGCTGGCGGTTGCCCATGCCGCCCAGCTCGTAGAGCGCAAGGGCCGGGGCGACGATGCCCGCCGTCTCGGTGCGCAGAATGGAGGGACCCAGCGTGACAAGGCGGGCCCGCGGATTGCTCGCGAGAAGGACCCCGACCTCCTCCTCGGAAAGGCCGCCCTCGGGACCGACGACAACGGCGATATGGGCGTCATCTGCCGGCGTAAGCGTTTCTGCGAGCGCGCCGTGGACGGCATCGTGCAAACGCGCGCTCTCGGGCGCCTCCTCCCAGCAGATGAGCACCGCCGTGGCCTCGCCGAGCATGGCCGCCGCCTCGCGCACCGATGCCGGCCCGCTCACTTCGGGAATGCGCGGCTGGCCCGATTGCATGGCGGCGCTCTTGGCGATGGTGCGCCAGCGCTCGGTCTTGGCCGCGGCCTTCTTGCCGTCGAGCTTCACGATGGACCGCGCGCAGGATAGGGGCACGAAGGCGGCCACGCCCACTTCCGTGGCATGGCGGATGACCGTCTCCATCTTGTCGCCCTTGGCCAGGCCCTGCAGCAGAATCACCTGCGGGCCCGCGGCCGCAGCCTCCTCATGGCGCGCGATTGACACTAAAGGCAGGTTGTCGGAAAAGTCCGCGATCTCGCATTCGAAGTAGTCTCTATCGGCATCGATGACGGCGATGTGCTCCCCCACCGCCAGGCGCAGCACCTTGGCGTGCTTGGCGTCTTCCGCCGACAGCCGCAGCGGGAACACCGCCTCCGTCTCGGCGGCGAGCACCTGGTTTTCCAAAAAGAAGCGCGGCAGCGACATGGCAGCTTCCTATTCGAAGATGTCGCGGAGCTTCTGCAAGGGCGAGCGCTTCTCCTCGTTCACGTCCTCGCCCATCTCCTCGGCGAGCTCTTCCAAAAGCTCGCGCTCGCGCTTGGAGAGCTTGCGGGGCACCTCGACGGCGATGTGCGCGAACAAGTCGCCGCGAGCATCGCTCTTCAGCCGCGGCATGCCGAAGCCCTTCACCTTCACGATCTGGTCGTTTTGGCATCCCTCGGGAATAGCGACGACGACCTTCTCGTCCTCGTAGATGCCGTCGATCTCGATATCGGCGCCCAGCGCCGCCTGCACCATGGGCACCACGAGCTTGCAGTGCAGGTTGTCGCCGTCGCGCTCGAAGAACTCGTCGGGGGCAATGCGCACGGTGACGATGAGGTCGCCGGCGGGCGCGCCCTGCATGCCGGCCTCGCCGAAGTCGTGGATGCGCAGCTGCTGACCGTCGCGGATGCCCTTGGGGATGTCGATGGAGACGCGCTGGCGGTCGGGCACGCGGCCCTGGCCCTCGCATTCCGGGCAGGGGTTCTCGATCATGGTGCCCACGCCGTGGCATTTCGGGCACGTGGTGGCCGACTGCATGTCGCCGAGGAAGGTGTGCTGCACGGTGACCACCCGCCCGCTGCCGTGGCATTCGTCGCAGGTGACCTCTTTGCCGTCCTTGCCAAGGCCGGTGCCGTCGCAATCGGGGCACGGAGCCAAACGGTCGTAGACGATCTCCTTCTTCTCCCCGGTAGCGGCCTCCTTCAGGCTGATGCGGATGCCCACGCCCATGTCGCGGCCGTCCTTGCGCACCTGGCGGCCTCCCGCGGCCGCGCCGCCGAAGAAGGTGGAGAAGATGTCGCCCATGCCGCCGAAGCCGCCGCCTCCGAAAAGGTCCTCGAAATCGATGCCGACGCCGCCATAGGGGTTTCCGCCGCCCGCAGCGCCCGGAATGGTGCCGAAGCGGTCGTAGGCGGCCTTCTTCTGCGGGTCGGACAATACGTCGTAGGCCTCGTTCAGCTCCTTGAACTGGTCTTCGGCATCGGGCGCCTTGTTCACGTCGGGGTGCAGCTCGCGCGCGCGGTGGCGGAACGCCTTTTTGATCTCGGCTTCGGAGGCGTCGCGGGAGACGCCGAGGATTTCGTAGAGGTCCTTGTTTGCGGCCATGATGGGATAGAGTGCCTTTCTGAATGCTTCGAAGGGTTATGCGGGCGAGCTTACTCGTCGTGGAGCACGCACTGGGCGGCGCGCACGGCGCGGATGGCGCCCGCGTAGTTCATGCGGGTGGGGCCGATGACGGCCACGACGCCCTCGCTGTCGCCGCGCCCGTAGGGGCAGGCGACGATGGAGACGCCGGCCAGCTCGGAGGTAGGGTTCTCGTGTCCGATGCGCACCATGACGGGGCCATCGCCCTCAACGGTGTCGTCGAAGGCGTGCAGCAGCACCCGGTCGTCCTCGAGCACTTCCATAACGGGCAGAAGCGCTTTGGAATCGCTGAACTCCGGCTGGCGGAGCAGAGAGGAGATGCCAAGGGAGTGGGCGCGATTGCCGTCGCTCTCGCCGAGACACTCCACCACCTCGTCGATGATGAGCTGCACGAGCGGGTCGCGCAAGGCCTCGATGGTGCCGGCGTCCAGGTTGCGTCGCACGTCGCGGGCGGACTGGCCCACGAGCACGCGGTTGAGCAGGTTCTGGGCCGCCGCCAGCTCGTCGCAGGTGACTTCGTCGGTAAACGAGATGGTGCGGTTCACCACCTGGCCGTCCTCGGCTACGACGATGACGATGGCCTGATAGTTCGAAAGCGACACCAAGGTGAGTTGGCGGATGCGCCCGGAGAACACCGAGGGGGCCATGACGATGGAGAGGCAGTCGGTGAGCCGGGCGAGCGCGGCGCTCGTGCGCTCCATGAGGGCATCGAGCTCCGAGGCGCTGGCGCGAAGCTCCTCCACCATGGAGGGATGAGGGCGCTCCTCTTCGGCCAGGCCCGAGGACAGGAGCTCGTCGACGAAGGTGCGATAGCCCGCATCGGTGGGCACGCGCCCAGCGGAAGTGTGGGGCTGCTGGATGAAGCCGGCATCTTCGAGGACGGACAGGTCGTTGCGCACCGTGGCCGGGCTCACGCCCAGACGATGGCGCTCTGCGAGCGTCCGCGAGCCTACGGGCAGCGCGTACTGAATGTAGTCCTCGATGAGCGCGCGCAACACCCGCTGGCGTCTCTCCGACAGCATCGACTCTCCTTCCTTCAACGGCGTTGACGCTATTTTAGCAACCTCGTCAAGAGAGTGCTAACGTTCTACGCAAGCGACACAACCCCGCAGGTGGAAGGCGCTCCTTACGGGGCCAGGTCCAAGAGGCGGCCGTAGAGTTCGTTGCCGCAGAGCCAGCCGGTGTCGGTGGGGCGCCAGCGGCCGCCTTCGTGCACGGCGAGACCGAGGGAGGCAAGCTCGTCGAAGGCGGCGGGCACGGTGCCTTCCGCCGAGAGAGGCGCGCGGTCGTCGCCGCTTCGCTGGCCATCGATAATCGCAGCCGCTTTCGCCACCTGCTCGTCGGAGGCGCCCCGGGCCATGCGCATGGCGAGCATGAGGTCCTCGGCGGCCATCTGGCGGGCGTTCAAGTCGTCGACCACGCGCCCGTCTTGCACGCGCATGCGGCGCATCTCGTTCTGAGTCATGGTGACAGCAGAACGGCCGAGCCCCAGATAGGGCGCACCCGTCCAGTAAGCGGTGTTGTGACGGCTCTCGAACCCCGGTTTCGCGTAGCTCGCCACCTCGTAGCGGTGAAAGCCGGCGTCATCCAGGATGCGCGCCGCCGTCTCCATGGCCTCAGCTTCGACATCGTCGTCGGGTTCGGCCATCTCCCCGCGCATAATGGCGGCATCGAAGGGCGTATGCGGCTCGATGGTGAGCGGATACACGCTCAGGTGGGCCACGCCAAGGGACACCGCTTCGCGCACGCTTTCCGCAAACGACTCGGCGCTCTGCCCGGGGATTCCGGCCATAAGGTCAACCGATACGTTTTCGAATCGCTCCTGAGCCGCACGAACCGCCGCGCGGGCCCCCTCGGCATCATGGGCGCGGCCGAGAATGGACAGCACCTCGTCATCGAAGGACTGCACGCCGATAGAGAGCCGATTGACCCCGAGCGCCCAGATGTCGCGCACCATGTTGCCGTCCAGGCTCTCGGGGTTGGCCTCCATGGTGCACTCCACCTCAGGCTCCAAATGCATAGACATTGAAAGTGCGTACAGCAGCATGGAAAGCCGCCGCATCCCGATATAGCTCGGCGTCCCTCCCCCGAGATACACCGTCTCAAGCGCCCCGAGCTTTCCCTCCTTGGACGCCCGGCGAATGTCCATCACGAGCGATTCCACGTACTCGTCGATGACCGGCGAATCCCGCTCCACCGCCGAAGTAGCGAAATCGCAGTACCCGCACCGCCTCACGCAAAACGGAATATGCAGATAAAGCGCCTTATAAGGGTCGTAGCCCAAGAAAATACCTCATTTCCGAACGAGTAGTCTCGCGACAGAGGGTGTTCCAACCGAGCGAGTTCCGCAGCGACTGGAAATGTCCAGTGGACATTTCCACAAAGCGAGGACTGTCTGAGCGAATTGGAATGCCCTCTGGCGCGAGACGGACAGAGCCGAATCAAAATACCTCGCGCGAGACGAACTAATCACGAATGCTCCCGAGCAATCTCAATCAGGTCATCAAACACCTGGCCAAAATCTTCCAGCGTCGTGCAGTAGTTGATGCGCCCCCGTGCCGCGGCGGCGCCGGGAAGTCCCGCCATGTACCACATGGCATGCTTGCGCATCCGCACGATGTTGCGCCCCTCGCGCTGGGTGAGCAGCCGCGCATGGCGGCGGGCCATGGCGATGCGCTCTTCGATGGACGGCGGCACAGGCTCATCGTCACCCGCGAGCACCGCCTGCACCTGCGAGAACAGCCACGGGTTGCCCTCGGCGCCCCGGGCGATCATCACCGCGTTACAGCCCGTCTGCGCGGCCATGGCCACGGCATCGGCGCCGCGGCGGATGTCGCCGTTGCCGACGACGGGCACCGACACCGCATCGCGCACGCGCCCGATGACGCCCCAGTCGGCGGCACCGCGGTACAGCTGCTCGGCGTAGCGCCCGTGCACCGTAACCGCGTCGGCTCCGGCATCTTCCATGGCGCGCGCGAACGCGACCGCCGTCTCGTCGCCCTCGGCCCAGCCGCGACGGAACTTCGCCGTCACCGGATGGGAGACGGCGCCCTTCACCGCCCGCACGATGGCGGCGGCGAGCTCAGGGGTCTTCATGAGCGCCGACCCGTCGCCTTTCGACACGATTTTGCGGGCCGGGCATCCCATGTTGATGTCGAGGTAGGCCAAGCTCTCCCCCATCATGTCCTCGATCCAGGCAGCTTGGGAGGCCATGACGTCCGGCTCGTGGCCGAACAGCTGCACGGCCACCTGGCGCTCCCCCTCGGCCAGGGCGAGCAGATGCCGCGTCTTATCGTTGGCGAACGAGAGCCCTTTGGCCGATACCATCTCGGTGAAGGCCATGTCGGCCCCGGCCTCGCGGCACAGCGTGCGAAACGCGATGTCGCTCACCCCGGCCATGGGCGCGAGAAGCACCCGGTATTTCCCGAACAAGCCCTCCATTGCTTACAGAATCCCGAACAAGAGCATTCCGATGAGCACGATGAACCCGATGAAGAACAGAAGGCACCCGATACCGGCCGCCGCCTTGGAGGTGCCGGACATGCCCATCTGCTCCCGCTCCTCGGCGATCTTCTTCTCGTCGAAGGGGTCATTGATCCAGTCGTATTCCTCTTTGGGTTCCTTGGCCATAGGTGCTTCTTTCGGCTGCTGCGTTTGACGGTGTAGAATGGGAATAGTTTAATAGATGCGCGCGCCAGGCGCGCCGATAACACAAGAAGAGGAGAGATTCGTGAAGGTACTGCTCATCAACGGGAGCCCGCGCATGAAGGGCAACACCAACCGCGCGCTGGAGGAGGCCGCTTCCGCCCTTGAGGCCGAGGGTGTCCAGACCGAGGTCTTCTGGATTGGCAACAAGGAAATCCGCGGCTGCATCGCCTGCGGCATCTGCAAACGCACCGACGACCATAAGTGCGTGTTCGCCGAGGACTGCTGCAACGAGCTCATCGGTAAAATTGCCGAGGCCGACGGCGTCATTATCGGCGGGCCGGTCTACTATGCCGGCGTGGCCGGATCGGTGCGCTCGCTGCTCGACCGCGTGTTCTACGCCGGAGGGTCGCTCTTTGCCCACAAGCCCGCTGCGGGCGTGGGCATCGCCCGGCGCGCCGGGGCCATCGAGGCCGCCGACCAGATCAACAAGTACTTCCAAATCTCCAACATGCCCGTGGTTTCCAGCGCTTACTGGGGCATCGCCTACGGTCAGACGCCGGGGCAGGCGCAGGGCGACGCCGAGGGCCTGCATACCATGCGCACCCTCGCCCGCAACATGGCCTGGATGATCAAGTGTCTCGACGCGGGCCGCGCCGCCGGCATTAACCCGCCGGCCGCCGAGCCCAAGCCCTTCACCAACTTCGTTCGCGAGGACTTGCTGGAAGGGTAAGCTCAGAGGAGCAGGAATCGTCTCCTGCGGGGGGCGCGGGCGCAGTGACGTTACAAACAAAGCGGGCCGTCATCGCGACGGCCCACTTTGCGTTTTCGCTCTGCGCTGCGGCTCTACTCGTCCACTTTCAGGATGGCCATGAAGGCCTCCTGGGGCACTTCCACGTTCCCGATGGCCTTCATGCGCTTCTTGCCGGCCTTCTGCTTTTCCAGCAGCTTGCGCTTGCGCGTGATGTCGCCGCCATAGCACTTGGCGAGCACGTCCTTGCGCTTGGCCTTCACCGTCTGGCGCGCGAGCACCCGCCCGCCGATGGCCGCCTGGATGGGAACCTCGAACATCTGGCGCGGGATGATCTCCTTCAGCTTATCGCAGAGCACGCGCCCGCGGTCGTAGGCCTTGTCCTTGTGCACGATGAACGACAGCGCGTCGATGGGCTTGCCGGAGAGCAGGATGTCCAGTTTCACGAGCTGCGAGGGCTTGTAGCCGTCCATCTCGTAGTCGAGGCTCGCGTAGCCCTTCGTGTTCGACTTCAGCTTGTCGAAGAAGTCCAAGATGAGCTCGGAGAGCGGAATCTCCCAGAGCATCTCGACCGTGGTCTGCGACAGATAGTTCATGGTGACGAAGTTGCCGCGGCGCCCCACGGCCAGATCCATCACGGCGCCCACGTAATCGGGCGGGATGAGAATCTTCGCCTTCAGGTAGGGCTCTTCCACATGATCGATGGAGCCGGGGTCGGGCATCTCCTGGGGCGAGTGCAAGGACACCATCTCGCCGCCCTTCAGGTACACGTGGTACTCCACCGAAGGCGCCGTGGCCAGAAGGTCGAGCCCGAACTCGCGCTCGAGGCGCTCCTTGATGACCTCCATGTGCAGAAGGCCCAGAAAGCCCACGCGGAAGCCGAATCCCAAAGCGTGGGAGGTCTCGGGCTCCCACACGAGCGCCGGATCGTTCAGTGAGAGCTTCTCCAGCGCCTCCTTCAAAGGCTCGTACTGGTCGCCGTCGATGGGGAACAGGCCCGTGAACACCATGGGCTTGGCCTCGCGGTAACCCGGCAAGGGCTCGTTCACGCCGCCGTCGGCCAAGGTGATGGTGTCGCCCACCTTCACCTGGCTCACGTCCTTGAGGCCCGTGACCAGGTATCCCACTTCGCCCACGTAGAGCGCCTCCTCGGCCACCTCCTGCGGGTGGCGTGCGCCCACCTCCTCCACGAGGGTCTCGGTGCCCGTGGCCATCATGCGGATCTTGTCGCCCTTCTTGATGCGGCCGTCCACCACGCGGATGAGGGCCACCACGCCACGGTAGGCGTCGAAGTAGCTGTCGAAGATGAGCGCGCGCAGGGGTGCCTCGCCGTCGCCTGTGGGTGCGGGGATGTTGTAGACCACCGCTTCCAGCAAATCGTGGACGCCTTCGCCGGTCTTGCCGGAGGCGAGCACCGCGTCATCGGCGGGAATGGCCAGACCGTCCTCGATCTCGGCCTTCACGCGCTCGGGCTCGGCGGCCGGCAGGTCGATCTTGTTGATGAGCGGGATGATCTCCAAATCGGCGTTCATGGCCAGCATCGCGTTGGCCACCGTCTGGGCCTCCACGCCCTGGGTGGCGTCCACCACGAGCACCGCGCCGTCGCAGGCGGCGAGGCTGCGGCTCACCTCGTAGGTGAAGTCCACGTGCCCGGGGGTGTCGATGAGGTTCAGCTGATAGGTCTCGCCGTCGTCGGCGGTGTAGGCCACGCGTACTGCCTGGCTTTTAATGGTGATGCCGCGCTCGCGCTCGATGTCCATGGAGTCGAGCAGCTGGGCCTGCATGTCGCGCTTGGCCACCGTGCCCGTCAGCTCCAGGATGCGGTCGGAAAGCGTCGACTTGCCGTGGTCGATGTGAGCGATGATAGAAAAGTTGCGAATATGGGAAAGCTCGTGGGTCACGCGGGTCCTCTTCCAATGTGCGCCTCTTGCGAAGAATTTGCCGCTCGGGCAAAAATTCTCCGGTACCTTCAACGAATCTTTGGTATTCTACCGCATTGTGTATCCAGCGATACGGACGCGGGACATTTCTCCCGCCAAATCTGCAGACGTGGCTGCAATGAGAAGATTGCTATTGCTGGCGGCTTCGAAGTCTTGCCGACTCGAGGCCAGGGACGCGGAGAAATCCCGCCGCCTCCCGTTTCGCACGATTGCCCGTGGCCGGGGTGTGCCGCCGCGCGTTCGTGTCGTTGGATACCGCAGATAAGGTAACGACCGAACAAGAAAGGCACTGTTTCATGGCTAACATCAAGTCCCAGAAGAAGCGCATCATCACCAACGAGAAGGCCCGCATGCGCAACCGCGCTGTCAAGGCCGAGCTGAAGACCGCCACCCGTCACGTCAAAGACGCTGTGGCCGCCGGCGACGGCAAGGCCGCTTACGCCTTCGCCGTGGCTGCCTGCCGCCTCATGGACAAGGCCGCTTCTAAGGGCGTCATCCACAAGAACCAGGCCGCCAACCGCAAGAGCGGCATCATGCACCTGGCCAACACCGTGGTGACCGAGGCCGACATCGCCGCCTACGAGAAGGCCGCTCCGAAGGCCCAGAAGACCGGCTCCAAGAAGGCCGAAGCCAAGGCCGCTCGCAAGGCCGCCATGGCCGCCGCCTCCGAAGAGAAGGCCAAGCGTCGCGAGAAGCAGCTGAAGGAAGAGAAGAAGGCCGCCGAGCGCAAGGCCAAGGAGGCCGAGGAGGCTGCCAAGGCTGAGGCCGAGGCCGCTGCTGCCGAGGCTGCCGCCGAGGCCGAGGGCGAAGAGGCCGCTGAGGAAGCTGCCGAGTAAGCTTCTCGACATATGCTAGACAAGACGGGCCGCCGCAATGGTGGCTCGTCTTTTTTGGCCAAATAATCGCGATATGGACACGCCCTGCAATGAGAGAGACCTAGCGCAAGCCTCTGAACAGGCCTTATTGAATTTTCGTTTCGCATATGAGCCTTAAATTCGCTGATAAAGCGTCCATATCCCCGTTATTTGGCAAGAAAATGCTTCACTTAGCCAAATAACGGGGATATGGACACGCAAAAGCTGGCTTTCGAAGAAGAAGTGCGCTGAAACTGAACCTTGGAGCAAAAAAAATGCGGCCGCGGGCAGAGACTGAACCTATGAGCCACTACTGTGGGTGCGCGCAAAGGCTGAAAATCTGCATGCAAAGGCCGAGCCCTAGCGGCGAAGCGTTTCCACGAGCCAGCGGTAGAAGACCTCGTCGGCGTCTGCTCCGCTTTTCATGGCCTGTTCGGCATCGCGGGAGGAGGCGAGAGCGCGGCGCAGCTCGTCCGGGCGGTAGTTGCGGGCCCACGCTCCGTGGTTCTTCACGCGCCAGTCGGGAGCGCCCAGCGCCTTCGCGAGGCCTCGAGGGTTGCCGCGCCGCGCCATGGACTGAGCCGCCATGAGCTCGCGCAGCCGTGTGGCGCAAAACGCGATGAGCACATGGGGCGAGACCGAGTCCATCTGATCCATGAGGGCCAGGCACTTGCCGAGGTTGCGCTCGGCGAAGGCGGCGGTGAAATCCCACGGCTTCACTTCGGAGGTGCGGGCCACGAGCGCTCTCACCTCGCGCTCGGACACGGCATCGGAGCCGCTGCGGGCCAGGGCAATCTTCTTCAGCTCGTTGTCGAGGTGCACCGTGTTCTCGCCGACAAGCTCCACGAGGGCCGAGGCGGCGCCCTCGGTGAGCACGATGCCGTGGCCGGTGGCCATGGCGCGGACGCGCTTGGGAAGCTCCCAGCTCTTGGGTGGCGCGCAATCGATGACGGCCTTGGGGCCCACTGTGGCGAGCGCCTTGTACAGCCGTGTATTCTTGGCGAGCTTCTCCCCCTCACAGGCGAGCACCGTGGTGTCGCTGGGGGCCTTCAGATAGGCAATGAGCTCCTCGGCATCGGCCTTCTTGAGCTTGTCCACGTTGCGCACGTACACGAGGCGCACGGGACTCGCAAAGGGCATGGTGTTGCAGGCCGCGGCGATATCGGCGCCCTCAGCGGTCTCACCGTCGAACTCGTCGGAGTTGAAGGCCATGTCGCCCAGCTTGGCCAAACGCGCCTTAAGGCGCGCGATGACCGCCTCGCGCTTCAAGGCGTCCTCTCCCACGGCCAGATAGGCGGGCAGCAGATCGTTGTTGTCGTTGGTAGCCATGGGCCCATTGTACCCTATCTGGTCTCGCACTCCTGCCTCTCCGGCGATACGGTGAGCGTATCCTCGGAAAACGCCACGACTACGTTTCCCGCCTCATCGCTGCAGTACGTGGCGCACCCGATCGAGGCGAGCAGGTCGAGCGCCTCCTGCGAGGGATGGCCATAGCGGTTGTGCTCGCCTACGCCGATGAGGGCCACTGAAGGGGAAACCCGGTCGGCAACTGAAGCGTCGAGGCTTTTTTTCGAGCCATGATGGCCCACCTTGAGCACGTCCACCCCCTCTGCGGGCAGACGCTCGGCCATCTTCACCAGCTGCTCCGCCTCGGCATCCCCGCACAGAAGGGCCGTCCACTCTCCCTCTCCGTCTCCGTCGCCATCCCATGAGCAGAGGAAGCTGAGGCTATCGGCGTTGCCGCCCTCGTCGGCGAACCGCCCGGGCCAGACCACGGTCAGGCGGAACCGCCCGCAGCGCACCGTGTCGCCTAAGGCGAGCCCTGCCACGCCGCCAGGGTAGCCCTCTCCTTCGGCATCGGACAGAAGCTCACCGCAGGAGGCGCACGGACAACGGAGCAGGTCCTCAGCTACGAGGAGGGTGTCCACAGCAGCCACGTCCCCAAGCGCCTTGAGTGCGCCGCAGTGGTCGTCGTCGCCATGGGTGATGGCAACCGCATCAAGGCGCGAGACGCGCTCCCGGGCCAGGGCCGTTTTCAGCATCGCCTCCTGGTTTCCCGTGTCAACGAGCAGGGCGGCTCCCTGGCTGCGCACGAGGAACGAATCTCCCTGACCCACGTCGAGCATGACGATGGCGTCGTCGGCTCCGCCGAGCGGAGCGCGCGCTATCGCCAGGGCGAGCGCAACGGCAGCGACGGCCGCAGCGAGCCTCTTGCCGCTTATGCGGGGCCACCAGAGCCAAAGAGCGGCGCAGGCGACGACCGAGATTGCCACGGCAAGGCCGACCGGCGCGTCAACGGGCCAGCAGGACGCCGGGAGGGCCGCTAGGTTTTCGACGACGAGGGACAAAGGCGCGCTGGCAAGGGTCGCAAGGGCCATGAGATGAGGCGCGGCCCCGGGAAGGACGCAGGCGACGAGCACGGCGCCGAAGCCGACGACGCACGCGAGTGTGAACAGCGGGGCCGCTATCAGGTTCGCTGCCAGCGACAACAGCGGCACCTGGGCGAAAAGCGCCGCCGCATAGGGCTGGGTCGCGAGCGCCGCGGCCATGGTGAGCGCGGCGGCGTCCCCGAAGAGCCTTCTGGCGCACGACCCCGCGCCGCCGAAGGCCGCGGCAATGAGCGGCGCGAACAGCACGATGCCCAGCGTCGAGCCTGCAGAGAGGACAAACGAGGCCGAGATCGCGCAGGGCGGGTCGAGGCCGACGAAGGTCACCAGGCACCCTCCGAGCGCGTTCAGCGACGAGTTTCGCCGGTCGGTGCACAGGGACAGCAGGCCCGAGAAGGCCATGAGCGCCGCGCGCAGCACCGACACGGGCATGCCGGTGAACGCCATATAGCCGAGCAGAAACAGCGAGATGGCAAGCGTCGTCGTTCTTCTGCCCGCCCTCAAGACCCTGAGGCCGAAACCGACGAACAGCACCACGATGGATAGATGGGCTCCCGACACGGCCACAAGATGGGCCAGGCCGACGGTTTTGAACTGGTCGTAGAGGCCCTCATCTTCAATGGGCGCCCGATAGCCGCAGACGAGCGCCTGCAGAAGCCCTGCGCGACCGTCGCCGTGGGCCGCTATCGTCTCAATGGCCCGTTGCCGCAGAGCGCTCAGCGCCGACCTTCCGACCAGGGCCGCCCCCTCGCGGTCTGAAACGGTAAGCGATCCGGCGAGGCCGTCGTTCCAATAGAACTCCGCAGCCTGTTCCGTCGGGCGCTTGAAGGAGGCCTCCGCTTTGAACTCGTCCCCCTGGAGCAGTCCCATGGACTCGGGCAGGTTCACCCTGACCGGCACCGTGCGCCCCTGCTCGTCAGTCGCCCGGGCCCGGGCGCGCCACCCGAACTCCCCTCGCCGCGCGTCCTCCTCGAGCACCACCTCCCAGGTATCCGAATGAGGATTCCCGTCGGTTTGCTGCTGCAGGACGCAGGCCCAAAGGCAGCTCAGGGCGAGCGCTGCCAACAACCCCAGCAGCACGGTGCGGCCCATCGCGGACCGTCTTCGGACCAGGGATGGGACAGCGACGAGCGCCGCGCCCGCCAAGGCCGCCGCGGCGCCGATGACGAGGGCTCCGCGCGGCACCCCGCGCAGGCAGGGCCACAGAAGCGCCGTCGCGGCCCAAAGGGCGAGGCCCGTCACGAGCAGCGGCGGAAGAGAGGGCCGCGGCGGTTGAGCGCACTCGCGTCCTCTCACAGACACAGTCCATCCCGCAACGCCTCGAGCTTCTTCTCCCCGATGCCCGAGACGCGGATCAAATCGTCGATGCTCTTGAAAGGACCGTTCGCCTCGCGCTCGGCGATAATCTTCTCGGCCGTAGCCTCGCCGATGCCCTTGAGCGTCTGCAGCTCTGCGGCGCTGGCCCGGTTGATGCTCACCAAGCCGCCGGAGGACGAGCCGGATGACGCCGCACCGTCCGAGGATGCGGCGGCGAGGCCGTTGCTTCCCTCACCCTTCGAGGGAATCACGATCTGCTGGCCGTCCTGCACGACCTCGGCCAGGTTCACCGCCGCCGTTTCCGCATCGGCACCCGCCCCGCCGGCCGCCTGCACCGCGTCGATGATGCGACTTCCCTCATTAAGATAGTAGACACCCGGGGCGCCTACGCACCCGTCCACATGAACGCACAGCTTCGCCGGCTCGGTGTCTTGCGCTTCCCCAATTACCACGCTAGTCGAGTCGTCGACGTCACCAACGCTGCTTGGGGGCGCGGCCTGCTGAACGAAAGCATCCTCAGAAAGCCCGTCAAGTTCTGCGCTCGCCTCTTGGCGAGTTATCTCGAACGTCTCCCCACCGCTTGCGCCCGCGACGAGAACGCCCGAAACGAGAACGACCAGCAGCAAGATGGTGACAAGGCCGGCGAACACCGGCTTTGGCACGGCAGCGAGATGCAACTTAGCCCTGAGGCTCTCTGCCTGTTCTTGAAAGGCCATGGGGACTCCCTTCTCACGAGATAAGGGAACGCTACTCCCGCACAACCGCAGAAATGACGGCGGGATTTCCCGCTGCGCACCTCCCCCCTGCCGCGCTTTTGTCGCTTGATTTGCCTAAAAGCGTCTCCCGCAGACCACACCCCTGTCGCCAGATGAGCCGATAAAGCCTTTCGCTCATACAAAAAGAGCGTCCCGAATCAGGACGCTCTCGAACATATATGAGGGATGGAAAGCTTAGCTCGCCCGCTCGTCGCGTCGCTTGCGCGGCTTATACGCAGGGCAAGCATAGTCGTGGGGCTCCGCCGCATCGGCAAGGGCTGCCACCCACTCATCGAGGGGATAGGCGGCCTCCGCCTCGCGCACTTCATCGAGTTTCGCGTGGGTCTCGGGATTGCGCGGCATGAACAGCGTGCAGCAGTCCGGCGCGTCCATGGACGAGATTTCGAAGGTGCCGAGCTCTTGGGCCTGGTCGATAATCTCCAGTTTGTCGGAGCCGATGAGCGGACGCAGCACGGGCATCACGACGGCATCGTCGGTAGCGCGGATGTTGTCGAGGGTCTGCGAGGCCACCTGGCCCAGGCTCTCGCCGGTCACCAGAGCGCCGGCCCCCTCGCGCCGGGCGATTTCCTCGGCCACCTTGAACATGAGGCGCCGGTACAGGATGACGCGCAGAGACGGCGGGCACGCAAGCGAGATCTCGCGCTGGTAGTCGCCGAAGGGCACCACGTACACGCGCCCGATGCAGCCCGTGCGCGCGAGCACCCGCGCGATGTCGTCCACCAGAAACTCGGAGGCGTCGGAGGTTTGCGGGCGCCCGGAGAAGTGCACGCCCACCGGCACCGCACCCCGGCGCGCCATGCGCCACAGGGCCACGGGCGAATCGATGCCCGAGGACAGAAGGCCCACCACCTTGCCCGAAGAGCCCACGGGCAGGCCGCCGATGCCGCGCACGCTGCGGGCGTACACGTAGGCGGTACCCTCCACCGCCTCGACGCCCACGGTCACATCCTGGCCCTTCATTTGCACGCGCTTGGCAGGAAACGCCTCGCAGAGCACCGCGCCGATGTCGCGGTTCATCTGCATGGAGTCGATGGGAAACACCGTGTGATTGCGCCGCGCCGACACCTTGAAGCTCTCGAAGGGCTCCGCCTCGGCCAGCGCGATGCAGGCCGCCTGCCCCATGACCTCTAAGGAAAGCTCGCACTTGAAGCCGCACGACGCCCGAGCCACGCCGGGCACGCCCAGAATGGCGTTGGTGCACTGGTTTGCCACCTCCAGGCTTGTGCCCTCGCGCAGAAACACGAGCAGCCGTCCGGAGATGCGGTGGATGGTGACGACCGGATAAGCACCAAGAAGCACCTCCAGGTTTCGCTGAAGGCGCTTCTCGAATACTCCGCGGTTGCGTCCCTTGAGTCCGATCTCGTGGTAGTGCACGAGAATGATTCGCTGGAACTCCGTCATTTAATGGTTCTTAACGTCGATCGACTCCGGGTCGTAGGAGACCTCGCCGCGGGCGATCTCATTGAACGCCATGGACAAGGGCTTGGTGTCGGCGGCGCGGGCGATTTCCACGGCCGTCTGCAGCTGGATGGCGCGATCGCGCTGGCCGCGCATCATATCGTTGATGTCGTGGGCGCGCTTGGAGGCCAGGGCGCACAGCAGGAAGCGGTCGTTATCGGTACGGTCAAGCAGAACGTCGATTTTCGGTTCGATAATGCTCATAGGGCGAATAACCTCTTACTATTGCTCGGCGATTTCGTTGACGTAAGCGACGAGCTGGCGAGTGGCCTCATCCAAATCGTCGTTCACAAGCCGATAATCATACTCCATTTTTTGGGAAAGTTCCACCAAAGCGGTGAGCATGCGCTTTTCCACCACGTCATCGGTCTCGGTCCCGCGCCCGCGCAGGCGGCGCTCCAGCTCTTCCAGCGAGGGCGGCTCGATGAAGACGAGGTGCGCCTCGGGCATCTTCTCCCGCACTTGAAGGGCCCCCTGTACCTCGATCTCGAGGATGACCTGGCGGCCCTCGGCCATCTCGCGCTCCACCGAGGCGCGCGGCGTGCCGTAGCAGTTGCCGGCATAGGAGGCCCATTCCAGAAAGCCCCCCTCATCGGCCAAAGCGGCGAACTCCTCGCTTGTGAGGAAGTAATAGCTGACGCCCTCTTCCTCACCGGGACGAGGGCGCCGCGTTGTGGCCGAGACCGATAACCAAGCGTCGGGCACTTCTTTGAGAAGCCGCGCTATAAGTGTTCCCTTGCCGGTCCCCGAAGGACCGCTGATGACGAACAGGTTTCCGTGTCTCATGTATTCCTTTGCCCTAAGTTGCTTACTTGGAAAGACGAGCGAGCAGAGCCTCGCGCTGGCGCTCGCCGATGCCGCGGATGCGACGGCTCTCGGCAATCTGCAGCTCCTTCATGATGCGCTCGGCCTTGGCCTTGCCATAGCCGGGCAGCGTCTCGATGAGCGTGGAGATCTTCATGCGGCCCACAACGGGGTCATCGCGCATATCGAGAACCTGGGCGACGGTGAGTTTGCCAGTCTTCAGCTCTTCACGAACCTCCGCCCGCTTGATGCGTGCAGCCTTTGCCTTCTCAAGAGCCTCGGCGCGGGCCTCAGGGCTGAGTTGGGGAATTGCCATTTTCTGTTCTCCTTCCGGTTCGGGCTGAGGGCATAGTACCATGCATTGATGAGGAATCAACACGTAATTTACGCGGAATCAATAATTGCGGGATTTCTCCCTATTTGTTGGCCGTATACGGGTCATTTTTAGGCAGCAATTACGCTTGGAGCTTACTCCAATTCCGCCGCGATGGCATCGAAGGCGGCCACTGGGTCGGGCGCCTCGGTAATAGGGCGGCCCACCACGATGTGGGAGGCGCCGGCCTCGAACGCCTGGGCCGGCGTGGCCACGCGGCTCTGGTCGCCGAGCGCGGCGCCGGCCGGGCGCACGCCGGGGGTGACGATGTAGGCCTCAGGCCCCAGAAGCTCGCGCAGGGCGGCCGCCTCCTGGGGCGAGGCCACCACGCCCGAGATGCCCGCCTCGGCCGTTTGGGCCGCGAGCGCCGCCACCTGCTCGGGCAGAGGACGCGCCACGCCCGTGGCCGCCAGGGCCTCGGGGCTCATGGAGGTGAGCACGGTGATGCCGAGGGTGGCGGGCACCGGGCCGCCATATTCGCCCGCCCCCTCCACGGCACCGCGCTGGCCGGCCTCCATCATGGCCACGCCTCCCACGGTGTGCATGGTGAGCATGTCGGCGCCGCTCGCGGCGGCCGAGCGGGCCGCACCCTGCACCTGGTGCGGGATGTCGTGGAACTTCAGGTCGAGGAAGACGTTGAAGCCGCGGCGCTTGAACATCTTCACGATGGCCGGGCCCTCGGCGTAGTACAGCGTCATGCCGATCTTCAGCCACTTCGCGTGGCCCTCCAGCTTGTCGGCCAGCGCAATGGCCTCCCAGGCGTCGCAGTCGAGCGCGACGATGACGCGGTCACGGGCGGGAATGGTGTCGAAAGACGTTAGCACAGAAGACCTCCAATGAGCTCGTTGACGTCGGAGACGCCCTGGGATTCGCAGTAGTCGATGATGCCGTCGATGACGTCCACCGTGGCAGCGGGGTTCGCGAAGTTCGCCGTGCCCACGGCCACGGCGGTGGCGCCGGCCAGCATGAACTCCACGGCATCCTCGCCGGTGGAGATGCCGCCCATGCCGAGCACGGGCACCGACACCGCGCCGGCCACCTGCCACACCATGCGCAGGGCCACGGGCTTCACCGCAGGCCCCGAGAAGCCGCCCACCACGCGGGCGAGCTTCGGGGTGCGGGTGCGCGCGTCTACGGCCATGCCCAGAAGCGTGTTGATGAGCGAGATGGCATCGGCTCCGGCCGCCTCGGCGGCCCGGGCAATCTCGGCCACGTCGGTGACGTTCGGCGTGAGCTTCACGATGAGCGGGCGCTTGGTGGCCGCGCGGCACATGCCCACCACCTTCTCCACGCTGGGAACATGGCAGCCCATGGTCATGCCGCCGGCGTCCACGTTCGGGCACGAGATGTTCACCTCGTAGGCGTCCACTGGCGCCTCTTCCAAAGCCTCGATGACCGAGACGTACTCGTCGAAGCTGTGGCCCGATACGTTCACGATGGTGGTGGCGCCGATGGACTCAAGCCAGGGAAGCTCAATGTCCTTCAAATGCTGCACGCCGGGGTTCTGAAGGCCGATGGAGTTCAACATGCCCGAAGCGGTCTCGGCGATGCGGGGGCTGGCGTTGCCCTCCCAGCCGTTCAGAGACACGCCCTTGGTGGTGACGGCGCCGAGGGTGGCGACGTTCACGAAGTCGTGGTACTCCATGCCGGCCCCGAAGGTGCCCGAGGCCACGGTGACGGGATTCTTCATGGCGAGGCCGCCCAGGTTGACGGCCGTATTCACGTTGGTTGCATGGGGCTCTCGGCTCATTACCACACCACCTTCTTCGAAGGGAACACCGGGCCGTCCACGCAAGCCCTCTTTTTGCCGTCGACGGTATCCACCACGCACGACAGGCAGGCGCCCACGCCGCACGCCATGCGGCGCTCGAGCGACACCTCGCAGAACACGCCGGCCTCCTCGGCCATGGAGGCCACCAGGCGCATCAGCGGCTCGGGGCCGCAGCAGGCGACGTAGTCGAACAGCTCGCCGGATGCGGCGGCCTCGCGCAGGGCCTCTTCCACCAAGGGCGTGCAGAAGCCCGCGTGCCCGAAGGTACCGTCGTCGGTAGAGCAGACCGGCTCGCAGCCGAGGGCGGCGCCGTAGCGCTCGCGGGCCACCAGCGCGTCGATAGTGGAGGCGCCGAGGACGGCCGACACGTCCACACCGCGCGCCACCAGCTCCTCGACGAGGGGATACAGAGGCGCGCTTCCCACGCCGCCGGCCACGACGAGGGCGCGCTTGCAGCCCTCGGGCACCTCCCACCCGCGACCGGTGGGGCCGATCATCTCCACCGCATCGCCCGCGGCAAGCTCGGTCATATGCTCGGTGCCGAAACCGAGCACCTGATACATCATGTCGACCGTGCCCGCCTCCCGGTCGGCGGCGTAGATGCCGAGGGGCCGGCGCAGGATGTGGCCCTCCATGCCGGGAATCTTCACGTGCACGAACTGGCCGGGACGGGCCGTGGCCGCGATTTCCGGCGCGCGCACCGTCATGAGCCAGATTTTGCACCCCATCTCTTCGTTCACCAGAATGGGCGCGTTCTCATTGCAAAGCGTCATAGGCTCTCCTGTCGCGTCAGCGGAAATCACACGTTGCCTGACATTCTAACGCATAAAAAGCTGAGGTTACTGCATCCAAAGGCGCACGGACATCCTCTTTACTTGCATTACGTAATGCAGTATAGTGTTTGACAGCAAAGGAGGTACCTATGGGCGCAACAGCTACATTGAACATACGGCTTCCTGAAGAGCTGAAAGAGCATGGAATGCAAGTGCTCGCCAAGCGTCGCATCAGCGTTTCCGAAGCGGTGCGGCAGTTGTTCTGCGAACTCGAGCGGAGCCAGCAAGTTCCAGATTTTCTCGCTGATGCAGCTCCTCGCGATGACATCCAGGGAAAGCGAAGGCTTTTGCGGGCCATGGTCGGCGCATCGCGCCCGACGCCTGATTCTCTTGAGCCCCCCATCGCACCGAAGGATCACGACTGGCGCGAGGATTGGCGCGAGCATCTTCTCGAGAAGCACGGCGGTGCGCAATGAACATCCTCTTCGACACCAATGTCGTCATCGACCTGTTCACTGACACTGATGACTTTAAAGCCGCTTTCACCGCTGTCGACGTTGCTCTGTTGCGCGACTTCAAGCTTTGGCTTCCCGCGTGCTCGACGCCCTCTATTCGCTATCTGCTCACGGCACGAAAGCTCATGAACGCGGCTGATGCCCGGAAGGCCTTCGGAGACTTGCTGCAGCTTTTTTCCATCGCCGACACCACGTCCGCCGATTGCCTCGCTGCCTATGAGCACGAACACCGCGACTACGAGGACGACCTCATTGCCTATTCTGCGCATCGCACGGGCGTCGACTTCATTGTCACTCGCAACGGCCGCGACTTCGAGAAGTCTCCCGTACCCGTTCTCTCCCCTACCGAGTTCGTTGACCTCTTTAAGCCGGCAGATATAGTCTACGGCTGGGAAACGCTGCCGTCGGAATAAGGGGCGGGTCGTCTCGCTCGGGATCGCCCCGCGTCATCCCGAGCGACAGGCGCCCCGTTCCATCCCGAGAGCAAAAACACCCCATGTCATCCTGAGCGAGCGAAGCGAGTCGAAGGATCTTCCGGGCAGGAGGGATCCTTCGACTCCTGTCTTCGGCCTCCGCTCAGGATGACACGGCGACCCGAGCGCAGGATGGCACACAGTGGCTTTCTACAGCTCCTGCAAGGGGGCGACGTCCAGGTCGCCGGAGCGGGCGGCCTGCATGCCGGCTATGAGGGCCTGGGCGGCGGCGAGCGTGGTGGCGTAGGTGATGCCGTGGCGGACGGCGGCGCGGCGCAGCTCGTAGCCGTCGTCGCGGGTGGCCGAGCCCAAGGGCGTGTTGATCATGAGCGAGATCTCGCCGCTGGCGATGGCATCCACCACCGAGCTTGCCCCCTCGTGGATCTTGCCCGTCGTCTCGCAGGGCACGCCGGAGGCGCGCAGCACGGCGGCGGTGCCCTCGGTGGCCAACAATGAGAACCCGAGGCGCGTAAGCTCTCGGGCGATGAAGGCCACGGCGCGCTTGTCCTGGTCGTTCACAGAGATGAAGGACGTACCTCCCGCGGGTTCGGCGTAGTCGATGGCCATCTGGGTCTTCATGTAGGCCGCCGGGAAGCTGTTGGCGATGCCCATGACCTCGCCGGTGGAGCGCATCTCGGGTCCCAGCAGCGCATCGGCGCCGGGGAAACGGCCGAAGGGCATCACGGCCTCCTTCACGAAGTAGCGGCCCGGCTTCGCGAAGTGCTCGGGAAGATCCAGCGCGGCCAGCTTCTCCCCCGCCATGATGCGGCTGGAGAGCTTCGCCAAGGGCACGCCCGTGGCCTTCGAGATGAAGGGCACTGTGCGGCTGGCCCGCGGGTTGGCCTCGATGACGTAGACGACCCCGTCCTTCACGGCGAACTGGATGTTCACGAGGCCGCGCACGCCCAAGGCCAGCGCGATGCGCCGGGCGATGCTCGCCATCTCGTCCTGCACCTTCGCCGACAGCGAGAAGGGCGGCAGGCAGCAGGCCGAATCGCCCGAGTGGATGCCGGCCATCTCGATGTGCTCCAGGATGCCGCCGACGTACACGTCCTCACCGTCGCAGAGCGCATCCAGGTCGCATTCCACGGCCCCTTCCAGGAATTTGTCCAGGTACACCGGATGGTCGGGCGACACCGTGGCGGCCTCGGCCACGTAGCGCGCGAGCCCCGCGTCGTCGTAGACGATGCCCATGCCGCGGCCGCCAAGCACGTAGCTGGGGCGCACGAGCAAGGGATAGCCGATCTCGCGGGCGGCGGCGCGGGCCTCATCGAGCCCTGCGGCCATGGCCGAGCGCGGGTAGGCGATATCGAGGGAGTCGAGCAGCGCGGCGAACCGGTCGCGGTCCTCGGCCAGATCGATGGCGTCCGGGCTCGTGCCCATGATGGGCACCCCGGCCTCTTCCAGAGCGCGGGCCAGCTTCAGCGGCGTCTGGCCGCCGAGGGTGACCACCACGCCGTCCGGCTCCACCGCGTCGACGACGTCCATGACGTCCTCGTAGGTGAGCGGCTCGAAGAACAGCATGTCGGAGGTATCGTAGTCGGTGGAGACCGTCTCGGGGTTGCAGTTCACCATGATGGTCTCGAAGCCCGCCTCGGCCAGCGCCCAGCTGGCGTGCACGCAACAGTAGTCGAACTCGATGCCCTGCCCGATGCGGTTGGGGCCCGCACCTAAAATGAGGGCGCGCTTGCGCTCCTTCGGCGCCACTTCGGACTCGTGCGCGTCATAGGTCTTGTAGTGGTAGGCGGTCTTCGTGGGGAACTCCGCCGCGCAGGTGTCCACGGTCTTGAAGGCGGGACGCGCGCCGAGAATTTTGCGGCAGGCCCGCACCATGCGTTCGTCCGAGCCGGTGAGTACGGCAATCTGGGCATCGGAGATGCCGTAGCGCTTCGCGATGACGAACGCCTCGGCGTCCATATCCTCCAAGGAGCATCCGCGCAGGGCTTCCTTCACGGCCACCATATCGGCCATGCGGTGGCAGAAGAACGGGTCGATGCCCGTGCGCTTGTGAAGTTCCCCAACGCTCATGCCGCGGCGCAGGGCCTCGGCCGCCAGGAAGACGCGCTCGGCCGTGGGGCGCGAGAGCGCGGCGAAGAGCTCCTCGTCGCCAAGTGCGCCCTCCTCCCCTGCCCCATCGGCGCCAAGGCCCGCCCGGCCGCACTCCAGGGAGCGCAGGGCCTTGCCCAAAGCCTCCTCGAAGGTGCGCCCCACCGCCATGACCTCGCCCACGGCCTTCATACGGGTGGTCAGCGTGTCATCGGTTCCTTGGAACTTCTCGAAGGCGAAGCGCGGGGCCTTCACCACGCAGTAGTCGATGGCCGGCTCGAAGCAGGCGGGAGTCGTGCCCGTCATGTCGTTCATGATCTCGTCCAGCGTGTAGCCCACGGCAAGGCGCGCCGCCGCCTTCGCGATGGGAAAGCCCGTGGCCTTCGAGGCCAGGGCCGAGGAACGCGACACGCGGGGGTTCATCTCGATGATGACCATGCGGCCCGTCTCAGCATGCACGGCGAACTGCACGTTGGAGCCGCCCGTAGCCACGCCCACCCGCTCGAGCACCGCGAGCGACGCGGCGCGCATGCGCTGGTACTCAAGATCGGTGAGCGTCTGGGCCGGGGCCACGGTGATGGAGTCGCCGGTATGCACGCCCATGGGGTCCACATTCTCGATGGAGCACACGATGATGCCGTTGCCGGCCGCATCGCGCATGACCTCCATCTCGTATTCCTTCCAGCCCTCGATGGACTCCTCCACCAGTACCTCGCCGGCCGGCGAGAGTTCAAGCCCCTGGGACACGATGCGAACGAGCTCGCCTTCGTCCCGCGCGATACCGCCGCCGGCGCCGCCCATGGTGAACGACGGACGCAGCACCACGGGAAAGCCCAACTCGCTGGCGATGCCCAGGGCGTCTTCCACCGAGTAGGCGTAGCCGGCCCGCGAGACCTCGATGCCGAGGTCAGCCATGCACTCGTTGAACATCTTGCGGTCCTCGCCGCGCTCGATGACGTCCACATCGCACCCGATGAGCTCCACGCCGTAGCGCTCGAGCACGCCGGATTTCGCCAGTTCCACAGCCGTGTTCAGGCCCGTCTGGCCGCCGAGGGTGGGCAGGCACGCGTCCGGGCGCTCCCGGGCGATCACCTTCTCCACGAACGCCGGCGTGATGGGCTCCACGTAGGTGGCGTCGGCCAGCTCCGGGTCGGTCATGATGGTGGCTGGGTTAGAGTTCACCAGAATGACGCGGTAGCCCTCCTCGCGCAGCACCTTGCAGGCCTGGGCGCCGGAGTAGTCGAACTCGCAGGCCTGGCCGATGACAATGGGACCGCTCCCGATAACGAGAATGCTCTTGATGTCGTCGCGCTTGGGCATTTACGCCACCTCCCCTTCCGCGGTGCTTCCGAACTTCCAACCGGACAGGCGGTCGGTCGCGATGTCGATATCCAGATAGTCCGCGCGGCCCTCCATGAGGCGCGCGAAGGCACCGAACAGGTAGTGGGCGTCGGTGGGGCCGGGGGCCGCCTCCGGGTGGTACTGCACGCTCACGGCCGGCACGTCCAGGAAGGCGAAGCCCTCGGCGGTGCCGTCGTCGAGGTTCACGTGGGTGAGCCGGATGCGCCCGAAGCGTTCGTTGTCCACGACGGGGGCGATGTTGCGGTAGCCCCATTCCCGCAAGTCATCCACGTGCTCGGTCGCCCCGCCGGAAAGCTCGGGCACCAGCGCCCCCAGGCTCTGGAAGCGGGGGCAGAAGCCGTGGTTCTGGGCCGTGACCTCCACCCGCCCGGTGAGCAGGTTCTGCACCGGGTGGTTGCCGCCGTGGTGGCCGAACTTCAGCTTGTCGATCTTTGCTCCTGCGGCCTTGGCCATCATCTGGTGCCCTAGGCAGATGCCGAACAGCGGCACGCGGCCCAGCAGCTTCTCTGCCGCGCGGTAGGTCTCCTCCACCGCCTCCGGATCGCCCGGGCCGTTGGAGAGGAAGACGCCGTCGGGGTCCAGGGCCAGCACCTCTTCGGCCGGGGTGTCCCAGGGCACTACGACAAGCTCGCAGCCTGAGGCCACCAGGCCGTCTAAGATGGAGCGCTTCACGCCACAGTGGTAGACGACCACCTTGAAGCGGGGGTCGGCCGGCGCGGCCAGGGCGAAGTCGTGGGAAGCGGGCAGGTCCGCGACGCCGTAGGAATAGCTGCCGCCGCAGGAAACGCCGGCGGCCAAGTTCTCGCCCACGAGCGTCGGGCTTTTGCGCACCTTCTCGAGCAGCGACGCAGCATCCGCATCCGTGGTGGAGACGACGGCCCGCTGGGCGCCGGCATCGCGGATGTGGCGCACGAGCGCCCGGGTGTCCACGCCCTCGATGGCCACGACCCCCTCGCGCCCAAGGTAGTCGCCGAGGCTCTCCTGGCTGCGCCAGCTGGAGGGTGTGGGGCACATATCGCGCACCACGAGCGCCCGCAGGGCCGGCCTCTCCGCCTGGGCGTCGTCGGCGTTCACCCCGTAGTTGCCCACCTGCGGATAGGTCAGCGCCACGATCTGCCCCGCATAAGAGGGGTCGGTGACGATTTCCAAATAGCCTTCCAAGGAGGTGTTGAAGCAGACCTCCCCGAACGCCTCGCCGGGCGCGCCGCAGGAGGTGCCGGCGAACACCGCGCCGTCCTCCAGCACGAGCAGCGCCGGCGCTCCCGCCGGCTTCGCCGTGGCCGCCCGCAGCTTTTCCGCAATCTTGCTCAAGGGTTCCGTCCTTTCCGCGACCTGCTCGCCCTCGCCTGCGCGCCCATGAAAAAAGCGCTCCCGCCTTGGACGGGAGCGCTCGCACGCGCACAAGATAAAGTTCGCTCATCGCACCTTGCCGGTCTCTCAGTACCGTCCGTTAAAGGTCAAAATTGAGCATAGAGTACCCTCCAGAGTATGCATCTGCACAAAAGTAAGCGGCACTGGAGCTGGGTTCAACGGCGCGCATCCGCCAACAGCCGTCGCAACCGAAGACCGCAGCCGAATGGCGCCGCGACCTACAACGACCTGCGACCTGTGGCCACGGCCAGCGATTTGCCGGAGAAGGCGATGCCGTAGCGCAGGCTGCCCGCACTGCTTCCGGCCACCTCCGCGTCGTAGGCCCGCGCCTCTATCTGGGCCAGGGCCTCGGCGGCCAGCGCCTCTATCTGGGCCAGGGCCTCGGCGGCCAGCGCCTCCAGGCGCTCCGCCCCGGCGCCGCGCTCGAACTTCAGCTCCAGGGTGATAGCGGGCAGCCCCGCCCGCTCGGGAGCGAGGCGGATGCCGAAGCGCCCGCGCCCCGCCTCGCGGTTCGAGACCGGGTTCCCGTAGCCGGTCGCGCCGAACAAAAGCCCCACCAACAGCATGTGGTAGCTGTTCTCGCTCGTTAGGTCGTAGCAGCTCGCCGCGTTCAGGAGAACGCCCTCCAGCTCCTCGGCGAGCGCGCCAGCATCCCCATCGACCAGCGCGCGGTGAAGATCGATGAGGCAGTCGCGGCCTCCGGCGATCTGCGCGAAGCGGTCGATGACCTCGCTGCGGTACAGGGACGCAATTTCCAAATTGGGGATGCGCAGCCGTCGCACGACGTCCTTGGAGTTGGGCTGCTCCGTATCGTCGGTGGTCAGATAGCCGGCAAGGTACAAAAGGGACCAGAGGGCCTCGGGTCGGGCGTCCAAGTCCCCGAACACAACCGAAAGATCGAGGGCGGCCTCCACGGAGCCGCCCGCATTAAGCAGCCCGTACACCTTCCTCATCAGCCGCGCGTCTCCCCCGCGCACCATGGCCGCGATGGGCGCGTTGGAAGACGTGTTGCCCCAATAGGGCGCGCACTCGCAATCGTTGTCGAAGTAGTTGAGCACGCTCCAAGGGTTGTACACATCCACCGAGCCGAAGCGGTAGCCGTCGTACCATTGGCGCATCTCGGGGAAATGGGCGGCTTGGCCCAGGTAATTGGCCAGCGCGCGCACCTCGTCTTCCGTGAAGCCGTAGCGCTCGTCGTACTTGGTGTTGAGAGAGGTGTTCACCACCAGATTGTTCAAATCGGAGAAGACGGACTCCTTCGAGATGCGCTGTACACCCGTGAGGCACGCGAACGCGAGAGCCTGGCCGCCGTCCTTCAGGGCCGCCGTGAGCCATCCTTTGAGAAACGAGACCATCTCGTCGTAGTACCCGTTGTCACGAGCCGCCATGACCGGCGCATCGTACTCGTCGATGAGGACGACGGGGCGACGTCCGTGGTGTCTGAAAAGCAAGCGAGTGAGGTTGATGAGGGAAGACTCGATGTCCCCGTCTGTCGCCTCCCATCCCGCAACACGATCGAAGTACGCGCGCTCCTGCTCGTTCAGCTCGGAGCTATCGGACAGATACCCATGGCGGATGTATTCCCATACGATCAATTGGCGTAGAGCATTCTTGGCATCTTCCCAGTTCTGCTTCTTCACCGGGTTGAAGCTGATGTATATGACGGGATAGGCGCCCTGGTGCTCGCGGTAGCGGCCGCCGTCGGCATCCCAGATGGAAAGGCCCTCGAAGAGATAGGCAGCGTCCTCGGCGTTCGGGTCGCTCGCCGGGGGTATCTCGAAGAAGGACTTGAGCATGGTCATGTTCAGCGACTTGCCGAAACGGCGCGGGCGGCAAAACAGCGTGACGGCGGCGGAGCTGTCGAGCACGTCGGCGATGAGAAGGGACTTGTCGACGACCACCGACCCCTGCACCGCCGCGGCGAACCCGTCGCGCCCGATGGGCAGGCGTCGCCGGCCTGACAGGTCGGACAGGCGCACGTCGCCCTCGCGATAGATACCGTTCTCGTAGGTGCCCGTCATGCCGCCGCCTTTCTCCCTCGTAGCGTTTCCCCGATTATAAACGAAGGACCGCTGCATGCGGTCCTTCACAGGGAATGAGCGGAAGCGGGTGCATACCGCCAACAGCGAGTCATCGACTGTATCGTCCCATCTCCAACGACATACCCTTTCGCGGTAACATTGGGACACTCCGAGGAGGTGCGCTATGCCAACCGCAACGAAGGACGCCGAGATTGAGTTCCGCACAATCGAAGAGCTGAAGCGACAGGCTCTGAACGGGCGAGAGACGCTGCGCCCTGATTCCACTACGGGCATCACCGTCCTCCCGCCCTGGATGGACGCCCCCGAGGACGAGGGGCTCTACGATGACCTCTCATGCGCCGCGTTGAATTCAAGCGACCAGGACGAAGTCGAGCGGTAAGCTGCAACAGACTCTTGCGCACAGCCCCGCCAGGGGTAGCCTACGAGACTGGGGGGCGGGTGCTCCGGAGTGTCGGGAGAAGCAAGAAGGGACCGCCCGAAGACAGCCCCTTCCAGATGAAGCGTTATTTCGCGGCAGATGCCTACTCGACGATGGCGCCGTCCTCCATGGTGGCGTAACCGCCGACGTAGACGTCGGTGGCGCGGCCCACGAGCTCGGCCCCGATGAAGCCGGAGTTGTTGGCCTTGGAGCAGAAGTCCCCCACGGCGACCGTCCAGGCGGCCTCGGGATCGATGACTGTAAGATCGGCGGTAGAACCGGCCTCGATCTTCACCGGCTCCTGGCGCAGGATCTCGCGCGGGGCGACGGCCATGGCCTCGACCATGCGGCTGTAGTCGATGACGCCCGTGCGCACGAGGTGCGTGAGCACGAGGGAGAGCGAGGTCTCGAGCCCGGTCATGCCGAAGGGAGCCAGCTCGAACTCGCGGTCCTTCTCCCAGTCGGTGTGGGGCGCGTGATCGGTGACGATGGCGTCGATCACGCCGCTCTTCAGACCCTCGATGAGCGCGGCGGCGTCCTCGGCGGTGCGCAGCGGCGGGTTCACCTTGAGCGAGGTCTGGTACTCGGCGGTGATGTCGTCCTCGGTGAGGAACATATGGTGCGGAGTCACCTCGCAGGTCACCGGCAGGCCCTCGGCCTTGGCAGCAGCCACCAGATCCAGTCCGCGCTTGGTGGTGATGTGCTGGATATGCAGCGGGCAGCCCGTAAGGCGGCAGAGCGCGATGTCGCGGGCGATCTCGAGCTCCTCGCCCTCGGCCGGCCAGCCGACCATGCCCAGACGCGTGCTCGCCACGCCCTCGTTCACCTGGCCGTCGGATACCAGCGAGTCGTCCTGGCAGTGGGCCATGACGACGGTGTCGAACTGGCGGGCGTAGTCCATGACGCGGCGCATCATGCCGGCGTCCTGGATGCCGTGGCCGTCGTCGGTGAACACGGGCGCGCCGTGGGCGTACATGTCGCCCATGTCCGAGAGCACTTCGCCTTTGAGGTCCTTGGAGCAGGCACCCGACGGAATGACGCGGCACTTCCCCACCGCGGCGGCGCGGGCCTTCACGTACTCCACGGCCACGGCGTCGTCCACCACCGGGCTCGTGTTCGGCATGGTGCACACGGCCGTGAAGCCACCATGGGCAGCGGCGCGAGAGCCGGAGGCGATGTCCTCTTTCTGCTCCTGGCCCGGATCGCGGAAGTGCACGTGCATGTCCACGAGGCCGGGGGTGACGATCTTACCGGAAAGGTCGCGCTCGACGCCCTTCTCCATGGAAAGGTTGTGGCCCACCTCCACGATCTTACCGTCGCGGATGAGGATGTCGGCCACTTCGTCCAGGCCGATCTGGGGGTCGATCAGACGGGCGTTCTTAAGCATCAATGCCATCGTTGCTACCTCCTAGGAGCAGGTACAGGGCGGCCATGCGCACGAGGACGCCGGCGTAGACTTGGTCGAGGATGATGGAGCGCTTGGGGTGGTCGGCCATGAAGCTGTCGAGCTCCACGCCGCGGTTGATGGGACCCGGGTGGCACACGCATGCGTCGGGCTTCATGAGACGGTCGCGCTCTTCGGTGAGGCCGTAGAGAAGGTTGTACTCGCGCAGGTTCGGATACGGCGCGCCCTCGAAGCGCTCGCGCTGGATGCGCAGCATGTACACCACGTCCAGCTCGGGCAGGGCCTCGTCCAGGTTGCTCGTCACATGGTCGGCGCCCAGGATGTCGGGGCGAGCGGGCAGGAGCGTGGGGGGTGCTATGACCGTCACCTCGCAGCCCATGATCTTCAGCGCCGGGATGAGCGAGCCGCACACGCGGGAGTGCGCGATGTCGCCCACCACGCCCACGTGCAGGTTATCGAAGGAGCCCTTCTCCTCCCAGATGGAGTACAGATCCAGTAGCGCCTGGGTGGGATGCTGGTGCTTGCCGTCGCCGGCGTCGATGACCGACACGCCGGAGACGTCCGCGATCTTGCGGGGCACGCCCGCCCAGCGGTCGCGCACCACGATGCAGTCGATCTTGTAGGAGCACAGCGTCTTCACGGTGTCCACCAAACTCTCGCCCTTCACCGTGGCCGTGGAGGAGCCGCCGAAGTTCAGGGAGTCGGCAGACAGGCGCTTCTCGGCGATCTCGAAGGAGGAGCGGGTGCGGGTGGAGGGCTCGTTGAACATGTTCACCACGGTGAAGCCCTTGAGCGTGGGCACCTTCTTGATGCGGCGCTCGTTCACCTGCTTGAAGTTCTTGGCCGTCTCCAGAATGGTCATGATGTCATCGGCCGAGTACTCGGTGATGTCGATAAGGTGCTTGTGATCGAAGGCCATTGACCTACTCACCTTCCTTCTTAGTCAGTGCCGCGGCGCCTGCGCGCTTGCCCGGCTCGATATCCAGAATCTCCACCGCGGAGACGCCGTCGACCTCTTCGAGGAACAAACGGACGTTCTCGCTGGAGGAAGAGGGCACGTTCTTGCCCACGAAGTCGGCGCGGATGGGCAGCTCGCGATGGCCGCGGTCCACGAGCACCGCCAGCTCCACGGCGGCCGGGCGGCCGATGTCCATGAGGGCGTCGAGCGCCGCACGGATAGTGCGCCCGGTGTAAAGGACGTCGTCGACCAGAACAACCGTAAGGCCGTCGATGTCGAAATCGATTTCGGTGGAATGGACTTCAGGAGACATATGGGTCGCGAAGTCGTCGCGATAGAAGCTGATGTCCAGCTTGCCCAGGGGCACCTCAACCCCTTCGATCTCCTCGATTTTGTGGGCCAGCATCTTCGCGAGCAGATCGCCGCGCGTGACGATGCCCACGAGCGCGATATTCTGCGCGCCCTTGTTGGCCTCGAGGATCTGGTGCGCCATGCGCGTCACCGCTCGCTCGATGTCGTCTGCATCCATGCAGATCGACTTGACCATGCTCTCGTCGTTCATACACACTCCCTTCTTTAGGGTCAGTGCGTACAGACGAGTCCGCGAAGCTCGCGTCCGAGTTTCCGCGCGCTTCGTGCCGCCATTCGGGCAAAAGAAAAAGCCCGTCTGGCGACTAGGCTTCCTGCGTCGATGCGTCTTGGGCTCGCTCGCTTCTCGTTGCGCGCCCCGCGCTGATGGGGTTACCTTGTCGGCCTCTCTGTACCGCATTTAAAGGACGCGCTCAATATAGGACTGCAGCGAAAGCAGCGCAACCCCTTTCGATGACTTTTTTCGTAATGAACAAAAAAGGCCGCCCGAAGGCGGCCTTAAGAAGGCAATCTCTATGCGGAGATTACTTGTTCAGGCTGTCGAGCTCCTTCACCAGGGCCTTGTCGTCAGCAGCGCTGATCCAACCCTCGGGGATAGGGGCGTCGTTGTGGCAGCTGGAGCAGTAGTTCACCGAGGAACGATGGGCCTTGTGGCACTCGCCGCAGGCGACCTCGCCGTGCTGAGGCACGTGCGGGTTGCGCTCCATGTCGGAGGTGGCCTGGATCAGGTCGTCGCGCGTCATGTTGTGGCAGGACTCGTTCAGGCAGAACTGGTCGGGCTCGATACCGCGGGCGGCCACGAGGTCCTCGAGGGACTTCTCGGGCACGACCTGCTGGCCGGTCTGGGTGTTCAGAACCTCGTAGTTGCCGGTGACCCAGCTCATGCCCTCGCCGATCTGCTCGGACAGGGTGGGAACGTGGCAGCTCATGCAGGTGTCGCCGTTCTGAGCGCGATGCACGGCGGCCATCATGCCGCTGGCGGTCTCGAGGTTGTTGCCCCACTTGTCCACGGCAGGCTCGCCCGGCTCAGCCTCGTAGGTGGGCAGATAGGGATCCATCGGCGTGTGGCAAATAGCGTTGCAGAAGCTGGGCTGCTCATGCCATACCCAGAAACCGGCGCCGGCCACGACGAGCACGGCGACGACAACGCCCACCACGATGGGCCACTTCTTCTTTTTCTTCTGGGCAGCGGGCTCGTCGACCGACTGCTCCACCTTCTTCTCTTCTTCCGTCATGCCTCTTCCTTCCAGTTGGGGATCCTTGAGATGCCCTTCGGCATCTCCTTCCTTCGAAGCGAGAAGATCTGCCCTCCCCAGCTGACCTCAAACCTCGAGGGGCAAGGGCGGCGCTTCATTGGCGCGACGCCATCGCCCCTTGGGGTTTCGCTTCGGTAGCATGATACCCGATATGCGCGGTTCGAGGCAACGCCGCTCACCGCAAAATTTCGCCAATCGTGCTCGTCAAACGAAAGAGGCACCCTTTCGAGTGCCTCCCGTTACCTAATCGTGAACGCCGTCGGTCTGGCGGATGAGCTTGCGCTTGATCTTGCCGCCGATGGTCTTGGGCAGCTCGTCGGTGTACTCGATGATGCGCGGGTACTTGTAGGGCGCCGTGGTCTTCTTCACGTGCTCCTGCAGCTCGCGGGTGAGCGCGTCGGTGCCCTCGTAGCCGCGGGCGAGCACGACGGTGGCTTTCACCACCTTGCCGCGGATGGGGTCGGGCGCGGCCGTCACGGCGCATTCGACGACCGCGGGGTGCTCCACGAGCGCGCTTTCCACCTCGAAGGGCCCGATGCGGTAGCCCGAGCACTTGATGACGTCGTCGTTGCGGCCCACGAAGAAGCAGTAGCCGTCCGAGTCGCGCCAGGCCATGTCGTGCAGGTTGTAGTACTCTCCGCCCACCGCCTCGGCCGTCTTCTCCTCGTTGCCGTAGTAGCCCACGAACAGGCCCGGCGGGTAGGCCTCGGTGAGGCCCGTGACGCAGATGGCGCCCTCCTCGCCGTCCTCCACCTCGCGGCCATCCTCGTCGAGCAGCTTCACGTTCAGAAGCGGCGAGGGCTTGCCCATGGAGCCGGGGCGCGGCTCCACCCACGGGAAGGTGGCCAGAAGCACCGGGCCCTCGGTCTGGCCGAAGCCCTCGCGGATCTTCTTGCCGGTGAGGCGCTCCCACTGGATGGTCACCTCGGCGTTCAAAGGCTCGCCGGCCGTGGCGAAGTTCTCGACGCTCGACAGATCGTAGGAGGCCACGTCCTCCTGCAGCATGAAGCGATACATGGTGGGCGGCGCGCAGAACGTGGTGAGCTTATAGTCCTGTATCTTCTGAAGCAGCTTGGTGGGCACGAACTTGTCCATGTCGTAGGCGAAGATGGTGGCGCCGGCGATCCACTGGCCGTAGATCTTGCCCCAGCCGAACTTGGCCCAGCCCGAGTCGGTCACCGACATATGCAGCTTGTCCTCCTTGACCTGCTGCCAGTACTTCGCCGTGATGATGTGACCGAGCGGGTGCGCGAAGTTGTGCTCCACGGCCTTGGGGTTGCCGGTGGTGCCGCTCGTGAAGTACATGAGCATGATGTCCTTCGACGTGACACCGGCCTCGCCCTGGGGCCGCTCGAAGGTATCCGGGAAGCCGGCGATGAGGTCGTCGAAGTCGACCCAGCCCTCGCGGCTGCCGTCGACGATGAACTTCTCGCGCACCGTGGGACACTCGGACATGGCCTCTTCCACCTGGGCGCACACGTAATCGTCGCTCACGGCCACGATGGCGCGCACGTCGGCGCTGTTCGCGCGGTAGACCACGTCCTTGCGGGTGAGCTGCAGCGTCGCCGGGATGATGGTGGCGCCCAGCTTGCAGAGCGCGACGGCGCACACCCAGTACTCCCAGCGGCGGCGCAGAATGCACATGACCACATCACCCTTGCCAATGCCCATATCGGCGAAGGCGTTGGCGGCCTGGTTGGACAGGCGCTTGATGTCGGTGAAGGTGAAGGTGCGCTCCTCGCCGTGGTCGTTGCACCACAGAAGGGCGCGCTTATCGGGCTCTACGGCGGCCCACTCGTCCACGACGTCGAAGCCGAAGTTAAAGGCCTCGGGAACCTCGATCTTGAAGTTCTCGGCGAAGTCCTCGTAGGAGTCGAACTCAATACGGGGGCAGTATTTCTTTAGAACGTGATCCATGGTGCGTGCTTCTCTCTTAACTCTCCTGTGCTTGTCCGTCGCTTTCCCCGTTGTCCGCGAAGCGCCTCCCGACATTCCAATTCGCTCAAACAGTCCTCGCTTGGTGAAAGTGCCCACCGGGCACTTTCAGTCGCTGCGGAACTCGCTCGGTTGGAACGCCGGAAGTCGCTTCGCTCCCCGGCCAAACCCGTGTGACAACCTTGGTCGGAAGTTACTCCGCGATGATGGTGATGAAGGTGGCGGGCTCGTCGCCGTGGCAGCGCTGGCCGTGGGGGTGCTCCGGGTTGAAGTAGATGGAGTCCCCGGCGTTCAGGACGATATCGCGGTCCTCGAAGGTGAGGACGAGCGAGCCGTCCACGACGTAGTTGAACTCCTGGCCACCGTGGCACACCAGCTCGGCCGGCTCGTCGCTCGGGTCGAGCACCACCCTCAGCGGCTGCATGATCTTGCGGGCGTAGCGCCAGGCCAGGTCCTCGTACTGGTAGCCGGGGAAGCGATCGACGTTGATGCCCTCCCCCGCGCGCACCACGTGGTAGGTGTCCAGCTTCGGGGCGTTGCCGGTGAGGATCTCCGTGAGGTCCACGGAGAACTTCTTGGCCATGTGGTAGATGGCCGAGATGGGGATGTCCACCCCGGTCTCCTCCCAAGCGCGGTAGGTCTCGATGTCCACGCCCAGCTCCTGAGCCATGGTGTGGCGGGACACGTCGCAGGCCTCGCGCAGGCCCTGGACGCGCATGCCGAGCTCTTTCAGATTCTCATCCATGATGATCCCCTATGCTTCCATGCCCAGCCCGAGGGCGATCTTGTTCTTCTCGAGCATCGCGGGCTTCTTGCCGGCCACCGAGGCGAGCGCCCCTTCCAGGGTCTCTCGCTCGCAGAAGGGGAACTCCGCCCACAGCTTGCCGATGAGCACGATGTTGCCGAGGCCCTTGATGCCGGCCTCCTCGCACAGCTTCGCGGCCGGGATGCCGATGACGGTCACGCCCGCCGCTTCGCGCAGGTCGGGCACCATGGCCGTGTCGGCCACGACGATGCCGCCCGCGGCAACCGTGGGCAGGAACTTGTCGAACGAGGGCTGGTTCAGGGCGATGAGGGCGTTGGGATGCAGCACGAGCGGGCTGCCGATGGGCTCGTCGGCCAAGGTGACCGAGCAGTTCGCCGTGCCGCCGCGCATCTCGGGGCCGTAGGAGGGCATCCAGGACACCTCGCGGTCCTCGATGAGGCCGGCCGTGGCGATGACCTTGCCGGCAAAGAGCGACCCCTGGCCGCCGAAGCCGGCGATGACACACTGGAGCTCGCGATCCATTAGTTCTCCCCCTTCTTCTCGGGATGGGCGATGGGGCACGCGGCGTTGCGGGCGCTCGCGGCCTCGGCAGCGTTGGCGAAACCGTCGGCCACCACGTCGCGGTACACCCCGAGCGGGTAGTACGGCAGCATGTTCTCACGCATCCACGCGAAGGCGTCCTGCGGGGTCATGCCCCAGTTGGTGGGGCAGGTGGAGACCACCTCAACGAAGGAGTAGCCAACGCCGTCCACCTGGTTCTGGAACGCCTTCTTGATGGCCTTCTTGGCCTTGCGCACGTTCTTGGGCGAATCCACGCAGACCCGCTCGATGTAGGCCGGGCCGTCCAGCGTGGCCAGCAGCTCGCTCACGCGGATGGGATTGCCCGCCGTGGCCACATCGCGGCCGTAGGGGCTCGTCTGGGTCACCTGGTTCGGCAGGGACGTGGGGGCCATCTGGCCTCCCGTCATGCCGTAGATGGCGTTGTTGATGAAGATGACGACGATGTTCTCGCCGCGGGTAGCCGCGTGGATGGTCTCGGCCATGCCGATGGAGGCCAAATCGCCGTCGCCCTGGTAGGCGAAGACGATCTTGTCCGGATGCACGCGCTTCACGCCCGTGGCCACCGCCGGGGCGCGGCCGTGGGCCGCCTCGATCATGTCGCAGCCGAAGAAGTCGTAGGCCATCACCGAGCAGCCCACCGGCGCCACGCCGATAGTGTCGCCCTCGATGTCCAGCTCATCCATGGTCTCGGCCACGAGGCGCTCCACGATGCCGTGGGGGCAGCCTGGGCAGTAGTTGGTCACCACGGGCAACAGCGCATGGGGCCGCTCGTAGACCACCTTCATCTCGCGCTCGTCCTGCGCCATGCTACTCACCGACCTTTCCGTTCAGAGCCTCCACGGCAGCCAGAACCTCCTCCGGCGCGGGAATCACGCCGCCGGTACGCCCGTAGAACTCCACGGGCACGGTCCCGTTCGCCACGAGGCGCACGTCCTCCACCATCTGGCCCATGTTCATCTCCACCACGAGGGCCGCCTTCGCGCGGCCCAAGGCCTCGGCCAGGGCGTCCTCGGGGAAGGGCCACAGGGTGATGGGGCGCACGAGCCCGGCCTTGATGCCCCGCTCACGGGCGGTGTTCACGGCGCTGCGGGCCACGCGGGCCGCCCCGCCGAAGGACACGAGCACGATGTCGGCGTCCTCGGTGCGGTAGCATTCGGCCCGCTTCTCGGCGGCCTTGATGGCGTCGTAGCGCTCGTAGCGCTCGCGGTTGAGGTCCTCCAGGGCCGCGGCGGTCAGATACAGGGAGTTCGCCACGTTATGGGGCCGGCTGTGGCCGTGGCCCGTCGTGGCCCAGGGCTTCTCGGGCAAATCGGCCGGATCGATGGCCTCGGGCAGCACTACGGGCTCCATCATCTGGCCGAGCATGCCGTCGGCCAGGATCATCACCGGCACGCGGTAGCGGTCGGCCACGTCGAAGGCCTCGAAAGCGCAGTCGGCCATCTCCTGCACCGTGGAGGGGGCGAACACGACGATCTGGAAGTCGCCGTGGCCCGTGGCCTTGGTGGCCTGCCAGTAGTCGGCCTGGGAGGGCTGAATGCCGCCAAGCCCCGGGCCTCCCCGCTGCACGTTGATGATGACGCCCGGCAAATCGGCTCCGGCCATGTAGGAGATGCCCTCGCTCTTCAGCGAGATACCTGGCGACGAGGACGAGGTCATCACGCGCGCGCCCGCCGCGGCGGCGCCGTAGACCATGTTGATGGCCGCCACCTCGGACTCGGCCTGCAGGTAGGTGCCCCCCACCTTCGGCATCATCTTCGCCATATAGGCCGCCACCTCGGTCTGCGGGGTGATGGGGTATCCGAAGAAGAAGCGGCAGCCGGCGCGCATGGCCGCCTCGGCCATGGCCTCGTTGCCCTTCATGAGTACTTTCTCTGTCATAGATCTACCTCTCCACCGTGATGGCCACATCGGGGCACATCGTCGCGCACGAGCAGCAGCCCGTGCATTTCTCCTGATCGACGCAATGGGCCGGATGATAGCCCTTGGCCGTGATGACAGCCAGATCCAGCTCGAGGATGGATGCCGGGCAGACGTCTACGCACAGGCCGCAGCCCTTGCAGAAGAAGTCGTCAATGGTTACTCGCGCCATGGGAAACCTCCCTCGTTCTCTCGGGCGGCGCCGCCCGGCGCCGCGCTCGTTTCTCTCTCATGAAGCGGCCGCGCTCATGCCCAGGGCGGCGCAACCAGCACTTCCACAGGATAGCCATCGGGGATGGCCGCCAAGGCCCCTGACCCCGCGGTTTCTCGCCGAATGGCCGACATGGGCACCGTAGTGCACACAAGCGGCAGCTTGGCCGCCGCAGCCACAGCCTGGGCAAACGGAACGCTCGCGGCCACCTGCTCAAACGTCGTCTCGCCCTGGAGGTGCGTGTTGTTCACGACACCCGTGGCGGCAAGCCCGCACGTCTCCTGGATCTCGGCGAGCACCGCGAGCGCCTCGGCGGGCGTCTGGGTGAGGTTGCGCCGCTCGTTCACCACATAGAGCACGGCGGCCGCCCCCGCGCGGATGGCCGGGGCGAAGCGCGCCAGCGCCGTGGCGCCCGCGTCGTCGCCGCCTGCGTCGATGACGACGATGCGGCGGGGAACCGTATCGGAAGCCGCTCCCTCGCCTTCCGATACGCCCGCACGCTCGGCAGCCGCCGCGTAGGCGGCCTCGATGGCGGGCACCACGGCACCGGTGAGCGAAGGCACATCCAAGCTCGTGCCCGCGCCGCCGAACACCGGGGCGATGAGCCGCACGCCGCGCTCCTCCAGAACCCCGGCGTACTCGCTCGAGCGGAAGTACGGGTTCACCACGTCCATGTCGGCGAGCGTCACCTCGCACCCGGCCGCCGCGGCGCCGAGCGCCAGGTTCAGGGCGAAGTTGGTCTTGCCCACCCCGTAGTGGCCCGTGACCACCACAACCGGCGCGAGCGCGAAGGGCGCAACACCCGATCGGTCGGCCACGCTAGATCAGCCCCTCGGGAGTCTTTGCGGCCTCGTGCTGGGTCTTGTCGGCCTCGCGGATGGCCGCGCGGCGGATCTTCCCGTTCACCGTGCGGGGCAGATCGTCGACGTACTCGATGATGCGCGGGTACTTGTAGGGGGCCGTCTGGCGCTTCACCCACTTCTGCAGCTCCTCGGTCAGCGCGTCGGTGCCCTTCCAGCCGTCGGCGAGCACCACGGTGGCCTTCACGGCGAAGCCCCGCACCGGGTCGGGCACGCCGGTGACGGCCACCTCGCGCACCGCGTCGTGCTCCAGCATGACCGACTCGATTTCGAAGGGGCCGATGCGGTAGCCGCTCGACTTGATGACGTCGTCGTTGCGGCCCACGTACCAGTAGTTGCCCTCCTCGTCGCGCCAGGCGGTGTCGCCGGTGTGGTACCAGCCGTCGTAGATGGCCTCGGCGGTCTTCTCGGGGTTGCGGTAGTACTCCACCATGATGCCCGCCGGATGCGGGTCGCAGCCGATGCAGATCTCGCCGGTCTCGCCGGTGTCGCACTCGGTGCCGTCGCCGCGCAGGATGGCCATCTTGTACAGCGGCACGGGCTTGCCCATGGAGCCGGGCCGCGGCGTGGAGTTGGTGAGGTTCGCCACCGTGAGGGGCGTTTCGGTCTGGCCGAAGCCCTCGTAGATGGTAAGGCCGGTGTGCTCGCGCCAGAAGTCGAACAGATCGGGGTTCAGCGCCTCGCCGGCCGTGGTGCAGTACTCCAGGCTGGACAGGTCGAAGGCGTCCACGTCCACCTCGGTCATGAGGCGGTACATCGTCGGCGGGCAGCAGAGCGTCGTCACGCCGTAGCGGCCTATGAGAGAGAGGATCTCCGCCGGGTCGTAGCGGTCGAAGTCGTAGGTGAGCACCGCGGCCTCCATGAGCCACTGGCCGAAGAACTTGCCCCAGACCGCCTTGCCCCAGCCGGTGTCGGCGATGGTGAAGTGCAGCCCCTCGGGGTTCACGTTGTGCCAGTGCTTGGCCGTGATGAGGTGCGAGAGCGCGTAGCCCGAGTCGTGGAGCACCATCTTGGGGTTGCCCGAGGTGCCCGACGAGAAGTACATGAGCATGGGGTCGGCGCCGGCGGTCTCGCGGCGGGCGAGGTCGGACGCGGCCGCGCGCACCTCGCTGTTGAAGTCGCGCCAGCCCTCGCGCACGGCGGGAGCGGCGCAGATGCCCTCGGGGCCCGAGAGCGCCTCGCCGACAAGCTCGCCGGCGGGGGCGACCCAGCTCCCGTTCTTGTCGCGCGGGGTGAGGCCGGCGCCGGCGGGGTTCACGAGGATGAGCGTCTCAACGCTCGGGCACTCGTCCACGACCGCATCGATGGTGGCGGCGATATCTCCGGCCGAGGTGGCGATGATGGCCTTGATGTCGGCCCCGTTCAGACGGTAGGTGAGGTCGTGCTCCTTCAGCATGAAGGTGGCGGGCACGGCCACGGCCCCCAGCTTCTCTAAGGCGAGCATGGTGAACCAGAACTGGTAGTGGCGGCGCAGGACGACCATGACGTAGTCGCCGCGGCCGATGCCGCAGGAGGTCAGGAAGTTGGCCGTCTTGTCCGACCACGTCTTCATGTCGGCGAAGGTGAAGGTGTGCTCCTCCCCCTCCGGGTTGCACCAGACCATGGCGATGCGCTCCGGGTCGTTCACGGCGATGTCGTCCACCACGTCGTAGGCGAAGTTGAAGTCCTCGGGCATGGTGACGTCGAATTTCGTGAGCAGGCCGTTCTCGTCGTAGGCCTCGTCCACGTAGCGCAGGTTGATGTTTCTCATGATGGTATCCTCGGTGAAGTCTCAGAAAGGGCGAACGATTATCTTCGGGGTTCGGCGACGCCGGATGCGCGGGCGCGGCGGGCCCATAGGGCGCTGGCCGCGCGGGTGCGAGTCGGGCCGCCTAGATAATCTTCTCCCCCTCGGGCTTCATCACGATGGCGAGGAACACGCAGGGCGCGCCGCCGGTGGCCACCATGCCGTGGCCGCGGCCGGAGTCGTACATGACCACGTCTCCCGGGTTCAAAATCTCCTCGTGGTCCTCGTAGGCGAAGCGCATCTGCCCGGAGATGATGAAGTCAAGCTCCTGGCCCTCGTGGCGCGACAGGTGCACCGGCACGTCCTGCTCCTCCTCCAGGTAGGGGGCCGTGACCACGAAGGGCTCGGCCAGCTTGTGGCGGAAGTGCGGCGCCTTGTGCAGGTACTCGAAGCCCGCGCGGCGCTTGATGGAAAGGCCCGCGCCCTCGCGGGTGAGCGAGTAGCCCGTCAGATGCGGGTTCTCGCCGGTGAGCAGCTCGATGACATCGACGCCGAACTTCTCGGCGCACTTGTACAGGAAGGTGAACGACAGGTCCTCTTCCCCGCTTTCCTGGGCGGCGTACTCGGCGGTGGTACGGCCCGTGGCCTCGGCCATCTCCTGCAGGGTAAGATCCATGTCCTCGCGCAGAGCGCGGATGCGCCCCGCCACCTCTTTGATATTCGGCTCCACGACCTGCGACCTCCTTATCGGTTATCGGAAATATCGGTGGCTAGCCATTTTACTGACATCGCGACGGTCAGTATTTCAAATCGATGAAAAAGTCGGTGATGCGCCCATAGTTTTTCCCATAACCCCGCCATAGCCAGATGCGAAAACGAGGGCATTCGCAAAAGAAGGTGGACGCAAAAACGAAGATGTGACGTTACATCTTCGTTTTCTTGGCCGCATTCGAACCCCAAAAGCCCGAAATCGCGCCCTCGTGGCCGCAAACGAGAGGTTTTGCCGTTACATCCTTCAATTCGCGGCCACTTTCGCTCGGCGCTGCGCCCGCCGGGGAGCGCCCATTCGGGGTACAGGGGAAAGAGCGAGTCAAGCGAGGCCGCTCCCGCTTCGGAGAGGGGCGAGTCAAGGAAGGCCGTTCCTCGCTTCGGAAAAGCGCGAGCCGGGGGAGGCCGCTCCCGCTTCGGAGAGGGGCGAGTCAAGGAGGGCCGCTCCTCGCATCGGAGAGGAGCGGCCCCAGCGTGGCTACTTCGCGTAGCGGAGAAGGGCGAGTGCGCTTACGCCATAGCCCCTGCCGCCTGAGCTATCGATTCCAGAGAAACGCCAGACGCGCCCACGTTGGCAACCGCTCCGCCGCCTGGGATGTTCGATGCGCAGGCGCAGGCCATCAGCGAGCCAACGGCGCCCTGTTCTTCGATCAAGTCGTCGATCGTGCCGTCAATCTTCGTGACCCCATTAACGGATACTGCAAGATCGGAGCAGCCATTAACGGCGTAATCCGGCAGAGATGCGCAAAGAGAGCTCGCTGCCTTGAGGAAAACTTGGGAGAATTCGCTCGTTGACGTGACGGCCGACTGGCTGAAGGAGAAGTCGCCCTCAACTTTCGCGGGAGCCTTCTCGGCATCGTTCTGATGTGCGGCTTCCTGTGCAACCATGACGAAATCGGTCGATTCCTGGGCGAGCAGCGGAGACGCGAGCGCAACGCCAGAAGTGGCGAGAACTGCTGCGCCAAGCACTGCAGATGAAGCCTTTACGATAGTGCATTTCACGATTTTCAACCCCCTTACTCTGTCACAGTGAGAATGACGCTGGCATTTTGAGGTTGCTCAGTGCCGCCTTCGTCGATGGCCTTGCTGTGCAGGATATAGGTGCCAGCCTCCTGGGGCGTCCACGTGGCATCGAAATAGACCCACTGGTCCCCGTCGTAATCGTCTGGTACATCGACATAGATCCAATTCACGCCATAGTCGGCACTGAAGGCGATCTGCTTGATATCATGCCCCTCATGCTTCCAGACATAGGCCCATCCATTCATTTCGATGGGTTCGCCGACCTTATACTCGAGACCATCCTTGTTCGGCGTAAACCAGCCAGAATAGACACCCTTTCCTTGCGCCTGCACGGCCGGCATGAGCATCCCTCGACCGAACATCGCAGGCACCTCAGAGCTGAAGTTCAGCTCAGTAACCCACTTGTTCCAGAAACCGCCGCCGACGCCGGGCAGCACATAGGTCGCCGGATAGCCCTGGTCGGCCGTCAGATCATGACCCCAGTACTCATAGGCAATCATCGCGTTCTGCTCAAGAACAAAGTCGGCGTACGTGCTTTCGCCGAAGGGCGAAGAGCACCAGCCGTCGGCACTTTCGGGACGCAGGGAAACCACATCGTCCTTCAGGCCGCCGCACGCCTCGACGATATCCTTCACAAGGACGCCCTTTACGGGAATGTTGCCGATTTGGACGCCATCGATGCCCTGGGCAAGGCAGGACTGAGTCACTACGCGCTCGGTCACCGGCAGCGCCTTCAGCTCGTCCATGGTGAACTCGCGCTCATTCACCACACCAGTGACTTTGAGGGTCCACGTGTCGGTCGACAGATCGGGAACCTCGTAGTTGTTGGCTACGAACATATCCTCCTCGTCGGAAACAGGCTGGGACAGCGTCACGTCGATATCGAAGTCAGCCAGAGACGTAACGCCTACCATGCTATTGGCAGGCTGCTGACGGCCCATGAGCCATTTCTGCACGTTCGGCTGAGCCGAGTTGTAGTAGCCGCCGAGCTGATCGGTGTACTTGTAGTCGTCCCACAACACGATGTTGTCATCGTTGTCAAGCGCATGGCAGCTCCAGCAGTTGCCCGCTTGCTCATTGACGAACGTCTCGTTGCTGTAGTGCGCGCTGTGCAGAAGATCGCCCAATTTCGGCCCCGCCAGCGGTACAGCGGACGTATGGCATTCAATGCAGTCGCGGATAGCGGTGCTCTGACCGTAACCCGGCTTCGCTGTCATCAAGTGCGGCATGGGACTCACGTCCTTTATGACGCTCCACAGGTCGGGATGGCACGAGTTGCACCCGCGATTGCCCTCGTTGACGTACACCTCGTTGAAGTGCGTGTCGGCAAGCACGCCGCTATCGTTGGTCAAAAAGTTTGCGAGCCCTGTCTCGGCCAGCTCGGGCTCGCTAGCTGCCGACTCCGCAACGGCCGGAGCGACCTGGGGCTGGCATCCGAAAAGTGCCAAGCCCGCCATGGCCGTCATCGCTGCTATGACAAGAAGCGCAACTGCCGCCTTCCGCATACGACGCGGCCTGTTCTCTTTCTTCACTTTCTCTCACCTCTCTTTCGCCTTCTTCCATAACTCAGGCCCCTCTTTCCTCCTTTCCCTCTCCATTCGATCCTCTCGTCGGACCGATCCAAGGGCCTGCTGCCGTCAGTGTGCGCATGGGAGCCTCAACGCGCATCGGCTTTTTCGATTGATTGTCATCTCCCTTGCTCTACGACAGGGGTAAACCATATCGACAGATTTTGTCGATGTGCTCCTAGCGGGGAATTGGTAGGCTTCCGATAAGATCGAGAGACCAGGAGGAATCCCATGAACCGCCCTTCAGAAAACATCCTGCGCCTGACAAAGAGGGCCTCGCTCCTCGCAATCGCCGCAGTCATATCCGTGCTCACCTGCGCATGCACGACTGCGGAGAGCATCGCTCGACCCCAACCCGCGCTCGGCGACGACTACGCCATAGCTCTGGAGGCTGCCCGCGAAACTCGAAGCGACGCGACGCTCGTTGGCGTGACTATGAAAGATGCTGCCTCGGACGCACCTGCATCATGGTGCTACGTGTTCGGCTCGGAAGAGGCCGGATGCTTCTACGTGGTGAACCTCGACACAGGCGATCCGACGGTGGTCCCCTCCATGGAGTCGCATTGGCGATCCGAGATATGGCAGCGGGTGGCCGAGGCCTCGCCCACTGTCGATGCGGACGAGGCTTACGGAAACGTATGCGACGAATATCTCGGCGGGCGCTGCAATCAGAGCTACCGGATGAGCTACTTCGCTTACGCGCCTGCCGACAACGATACCGCTGAGCTATCGAACGAGTGGATCATATCGGTGTTCGATCCGGATGAAGAGGGCGAAGATGCCGGAAGCGGGGAGGCGGCCGACGAGCAGTTGCCTCCCTCATCGCGGTCATTTTCCGTAGATGCGGTTACAGGCGCTGTTTCGCCTCTGCAATGAGCTTGCTCAGGTCATTGTAGGTGTGAATACCCATCTTCGTGTAGATGTGGTTTATATGGGTGCGCACCGTTGAGTAGGATATCGTGAAGGCATCCTGTATCTGGGCAACGCGGTAGCCCCGCGCAAGCATGGAGAACACCTCGCGCTCACGGTCGGTGAGTCCGTACTCGTCGCCGAGCTTTCCGAGCAGCTCCTCGAAAGGAGCGCGCCGCGACCGTTCGACCTTATCCTCATCGAAGGACAGCAGACCCCACAACGTGAGCATCTGGTGATTGTTGAGCAGAGTCAAACGCGTGGTGTAGAGAAGCGTGAAGGAAAGCGCCGTGGCGGCGGCAAGCCCTGCTGAGCCCAGAAACCCCTCCACGTGCTGGGCAAGCACCGTCGCGACGGCAAATCCCGCGCACGACGCAAGTTGCGAGACCGCCAAACCTTGGGCAGCCACGATGGAGAACAATTCGGGCACCTTCCAAGAAATCTCGAAATAGACCGTTGCCATAAAGAGCAGGAACACGTTGAACCCCGCCACGAATAGGACGTTGCTTGCGAACGGAATGCCTCCGACGGCCCAGGGCAACAAAAGCATCCCCACCACAAGGAAGGCCACCGAGCAATCGGAGGCCGTGATGGTAGCCTCAGATACATGGATGAGCTGCCTTACCAGGATAAGCAGCACCATCGAGGCCAAAGCAGTTCCGACGAACTCGGGTCCCACGCAGAGGACATCGCTGGCAGCCCTGCTCATAAACGATCCGGACACCCCCGCCATAAAGCCAAAGACGAAAAGAAAGCCAACCAATGCTCCGACTATGCTGCCCGGTATGAGATAGGGCTTCTGCTGTCTCGCAATTGCAGCCTCAGTGCGGTCTCCGCTACAGACCCTGCTGGTCTTGCGGTACAGGCAGAGTGACGCGAAAGATACCCCGACGAGAAGCAGGGGCGGCGCAGCGCTCCAGAGAAAGGACGACGCGAAGAGCCCCGCATCCACCACAGAACCGACCAATGCGCTTCCCGCCAGCAAATAGTAGGCATCACTCCGCGCGCAGGCCGCATAGCGCTCCCACCATGCGATGCAGGCGGCCCCGCTGGCGAAACCGCACAGAATCACCGCCGGCACCGTAGTGGAAGCAGCACTGCCGGGGGCGAGAAGGAGCATTGCGCCGAATGCGCATCCGAGAAAAGTCAGGGAGGTGACACGAGGTTGAGACGACAAGGGGCCCTTCAACCTCACAATCAGGGCCATCGAGAAGAACCCGGCAATAAGGCTCCCCGAGCAGATGGCCTGAAAGAGCAGGGGGTCGGAATGACCAGCGACTTCATTGAGATGCAGCAGATACATCTTGACGAAATTCAGAAAAGCAACGCTTAAGCCGCCTCCCACAAGATTGCATTTGTGCGTTCTCAGCCACTCCCCCACCCTCATGACAACCTAGGCCTTCCGGCGCAAGAGGGCAAGGAAGTGGGCGTCGGGGCCGGACGGGACGAGGGTGGTGGAGAAGAAGGGGGTTTGGATGCCCAGCTCCGGGTTGTCGTAGGGGACAAGCTCGAAGGCGGCGCCGGCATCGCTTTCGAGGAACTTCTCCACGGCATCGGCGTTCTCCTCGTGAGTGATGGTGCAGGTAGCGTAGGCCAGAATGCCGCCGGGGGCCACATGCGCCGCCGCCGAGGCGAGAAGCGCCCGGTCGAGCTCGGCCTGCTCGGCGATGGTGCCGCGGCGCAGGCGCCAGCGGATGTCGGCATGGCGGCGCAGCGTGCCCAGGCCCGTGCAGGGAGCGTCGATGAATACGACGTCGAAGGTGCGCTCGCCCACCACGGCCGCAAGGTCACTTCCGTCGCCGGTGAGCGCCTCGGCCACGTTCGCGCCGTACTGCTCGGCGCGCTCGCGCAGAAGCTTCGTCTTGAAGGCGTGGTTGTCCACGGTGACGTAATCGGGGATCTGCTCGCCGAAGCGGCGGCACGCGCAGCTCTGGTCGAGGATGGTCTTGGTGGCCCGCCCCGCGCCGACCTCGAGGAACGAATTCGGAAGGCGCTCTCCCACCACCAGGCTCGCCACGGCCTGGGAGGTGGCATCGGAGACGAGGAGCAGCCCCTGGTTGAGCATGCGGCGCACGCGGCCGTCGAGCAGCACCGTGCCCGAGGCGAGGCGGTAGCAGCCGGCCACGACGCGGCCGCCCACCACGACGGGCTCGGGCTCGCCGTGGGCATCGCGCAGCACGGAGACGACCTCATCGTCGGTCGCCTTCGCCGCGTTCACGGCCACAAAGACGGGGGCGGGCTCGTTGGAGGCCTTCATGAAGTCGTGGGCGCCCTCAGGCCCCAGCTCCTTCAGCAGCCGCTCGGCGAGCCATACCGGAAAGCCGTGCAGGCGCGCGTAGGCGGCCAGATCGGTGCGAGGGTCGCCGAAGGGGAAGGATTCCTTGGCGCGCACCACCCGGCGCAGCACCGCATTGGCCAGGCCACTCGCCCGCGGGGCCACGGAGCGCACGAGCTCCACCCCTTGGTCGACGGCGGCGTGGGGGCTTTTCTCCAGGTAGATGATCTCGTAGACCGATAGATCCAGGGCATCGCGCACCGCCGGCGAGACGTCGTCGGGGGAATCCATGCAGGAGTCGAGGATCTCATCGAGCGTGCCGCGCGTGGAGACGACGCCGAGCACAAGGCGGGTGGCGAAGGCGCGATCCTCGCGAGAGAGCCGCGACTCGTCGATGGTCTTGGCGATGACCTCCTGCGCGAAGGCGTCGCGCTCGCGCAGCTGATGGATGGCCGAGAGCGCCAGCTCGCGGGCGGAGGTGGCGCGCTTTCCATAGCTTTTGCCCTTGCGCTTATCGTGCTGGCGGCGGGCGTCCTCGGCGCGCGCGGGGCGCTCGTCGCGCCGTACGCTGTCGGGACGGGGAGCGCCGCCGGAACGGGGGCCGCTGTCGAGACGGGGACCGGCGGGACGGGAGGCGCTGTCGCGGCGGGGGCCGCCGGAACGGGGACCGCGATCCGGCTTGCCGCTCTTGCCCTCCTTCTGGTCCTTGCCGAAACGGGCGGGACGGCTCTTGTCGAAGGGGCGGTTCTTGTCGCCGCGCGTCGAACGGCTCTTATCGAAGGGGCGGCCCTGGGCGGTGCGGTCTCCCTGGGAGGCGCGGTCGTAGGCGCGGCGCTGATTGTGGGCGCGATGATCGTTACGCACAGGTCCACACCCCCTCGCCGGCGCGAAGGGCCGGCACACCGGCGGCAAACGCCGTGGCGGCCATGGCCTTCTTCCCATCCGGCTTCAGCTCGGTCACTTCCAGGGCACCGTCGGCAAAGCCGAGGTAGAGGCGCTTGGCGATGAGCGCGGCGGCGCCCTCGGGCACGGTCGCGCCTTCGGCCGGCGAGGCGGCGAGCACCGTCACCGTCTTGCCGGCGATGGAGCACTTGGCCGGATGGGCCTCGTTTGAGGCGCGCACCTTGCGCCAGGCTAGGCTGGCGCCCTCGGCCGGGTCGAGGTTCAGCTCGCCCTTGGCGATCTTCTCGGCGTAGGTGACCTGCGCCTCGTCCTGGGCAACCCAGCGGAGGTTTCCGGCCTCGGCCTGGGCGAGCGCCGTCAGAAGCGCGCTGGCGCCAAGGGCGGCCAGCTCGTCGGTGAGCTCGGCGGCGGTGAGCGCGCCGGCGGGCACCGAGCGGCACACGCAGAAGTCGCCCGTGTCGAGCCCCTCCTCCATGGCCATGATGCACACGCCGATCTCCTCGTCGCCGGCCAGGATCGCCCGCTCGATGGGGGCGGCCCCGCGCCAGCGCGGCAAAAGCGAGCCGTGCACGTTCAGACAGCCGTAGCGCGGCAGCTCGAGCACTTCCTTGGGAAGGATGGCCCCGTAGGCGGCCACGCAGATGGCATCGGGCTTAAAGGCGGCGAGCTCGGAGAGCGCCTCGGCGTCCCGCAGGGTGCGGGGGCACCGCACGGGCAGGCCGCGGCGTTCGGCCACCTCCTTCACCGGCGAGGGCACAAGCGCCCGGCCGCGGCCGCGCACGGCGTCCGGCCGGGTGTAGACGGCCACCACCTCGTGACATTCGGCCACTTCGTCTAAGATCTCGGCCGCGAACTGCGGCGTTCCCATGAAGACGACGCGCACGCTACTTCACCTCGATATCGGTGTCGCCGGGTCGCGCCCCGTTGGCCTTGGCCTCCTCGTAGGCGCGCAAAGCCTCGATGCGGGTCACCGGATCGCAGCTCTCGAAGAGCGTCTTGCCGTTCAAATGGTCGATCTCGTGCTGCAGGCAGCGGCCCAGCAGGCCGTCGCCCTCGATCTCCCACAACTCGCCGTCCAGATCGTAGTACTGGACGCGGGCAAAGGGCTGGCGCTTCACGGGAACGGTGACACCCGGGCACGACAGGCAGCCCTCGCCGCCCTCCTCCGGCTCGCCGGATAGCTCGACGATTTCGGGGTTCACGAGCACGATGGGGTTCTTCTCCCCCTTCTCGCCGTCCCAGTCAACATCGATGACGATGAGGCGCTTGGTGACGCCCACCTGGGGCGCGGCGATGCCGCAGCCGTAGTTCTTGTACATGGCGTGGGCCATCTGCTTGGAGAGACGCTTGAGAGACTTGTCGGTAAGGTCGCACGGCTCGCAGACCGTGGAGAGAATCGGATCGGGGGAAATGACGATGGGAAGCACGTTAGTCCTAACTCTTTAGGTTTTTGACTGCGGATATTCTGAAGCCACCTCGCCCCTCTGTCCAGATAGAGCGCGAAATCTACGGAACGAGGCGAGACGACAGCTAGCTGGCCGGCAAGGCCCGATGGGCGACGCGGCGGGTGGCGACGTCCATCTGCAGAGTAGTGACGGCGGCATGCAGAAGCTCGGCCTCCTCCCCTTCGGCGCCGGCGTTCATCTGGGCCGTGAGCGCGCCGATGGCGTCCTCTGCATCGCCTAAGGCCAGCTCCTCGGCCAAATAGGCGCCGATGGCCTCGGGGGTGCTCGACGGATAAGACGAGCCGGCCGTGAGCACGCGGGCGGCATGGGGCGTGGCAAGGGTCGCCTTGGTGACGATGTCCGCCGCTGACGCGGTGGGGTTTTCGGACAGCGTGGCCAGAATGCTCTCGGCCAGAAGACGGTGCACCTCCTCGTGCCACTGCACCTGGGCTAAGGCATCGGCGTGAATCAGGCCCACCAAGGGATGCTGGGCCGCAAGAGCGAGGAACTCGCGCTCGAAGCGCAGGCGGTTGAGCTCGGCCTGAGAGAGCGCTCGTCGCGGGGCGCGGGGCGCGGGCATCTCGGCGGCCGGGTCGCCGTCGTCGTGTTGGAAGGGTCGCGGCGCCTCAAGGGAGGCCAGTCGGTCGAGCACGTCGGCCTCCTCGATGCCGAGGCGCCCAAAGGCCCGCAAGCGCGACCAGGTGCGCACGGCGTAGTCCTTCGCCACGAGCGAGTCCTTGATGGGAGCGAGCACGGCCAGGCACTCGGCCAGGGCACGGTCGCGGCCTTGGGGCGTTTCCAAGTCGCAGCTTTCCAAACGCCGCTCGATGCCGTATTCCAAAAGGGGCTTGGCGCCATCGACAACCTCGCGCAGGGCATCGGCGCCCTTGGCCTGCACGAACTCCGCCGGGTCGAGGTTGTCCGGCAGGGTCACGGCCACCAGCTCCAGCTGGGACTTCCCGGCCTGCTCGGTCATGGACTTGTCAATGAAGGCCAAGGCACGGTCGGCAGCGCGCTGACCGGCGGCATCGCCGTCGAAGAGGTAGACGATGCGCTTGGAGGCATGGCGCGAGAGCACGCGGATGTGGCGCATGGTGAGCGCCGTGCCGAGCGTGGCCACGACGTTTTTCACACCCGCCTCATGCAGCGCGATGACATCGGTGTAGCCCTCGACCACAATGGCAGTGCCCGTTGAGGCCATGGCCGCTTTGGCGTGATCGAGGCCGTAGAGCACCTGGGACTTGTGGAACAGCGGCGTTTCCTGGGAGTTCAGATACTTCGGCTCGCCGGTGCCGATGACGCGGCCCCCGAAGGCGATGACGTCGCCCTGCACATCGCGAATGGGAAACATCACCCGGTTGTAGAAACGGTCGCGCAATCGCCCATCGCGTCCGTCGAGGGCCACGTTGGCGGCGATCATCTCGTCGGATTTGAAGCCGAGAGCCGAAAGATGGCGCACGAGCGCCCCGCGCCCGGGGGCAAACCCCAGATCCCACCGGTTGGGCACTTCCCCGCCGAACCCTCGGCTGCCCAGATAGGCCCGGGCCGCATCGGCTTCTTCGCCCCGGCCGCGCATGAGCTGGGTATGGTAGAACTCCGCCGTACGGGCGCAGATTTCCTTGAGGCGGGCCTTGCGGGAAGCGGGCATGGCGGCCCGTCCCCCTTCTTCCACGATATCGATATGAGCGCGCTCGGCCAAACGGCGCACTGCCTCGGGAAAGGTGAGGTCTTCGGTCTTCATGATGAAGGAGAACACGTCCCCGCCCTCGCCGCAGCCGAAGCAGTGCCACAGCTGGGTGGCGGGGTCGATCTTGAACGAGGGGGTCTTCTCCTGATGAAGCGGGCAGCAGCACCAAAAATCGCGGCCCTTTTGCTTGACCGGGGTGCGCTCGCCGATGACTGCCACAAGATCGCTCGCGTCGCGAACTTTCTGGATATCCTCGTCGCTAATGCCGGCCACGCGCCCCTCGCTTCTTCATCGTCGTTTTTTTGGAGAGTATAGCACCTCGTGCGCAAACAGATGTTCCGCGGCTACCATAGCGGCAAACAACGAAAGACGAAAGCGAGCACCCATGGCAGAGACCACGTCCCCCTACCTCACCTTAGACCCCGTCATTGAAGAGGCCATCATCGCCGACCGCGCCGCTGGGCGCACGAGCCCCTATCGGTTCAACGACAACGACGTGGTACGCCGCGAGGACTTTGTCCATGATAGAGCGACGCTCACGCGTCCGGCCTTCGTGCGCGACATCGAGAAGGTCCTGAACATCCCGGCCTATAATCGTTATGCCGACAAGACCCAGGTGTTCTCCTTCGCCGAGAACGACGAGATTTCCCGGCGCGGCCTGCACGTGCAGCTTGTGAGCCGCGTGGCCCGGGGCATCGGCAGCCTGCTCGGCCTCAATTGCGACCTCATTGAGGCCATCGCGCTGGGCCACGACGTGGGACACACCCCCTTCGGCCATGCGGGCGAGCGCTTCCTGTCCGATTGCTACCATGCCCGCACGGGGCGCTATTTCAATCACAACGTGCATTCGGTGCGCGTGCTCGATCGGCTCTACCGCCGCAACGTGTCGCTGCAGACCTTAGATGGAGTACTCTGCCACAACGGCGAGTTCGCCCAGCAGCGCCTTGCGCGCGGCACCTGCGGGTCCTTCGAGCAGCTCGACGAGATGGTGGAGGCCTGCAACGCCGATGAGACCACCATCAAGACGTTGCGCCCCTCCACGTTGGAAGGCTGCGTTGTGCGCGTGAGCGATATGATCGCCTACATCGGCAAGGACCGCCAGGATGCTCTGGCCATGGGGGTCATCGACTCGCTCGATGTCTTCGACGCCGACATCATCGGCGCCACCAACGCCAAGATCATCAACAACCTCACCGTGGACATCGTGAACAACTCCTACGGCAAGCCGGAGATCGCCATGAGCGAGGCAGTGTTCCAAGACCTCAAGCGGGCCAAGAGGCAGAACTACGAGGTGATCTACCTGAAAGAGGGCATGGTGGATGAGACGGATAACCTCGTCCAGGAGATGTTCGAGGAAATGTACGCGCGGCTTCTGCGCGATTTGGTGGAAGATCGTCGCACAAGCCCCATTTTCCAGCATCACGTGAAGCGCCTGTGCGCCGCCTCGCGTACCATCAAGCCCGAGGAGTACCTGGCCGGCGACCCGAACCAAGTAGTGGTGGACTACATGGCCTCCATGACCGACAGCTACTTCATGGCCATCTACGCGCACCTGTTCCCCGAAAGCCCGCGCCACATCCAAACCCGCGGCTACTGCGCCGACCTCGTTTGAAAAACCATGGCGAATTCGCTATAATGCGAGCCAGGCGGTCACCCGGGGCAACGGGCGGCTGCTTCACATAACTGCAGTTTATGTGTTTGAAAGAGCCGCTTTCCTAATGCTGGGTGGGCGGCTATTTCTTTACCCGCAAGGTGATTTTAATTATTGAATCCCGTGTCTTTTTTATGGCAGGAAGGATTATCAGCGGCGGTAGTGGCGAGTTCGTCGCAGCGTTCATTTTCGGGGTGGCCCGCATGGCCCTTCACCCAGACGAACTTCACGGTATGCGGCTCTTTGGCAGCAAGCAGACGCTTCCATAAATCCACGTTCTTCACCGGTTGTTTCTGAGCGTTCTTCCAACCGCGCTTGAGCCAACCTGCCACCCAGTTCTGGTTGAAGGCGTTCACGAGGTATTGCGAATCGGAATAAACCGTCACCGCACATGGGCGCTTAAGGGCTTCAAGACCCACGATGCAGCCGAGCAGCTCCATGCGATTGTTAGTGGTGCGGGAAAAGCCTTCAGAGAACTCCTTCTCATGCACCGCGCCCGAAGGAGCCTTGTAGCGTAAGATGGTGCCGTAACCTCCGGGGCCGGGGTTGCCTCGCGAAGACCCGTCAGAATACAGCGTCACTTCCAAAGCGGCACCTCCCCCGCGCCGGGTACGGCCCTCAGAAACCAGGCCGGCCTCGGTCAATTCATTGAAGCTCAATCCTTGTTGCACGGTCACGAGATCACAGCTCCGTTTCGGTCTTCTCGCCCAAATCGATGAGCTCCTGGCGCGTGTGCACGCCGCATTTGGCGTAGATACGGCGCAAATGAGTGTCCACGGTGTTCTTTGAGATGAAGAACTCGCCGGCGATGCGCTCGGCCGTGCGGCCGCGCAGGGCGAGGGGCAAAATCTCCGCCTCGCGCTTCGAGAGCTTGGCCGTCCGAGCGATGAGCTCGCAGGCCTCCTCGAAGCGGTCGGTCTGGGCGACGACCACCGAGAGCGCCGCCATGTCGCGGTCGGTGAACAGGAACAGGTACGCGTACATCACTGCCACGCCGGCCAGGGCCACGAGCGCCGCCGACGCGTCGAAGGTGCCGGGAAGCGCGCCCACGATGCCGCCGATGAGCACGCCGGTGATCTCGCCGGCGAACAGCGCCGCGAAGCCCCGGGCGATGGAGCGCACCGCGTCGCCGCCGCCGATGCGACCCATGATGAGGAAGAGCGACACGAGCACCGAGAACACGCCGAGGTAGCCGGCGAGCACCACGGCCACGCCGGAGACGCCGACGCTCTCCAGCAGCGGCACGGCGACGAAGCCGCCCACCATGAGCAGGATGGCGAGCCGGTAGGCACCCCCGAGCGGGCCCACTTCCTGGTCGGGGCCTGTGGGCAGCACGGCGCGCACGCCGAGCGAGCCCGGGCGGCCGCCGTAGAGCTGCAGCGCGGCGGCGCAGTACAGCACGAAGAGCACGAAGGTGACGGAAAGCGACGAAGTGCCGGCTCCCTCGGCGCTGGAGCCCAGGGCCTCTACGGCGCCCGTGGCCACGCCGTAGACGACGGTGCCGGCGACGATGCGGCCCGAGAGCTTGGCGGCCTCGTCGGTTGGGGCGTCGGCGGCCGTGGGCTCGGGGCCGCGGCCGCCGACGTTATCGCCATCACGGGAAGCGCGACGGCCCTCGGCCCGCTCCGCTGCGTCCGCAGGAGCCGCCCCGTCCGCGGCGCCCCCAGACTCGCCCAGCGCGCGCAGGGCCCAGGCGCTTCCCGCGGGCAGCACGTACAGCAGGATGTAGGCGCCCTCTACGGGAATGGCGACGACGAAGAAGCAGACGGCGGCGCCCAGGGCGCTCCCGATGAACACCTCGGGCACGGACTGGTCGATGGAGGCCTCCCCCAGCACCCGGCCCCACTGGCACAGAAGGAGCGCAAGCGAAACACCGGCGACGAGCCCCTCGGCGGCCGCGAGCGCAAGCCAAGGGATGCCGGGCATAAGGCCGTGCAGCGCAACGAGAAGGTACAGCGCTACCGCCAAGGGCAGCGCGTAGCAGCGAACCAGGCCGTCGGCGGCGGCCACGAGGCGCCGGCGCGAACGCTCGCGGGCCATCAGCGCGAAGGTGGCCGCCATGACGAGCAGCACGAAGAGAAGATCGGCCCGATCGATGAGAAAGCCGTGCTGGGCACTCTCGTTGAATGACCCCAGATACAGCATGGCGAAGAGGAAGGCCTGGTTGCAGCCGAACCCGACGATGGCCCGCCGCGCCTGCCGCACCCGCGGCACCAATGCGTGCGCCATGCCCCTCCCCTTTCGTCGCCATGGGTAAACAAGTCTCCCTATTCTAGCGCAAAAGAAAGGGAGCCGACGATGCGGCTCCCTTATCCATCAGGTATGCGGGGTTTCCCTTAGGCTTTCTTTTTCACAACCTTCTTGACCGTCTTCACCTCGGCCTCGCCGGCGGCGGCGTAGGCCGCCTCGGGCTCGTCCTCGACGATCTCGACGATCTCGACGATCTCCTCGGCCTCATCGTCCTTCTTGTCGAAGGCCATGCCCTCGCGCAGGCTCTTCACGGTCTTGCCGAGAGAGGCGCCGAGTTTGGGGAGGTTCTTCGGCCCAAAGATGAGCAGCACGACGACGAGGATGATAACGAGCTCAGGCACGCCCAGTCCGAGAATCTTCATAGCGGGTAATCTCCTTCTTTGCTTCGAAGCCGGCTGGGCTCATCCCCCTCGCCGCGCTTCACGGTTTCTTGCGTTTCGACGCTGCCCACTATGCCCCCTTCCGAGCCTCCTGCCTATCACGCAGACCCGTGATTTTGTCACGTTCCGAGGATATTTTCCTATCACACTTTTGCGTGACAAAGGGAGTTTTTGCTGGTCAAAAGCGTATAAAAAGGGCGGACCGAAATCCGCCCTATGGGTTCGAACGTGGAAGTCAGCCACGGAAATTAAAGCAAGAGCCCCCTACTCGTGGATCCAGGAGAACATGCCGCGGGTTTTCTCGCCGGTCTTCTCGATCTCGTGGCCGTTGATGGCCTCGCGCTGCTCGAGGAGCCACTTGTGGCCGCATCTGCAGTCGGCGACGAACTCCTCGGCAAACGAGCCGTCCTGGATGCGCGCCAGAATCTCGCGCATGGCCTCGCGGCTCTGCTCGTTGATGACCTTCGGCCCCGCGTAGTACTCGCCGTACTCGGCGGTGTTGGATATGGAGTAGTTCATGAAGTGAATGCCGCTCTCGTACATGAGATCGACGATCATCTTCATCTCGTGGTAGCACTCGAAATAGGCAAGCTCGGGCGGATAGCCCGCCTCCACCAGCGTCTCGAAGCCGGCCTTCACGAGCTCCACCAAACCGCCGCAGAGCACGGCCTGCTCACCGAAGAGGTCCTCTTCGGTCTCTTCCTTGAACGTGGCCTTGATAACGCCGGCGCGCGCGCCGCCCACGCCCCAGGCGTAGGACAAGGCGATATCCCAGGCATCTCCCGTGGCGTCCTGGGCCACGCAGATGAGATCGGGCACGCCGGAGCCCTCGGTATACTGGCGGCGCACGATGTGGCCGGGGCCCTTCGGGGCGCACATGATGACGTTCACGTCCTCGGGCGGCGTGATGTAGCCGTAGTGGATGTTGAAGCCGTGGGCGAAGGCGAGGGTGTCGCCGACCTTGAGGTGCGGGGCGATATAAGTTTCGTACACCTCGGGCTGCAGCTCGTCGGGCACGAGCACCATGATGAGATCGGCCTCTTCGGCGGCGGTGGCCATATCGGTGACCTTCAGACCCGCCTGTTCGGCGGCATCGATGGACGATGAGCCCTCGCGCAGGCCCACGCGCACATCGCAACCGGAATCTTTCAGGTTCAGCGCATGGGCATGGCCCTGGCTTCCGTAGCCGATGACGGCGATCTTCTTGTCCTTGATGATCTGCGGATTGCAATCCTCTTCGTGGTAGATGGTGACAGCCATGGTGTTCCTTTCCTTTTCGTGACTGAGTGCCTATGGGTTCAGGCGAAGCCTACGCCTGTTGTTTTTTCAGCGCGTTAACGCCTAGTCGTGACTTGAGCGGGAGAGCGCCACTTTGCCCGTGCGAACGATTTCCTTGATACCGTAGGCGCGGAACAGATCCTCGAGGCCCTGAAGCTTCGAGTCGTCGCCGGTAGCCTCCACGGTCAGCGTGCTCTTGCCCACATCGACGATTTTGGCGCGGAAGATATTGGCGATCTCGATTATTTCGCTTCGGCGCTCCGCCGGGGCGCACACCTTGAACAGCGCCAGCTCGCGCTGGATGGCGCCCTCGTCGGTGAGGTCGGTGATCTTGTGTACCGAGATGAGCTTGTGCAGCTGCTTGGTGATCTGCTCGAAGGCCACCTCGTCGGCAACGACGATGGCGGTCACCCGCGACTTAGTCGGGTCTTCGGTGGGGCCCACCGAAAGCGATTCAATGTTGAAGCCGCGGCGGGAGATGAGCCCCGTCACGCGGGAAAGCACGCCGGCCTTGTTCTCGACGAGCACCGAGAGAACATGCTTCATTATTCGCCCCCTTTCTTCTCATCGCTCTCGCGGAAAAGGGTTTTCCAATCTTCGGGACGCACATCAAAAGTGGAGCCGTCCTGGCCGAGGCGGGCGCCGGTGTCCTCGGGGTCCACTTCCCAGCGGCCGCCGAACTGGGCGTCGATCTTGGCGCAGGGGGATGCGGGCCCGGTGCTGGCCGGCATATCGGTTCGCACGGCGCCCACAGCCACGTCGATGGCCCCCATGACGTCATCCAAAGCAGCGCCCGGCGCCACCATGGGATACACGCTCTGATCGCGCGAGATGGCCACATCGAGCAGGTAGGGGCCTGTCGCCGCGAGCATGCGGCGGATGGCGTCGGCCACCTCGCTCGGCTTCTCCACGCGCTCCCCTTCCCAGCCATAGGCCGCGGCGAGCTTCACGAAATCCGGCACCGGCGCAAGCAGCGTCTCGGAGTAGCGCTTCTCGTAGAACAGCTTCTGCCACTGGCGCACCATGCCAAGACAGCGGTTGTCGAGAATCATGACCTTCACGGGGACGCCGTTGATGGCGACCGTGGCCATCTCCTGGGAGTTCATCTGGAACGACCCGTCGCCGGCGATGCAGACCACGGTCTTGCCCGGGTTCGCCACCGCAGCACCTATGGCCGCCGGGAACCCGAAGCCCATGGTGCCCAGACCGCCCGAGGAGAGGAACGTGCGCGGCAGCTTGCGGAACAAAAACTGATGGGCCCACATCTGGTGCTGGCCCACCTCGGTGGTGACGATGGATGCCGCCGGGTCCAGCTGACGCCCCAGTTCGGCGAGCACGAGCTCGGGAATGATCTCGCCGTCCCCCTCGTTTACCGCCATGTTCGGATGGTAGAACGGGTAGCGGGCGCGCCAGGCGTTGATGTCGGCGATCCACTGGGCGTCGCGCGGGCGGGCGCCGTCCTTCTCAAGCGTGGCCAGCATACCGGCGAGCACGCCCTTCAAATCGCCCACGATGGGCACGTCCGCATCGCGAATCTTGCCGATCTCTGCCGGGTCGATGTCGATGTGGACGATTTTCGCGTTGGGCGCGAACTCCGACACGCGCCCGGTGACGCGGTCGGAGAAGCGCGCGCCGGCCACGATGATGAGGTCGGCCTCGGTCATGGCCATGTTCGAGTACTTCGCCCCGTGCATGCCCACCGGTCCCAGATTCAGGGGGTGGTCCTCCGGGATACCGCCCTTGCCCATGAGGGTCACCACCGTGGGAATCTGCATCATATCCATAAGGGCCACGAGCTCTTCTGTGGCCTCGGAGGCGATGACGCCGCCGCCCGCGTAGAGCAGCGGCTGGTCGGCCTCTTCCAGAAGGCGGCAGGCCGCGCGAATCTGCTTGGCGTTGCCGCGGTAGGTGGGCTTGTAAGAGGGCAGGTTCACCTCGTCGGGGTATTCGAACACCATCTCGGCGCCGGCCAAATCGCTCGGCACGTCGATGAGCACGGGGCCGGGGCGGCCGGTGCTCGCGATGTGGAAGGCCTCGCGCACCGTGCGGGTGAGCTCGTCGGTGGACTGCAACAGGTAGGAGTGCTTCACCACGGGCATGGTGATGCCCACGATGTCGGACTCTTGGAACGAATCGGTGCCGATGACCCCGCGCCCCACCTGGCCGGTGATGACGACGAGCGGCACCGAGTCCATATAGGCGGTGGCAATACCGGTCACGGTGTTCGTGGCCCCGGGACCCGAAGTGACGACGACCACGCCGGGACGCCCCGTGGAACGCGCATAGCCGTCTGCCATGTGAACCGCCCCCTGCTCGTGGCGGGCGAGGATGTGGTGAATCTGGTCGGAATCGTAAAGCGCGTCGTAGATCTTGATGGCCTGGCCGCCCGGGTACCCGAAGACGGTATCGACGCCCTCGGCCTCAAGCGACGCGATGAGCGCCTCGGCGCCGAGCATGGCCTTGCCCTGCTTGGCCGTGTGCGAGCCGGCCCCGCGCGGCGCGCCCAGCGTTGCGGCGTTGCGGCGTTGCGGCGCGTCGTGCTTGCTCTCGTTGCTCTCGCTCACAGGATGATCGCCCCCTTATCGGCAGAAGAAACCAGTTTCGCGTACTTCGAAAGCACGCCGTAATCGTGCTTGGGTGCCGGCGGCTCCCATGCCTCGCGGCGGCGGGCCAGCTCCTCGTCGCTCACGTGCAGCGTCAAAGCGCCGCCCTCGATATCGACGGTGACGGTATCGCCCTCGCAGATGAGCGCGATGGGCCCGCCCGCCGCGGCCTCAGGACTCACATGTCCCACCGCCGGGCCCTTGGTTGCCCCCGAGAAGCGCCCGTCGGTGATGAGCGCCACCGAGGTGGAAAGCCCCCGGCCGCAGATGGCCGAGGTGGGCGTGAGCATCTCGCGCATGCCCGGGCCGCCCTTGGGGCCCTCGTAGCGGATGACCACCACGTCTCCGGCCACGATGCACCCGCCGTCGATGGCCGCACAGGCCTCTTCCTCGGAATCGAACACGCGGGCCGGGCCGGTGTGGCACAGCATAGAAGAATCGACGGCCGCTTTCTTCACAATGGCTCCATCCGGTGCGATGTTGCCGTGCAGCACCCGCAGGGCGCCCGCGGCCGAATAGGGGTTCTCGCCGGTGCGGCACACCTCGCCGTCGGCTTCGGGGCAGCAGTCGGCAAGGTAGGCGGGCAGAGGCCCCATGCAGGTAAGGGCGCTCTCGTCCAAAAGCCCGAGCTTGCCGAGCTCCCCCATGACCGCCGGCACGCCGCCGACGTGGTACAAGTCGATGAGCGGGCGCGGCCCGGCGGGCTGCAGCTTCACCAGATGCGGCGTGCGGGCGCTTGCGGCATCCCAGTCGTCCATGGCGATAGGGCAGCCGGCCGCGTGCGCGATGGCCGTCAGGTGCAGCACCGTGTTCGTCGACCCGCCGAAGGCCATGTCGCACTCCATGGCGTTGCTCACCGCCGCGCCGTTCACGATATCCTTGATACGCACGCCCTTCTGCACCAGTTCCATCACCTTCATGCCGGCGTGCTTGGCCAGGCGGATGCGCTCGGAATAGACCGCGGGGATCGTGCCGTTGCCGGGAAGGGCGATGCCCAAGGCCTCGCACAGGCAGTTCATGGAATTGGCCGTGAACATGCCCGAGCAGCTGCCGCAGGTAGGACAGGCCGTGTCCTCGAAATAGGCGAGCTCCTCTTCGGTCATAAGGCCCGCCGCCACCTTCCCCGCCCCGTCGAAGAGCGTGTTCAAATCGGTGGTGGGGCCGCACCCGCCGGGCTGAACGCCGGGAAGCATCGGGCCGCCGGAGACGAACACCGTGGGGATGTTCACCCGCAGCGCGCCCAAGATCATGCCCGGCACGATCTTGTCGCAGTTGGGGATGCAGACGAGCCCGTCGAAGGCGTGGCCCTGCACGGCGCATTCCAGCGAGTCGGCGATGGTCTCGCGCGAGACGAGCGAGTAGTGCATGCCCTCGTGGTTCATGGCGATGCCGTCGCACACGCCGATGGTGGATATCTCGAAGGGAACGCCGCCGGCCATATAAATGCCCGCTTTCACGGCCTCGGCGATCTTATCGAGGTTGGTATGGCCGGGGATGATGTCGTTGCGGGCATTGAACACCGCGATGAAGGGACGGCCCATCTCCTCATCGGTGATGCCATCGGCCTTCAAAAGGCTGCGGTGCGGCGCCCGGGCCACCCCCTGCTTGATCTGCTCGCTTCTCAGCTCCATAGGCCTCGCTTCCTCTCGCTTACCCCCGCATCCGTCCCGAAAAGGCCGATGCGGATCAATCCCAAAACGAAAAAACCCGCTGCAAGATGCACCGGGCCGGAAACGAGACGACCACGCGGGCGCGCCGCGCGGGAGAACTCTACGACAGATAACGGTGTCGCCGGTCCGACGCTACTTGCCCCCGGCCCGGCGGTAAGCCTGTCGACCGAGATGCCGTTCGCACCGAACTGCTCGAAGGTGGCTGCTCGGGTCGCCCATCGCCTGCTCGCACCAACCGCAGGCTCTCTTGAGATGGGTTCGCCCCCGCCGTTCCTCGTCAACGCATTTCATCGGTATTAACTTGGTTCGGGAGTCTAGCACTCCCCTGCACAAACGCAAGGCGTTTTGCTCATATTTCTACGGGAAGCTGACGAAACGGGCACAGGCGGTGACAAATGGGCCGCGCCCCCGTGACGGTTGACCGTTTGTCAATCCCGCCGAACGGGGCTTCCGTAGACTTACGATTGAAAAGGAGCAAGGTCTAGCCAGGAGAGGAGAAGGCCATGAGCACCACTGCCGCCGTCCACCGTCGCAAGCTAGCCGTCCCAAGCCCCGCTTCCCCCGCCTCCGACAACGCCGCGGTGCGCGCCGCCTCCCTGCACCCGCAGGCCACCGCTGCGGGCAACTTCGTGCCCGACCCGGTCACCCTCGAGCTCACCGAGCGCGCCGAGCACCCCATGCTCACGCCCTCGTGGAAGTCCTTCCGCGCCTACGCTTCCAACCATCCCGAATTCGCCGAGCTGAAGAGCCAGGGCCTCGTGCCCATGATGCGCGCCCACCAGGGGCTGCGCCTGGCCATCTACGCCGTGGCCGCCTCCCTCGTGCTGCTGCTCGCCGCCCTGCTCGCCTACTGGTGGCTCATGCCCGCCACCGCCGACGCCGATTCGCCCTACGCGACCGCCGACAGCGCCACCGCGACGAGCACGGCCGCGGCCCAGTGGGAGAAAGGGGTCGTCCCCTCGCTCTACCAAAACGACGCCTCCTGGGCTCACGTGCCCTACGGCCAGGCCGCCATGGGCAGCACCGGCGCGGCGCCCACGGCCCTTGCCATGGCCTACATCGCCACCACGGGCGACACGACCTACACGCCCGTGGAATTCGCCCAGTGGGCCACCGACCACGACATGACCGCGGCCGGGGTGGACACCGTCGCCGCCTACCTTCAGCAGGCGGGCGCCGAATTCGGGCTGGCGTTGGAGCCGCTGCCGGCCGATGCCCACGGACTGCGGTGCGCCATCGTGTCGAAAGTGCCGGTGCTCGTGGTCACGCAGCCGGGAACCTTCGCCCCGGCGGCCTCCGTTGTGGTGCTCGACGACATCGACAAGGACTCGCGCATCATCCTGCACGACCCCTCAAGCCCCAGCCGCTCTGCCAAAAGCTGGCCCTTCGACGACATCATCGATGCCACCGCCGCGGCATTCGAAGTTCATGCGGCCTAAAAGTGGCTTGAAAATCACGATTGTTTGACCTTCACTCACCTGATTTCACCCAAAGAGCGACTTTTCACCGCCATTTTCCCTGGTGGTGTATTACACGGGTGGCAATTCAAGTCAAAGAATCGTGATTTCTAAGCCACTTTTTCTCTGTTGAGCGAAATTGTCCCTTTCGGCTCCGCGATGAATTCCCTAAAGTGGACGAGAACCTAGCCGCAACAAACCCGAAGGGAACCATCGTGGATTATCGCCAAGTTACCGTGCACCCTGAATCGCGCATCGCCCCCAACGCCACGCTCGTCGGCAACGTCGAGGTGGGCAAGGACGCCACCATCTTGTTTAACGCCACCCTGCGCGGCGACTACGGAAGCAAGATCGTCGTCGGCGAGGGCACCAACGTGCAGGAGAACTGCTGCCTGCACCTCGATTACGACCAAGATTGCGTCATCGGAAGCGGCGTCACCATTGGCCACGGAGCGGTGGTACACGGTTGCACGGTGGGCGACAATGCGCTGCTCGGCATGGGATGCGTCATCATGAACGGCGCGGTCATCGGTGCGAACTCGCTGGTGGCGGCCGGCGCGCTCGTCACGGAGGGCACCATCGTGCCCGAGGGCTCTTTGGTGGTGGGCGCGCCCGCCAAGGTGCGCCGCCCGCTCACGCCCGAGGAAATCGAGGGCAACCGTCTGTCCGCCGAGGGCTATGCCGCCATCGGTCGCGAGCTGGCGGATGCCGGCATCATCTACGAGGGACGCGACCTTCCCCGCGATATCATGACCATCGCGTTGAAGTAGCACAGAACGAGGGGGGCGGCCTCGGCCGCCCCCCTCTTGCGGAAAGCTACATTTCCCGCAGAATGCCCTCGATGAGACGGCAGAAGTCGCGCTCGCGGGTTTGGGCCACTTCGTGGACTTCCTCATCGGAGGGATTGGCGCCCTCGACGCCGCAGGCCATGTTGCTCACAAGCGAGATGCCCAAAACGCGCAGGCCCACATGGCGGGCGGCGATAACCTCCTCGCACACGGACATGGCCACGGTATCGGCGCCCCAACGGCGGAACATCCGAATCTCCGCCGGCGTCTCGAACGAGGGGCCGAGAAGGCCGAGATAGACGCCCTCCTGCACCGAAATAGACAGATCGTCGGCCACACGATGCGCTAATGCACGCAAATCCGGGTCGTAGGCATCCAGCATAGAGAAGAACCGCGGCGCCATGGCGTCGGGCTCGGTGCCCGCGACAGGATTACGCCCGGTGAAGTTCAACTGATCGGTCATGAGGCAGAAATCGCCCACCGCATAGCTCTCATTGATGGCACCGGCCGCATTGGTGGTGACGAGCGCGTCGATACCGAGGCGCGCCATGAGCCATACCGGAAAGGCGACCTGCTGGGCGGTGTAGCCCTCGTAGCCGTGGAGGCGCCCCTGCATGGCGAGCACCGATTTGCCGCCGAGCGTGCCGGCCACGAAGCGACCCACATGGCCCGAGGCCGTGGACACTCCCATGCCGGGCACGTCCCCGAAGGGAATGAAGACGGGATCGGCGATCTGCTCGGCCAAAGGACCGAGCCCCGAGCCGAGAATGAGGCCCACCTCCGGCTGAAAGCCGTCCAAACGCTCCCGCATCGCCGTCTCAGCCGAGACGAGCGTCTCCTCAAGCGTACCGTTCGATGTCATAGCGTTTCCTTTCTCGCCAGAAGAATGCGGGGGCGGTCGGTCAGGTCGTTCACGATGCGGATGTCGGTGAAGCCATAGGCCTGGGCGACGGCCGCAGCAGCGTCCATATGGTCTTCGAACAGCTCGCAGGCCAGAAGGCCGCCGGGCTTGAGCGCCGAGGCGGCCCACTCGGCCAAGGGCAGAAACAGGGCCAAGCCGTCCTCGCCGCCATCGAGCGCCAGCGCAGGCTCGAAGTTGGCCACCTCGCGGGGAATCTCCGACAGCACGGAGGTGGGCACGTAGGGCGGGTTCGACACCACGGCGTCGAAGGTGCCCAGGCGCTTGGCGCCGATGCCCGAGCCCAAGCTGCACTGCAGCACCGCCACGCGGTCGGACAGCCCCAGCGCCTCGGCGTTCTCCTTGGCGAGCTCCACGGCTTCGGGGGCAATGTCGGTGGCGATAACGCGAATGGCGGGGTGCTCGTAGGCCAGCGAGCAGGCGATGCAGCCAGACCCCGTGCAGAGGTCGGCCACCAGCAGGTTTTTACCAGCTGGCTCGGCTTCTTCCGTAGGGGCGGACTTCAGTCCGACCTCATCTGCTGGGACCGACTCGCTTGAAGAGGGGCGACCGGAGTCGCCCCCTGCGGAATCGTCCGGCGAACGAACCTCATCGGCGCTCCTTTGATTTTCGGAGAGCGCCTCGGAGGCCTCTTCCACCGCCTTCTTGAGGGCCTCCACGGCCTCGCGCTCCTGGGCGGCGGCCTCGGTGTTCCACTGGGCCTCGCGCGGGCCGGGCGCCGGCAGGGCCGCGAGCACCTCGCTCACGAGCACTTCGGTCTCAGGTCTGGGAATGAGCACGCCGGGACGCACCTTCACGGTGATGTGCCGGAAGATCACCTCCCCCGTGATGTACTGCAGAGGCTCCCCCGCCCCGCGCCGCTTCACATAACCGCGCAGCAGCGCGCGCTCGTCCTCCGAGAGCGGTCGGTCGTAGTTGACGAACAGGTGCATGCGCGAGAGCCCCGTCGCCTCGGACAACAGCCACTGAGCCGACAGCCGCGGGTTCTCGTCCCCCTTATCGCCCAGATACCCCTCAGTCCACTCAAGAGCAGTTTTTATCGTCCACGTTTCGTTCGTCACCGTTCCACACCTTCCCCAACCATGGGAGAGTCAGGCTCGGATGGTCGGTGGAGGTCCGCGCGGAGTTCCGCAGCGAACGGAACAGTCCAGTGGACTGTTCCGCCGAGCGAGGACTGTCTGAGCACGGCGCCTCTACCGACCAGCCGAGCCGTCAAGTTCGTAAGGGCCGCAGCCGGCTCGTTCGTTCGCCCCACAAGGCCGAATGAACGGCTAGACAGCGGCCTCGAGTTTCTGAGCGCGGTCGGCGGCCTGGAGGGCCGTGATCACATCGCCCAGGTTGTCGCCCAGAAGCACGCCGTTGTAGGTGGAGTTGAAGCCGATGCGGTGGTCGGTCACGCGGTCCTGGGGGCCGTTGTAGGTGCGGATCTTCTCGGAGCGGTCGCCCGAGCCGATCTGGGCCAACCTCTCGGCGCCCTCGGCGGCCTGCTGCTCGGCGAGCATCTTCTCGTAGAGGCGGGCGCGCAGCACGGCCATGGCCGCGATCTTGTTCTGCAGCTGGGACTTCTGGTCCTGGGACTGCACCACCAAGCCGGACGGCAGGTGCGTGATGCGCACGGCCGAGTCGGTGGTGTTCACGCACTGGCCGCCCGGGCCGCCGGCGCGGTACACGTCGATGCGCAGGTCGTTCTCGTTGATCTCCACTTCCACCTCGTCGGCCTCGGGCAGCACGGCCACGGTGGCCGTGGAGGTGTGGATGCGGCCCTGGGACTCGGTCTTGGGAACGCGCTGGACGCGGTGCACGCCGGACTCGAACTTCATGACCGAGTACACGTGATCGCCCTTCACCTTGAACTGCACTTCCTTGAAGCCGCCGGCCTCGGAGGGCGAGGCGTCCATGGTCTCGGTCTTCCAGCCCTGGGCCGCGGCGAAGCGCTCGTACATCTTGTAGAGGTCGCCGGCGAAGATGGCGGCCTCATCACCGCCGGCCGCCGCGCGAATCTCCACGATGATATCCTTCTCGTCGGCCGGATCGGCCGGGATGAGCATGAACTTGATGTCCTCTTCCAGCTGGGGCAGCCTGGCCTCGATGCCGGCGATCTCCTCCTGGGCGAACTCCTTCATGTCGGCGTCGGCGAGCATCTCCTTGGCCGCCTCCAAGTCGTCCATGGCCGCTACGTACTCGGCGGCCTTCTTGGCAAGCGGGCCCTGGGAGGCGTACTCCTTGGCCAGGCGGTTGTACTCCTTCTGGTCGGCGAGAACCGCCGGGTCGCCCATCTTGGCCTGCAGCTCGTCGTAGGCCTCGATGATCTTGACGAGCTTCTCTTTCATATCAGTTTCCTGCATGGGTGCTTCCTTTGCGTGAAACGGTGTGGGTTAGAAGACGCCTTGAAGGCGCAACTTCGCATTGTAGCAGAAGGGGCCCATCCCCGCCTCTCCATCTCCCTAATGGCCGTCGTCCTCGGTTTCGGGGGCGCCGCACGCGCCGTTCGGGCAGCGCTCGGTGAGGTCGAAAGCGTCGGCATGACGCGCGCCCGCGGCGGCCAGGCGCGCCTTCAACTGGCGGTGCCGCTCGCGCTCGCGACGGCGGTGCGCGGCCAAGATGCTACCCACGGCGCGGGGCTGCTCGCGAATCTCGCGCAGCGCACCGCCCAGCTCGGCATTGACGGAATGGGCCATGGCCGAGGCCAAAAGCGGCATGAGGAGCACGGTGACGCCCCCTGCGGCCACGAGCACCGAGGCGGTCTGCTGACTCATGGCATCGGCGGAGACGGCCACACTGGTGACAGCCACGATGATGGGCAGCGCCGTCGTGCAGTAGAAGGCGACGGTCAGCCGCTCGCGCACGTCCATGGTGCGCGACTCCCGTCCCGTAGAGAGGCCCACGAAAATGGGCAGCGCCCGCACGAACAGCAGAAGCAGGACGAACAGCACGAGCAGCTCCGGCTCCGCGCCGATGGCCCGCAAATCCACCTTCGCGCCGGACACCACGAAGAACAGCGGCACGAGAAAGCCGTAGGCGATGGCATTGTGCTTCATCTCCATGGTCTGGTTTCCCTCGGGTATGAGGTAGCGCAGGATGAAGCCGGCGGCGAAGGCGCCGAGCACGATATCCAAGTCGAAGACGGCGGAGATGGCCGTCAGCCCGATGAGCAGCAGATTCACCGCGCGGATAACCATCTGGGAATTGGTGTTGGCGTTGGCGACGATGAACCGGTGCACGTAGCCGCCGATGCGCTCGGCGATCTTCGGCACGGCGGCCGCCGCCACGGCGATGGCGAGGAAGGCGAGCAGGATGGCCACGGTCTGCCAGGTGGCCCGCGCCGAGAGGAGCAGCGCCATGGCGATGATGGGCAAAAGCTCGCCCCAGGTGCCGTAGGCGATGATCTCGTCCCCCACCCGGGTGCCCAAGATGCCGCGTTCCTGCAAGATGGGCAGAAGCGTGCCCATGGCCGTGGTGGTGAGCGCGATGACCACGGCCAGGCCGTCCAGCTCGAAGGCCGACAGCGTCGGCCAGACGGCCACGACCAGAAACGCGATGGCGAAGGTGATGGCCCAGGTGGCGGCCCCGCGCCGCCCCTCGGTGCCCGTCAGGCTCTTCGGGGAGATCTCGTAGCCGGCAAGAAGGAACAGAAACGCGAGGCCCAAATCGGACAGCAGGTTGATGGCGTCGGTAGTCTGGATGGCGCCGAGAACATGGGGGCCCAGAAGCGATCCGGCCAGAAGGAGCAGCACCGTCTCGGGGATGGGCTTGCCCGGGATGAAGCCGGCAATGACGGGACAGGCGACGGACACCAGCGATATGAGGGCCAGCGAGACCAAATCGACGGCCACGGCGCACTCCTTCCTCTCTGCGTGAGCTCATGCTCACTATAGGCATTTTGGCGGCGCAGCGGAAGGCGCGGGCTTGGGCGATATCGTACCGTTGAAGATATGCGCACCCTTCGCGCAGGTTATCTACCGCAAACGCCACGGTTTCGTGTCAGTCCCTTGACGGGTGCCGCCATCGGTTGGTCCTTTGGCTAGAATAAATCATGGTATGCAGCGCAGGCCGAGGGGCCGCCAGTGCGCAGTTTCGGCCCCGCTCACCCGAACCCGAACCTTTAGGAGGACGCAATGGCAGAGGTAATCAAGACAACTGACGAGTTCCAGACCAAGGTGCTCGAGGCCACCACCCCCGTCCTGGTGGATTTCTTCGCCACGTGGTGCGGGCCGTGCCGCATGGTGGCTCCCGTCATCGACGAGATCGCGACCGAGAAAGCAGGGCAGCTGGCCGTCTACAAGGTGGACATCGACCAGAGCCCGGACTTGGCCTTCAAGTACCAGGTCTCCAGCGTGCCGACGCTCATCGTCTTCGAGAACGGCCAAATCAAAAACGAGCGCCTCGGGGCCCAGCCCAAGCAGAACATCCTCTCGATGCTGTAGCTGCGGCTCACCGGGGTCGGAACACGGGGTACCGCTCAGTCGCTCAGACAGTCCTCGCTCGGCGAAACAGGACATTGAGTCCTGTTTCGTTCGCTGCGGAACTCGCTTGGTGAGCAGCACCCCGTGTTCCTCTACGCTCCACCACTATTGTAACGTCTATTCATCACCCTATGAGAGGGCAACGATGGCTGAAAAGACAACCGACAACCGCATGGGTGCGCCGGTGGGGCCCGCCGAGGGCCAGGAGGTGTTCGACCTCGCCATCATCGGCGCCGGACCGGCCGGCCTCACGGCGGCGCTCTACGCGGCCCGCGCCGGGCTTACGACGGTGCTCTTCGAGCGCCTCTCCCCCGGCGGGCAATGCGCCCAGACCGAGCACTTGGAGAACTATCCGGGCTACACCCGCTCCACCAGCGGCTTCGAGCTTTCCATGGACATGTACGACCAGGCCCTGTCCTTCGGCGCGAAGGCCATCATGGAAGACGTCACCTCCGTCGACTTCTCCTCGGAGCCCAACAAACTCGTCACGCCGTTCAACACGTACTTCGCCCGCACGGTCATCGTGGCCACGGGCGCGGTGGCGGCCCAGCTCGGCCTGGCGCGGGAGGAGGAGCTGCGCGGGCGCGGCGTCTCTTACTGCGCCACCTGCGACGGCAACTTCTTCCGCGACAAGGACGTGGTGGTGGTCGGCGGCGGGAACACAGCGGCGGCCGACGTCATCTACCTGTCCCGCATCTGCCGCAAGGTGTACCTCGTGCACCGTCGCGACAAGCTGCGCGCCACGGCCATCTACCATGAGCGCCTGCGCGAGCTTCCCAACGTGGAGTTCTGCTGGGACTCCACCTCTGAAGAGTTCGTCGTCGGCGACGACGGGCGCGTGGCCGGTCTTAAGATCCGCAACCTCAAGACCGACGGAGAGCGAGTTCTTAATGCCTCGGCGGTGTTCATCGCCATCGGCATGAAGCCCTACACCGCGTTCTTGGAAGGCGAGCTTGATGTGGACGGTGGCGGCTACATCATCGCCGATGCCATGGGCAAGACCACCATGCCCGGCGTGTTCGCCGCCGGCGACGTGCGCACCAAGGAGCTGCGTCAGGTGGTCACGGCCGTGGCTGACGGCGCCAACTGCGCCCAGGCGGCCTCGGAGTTTTTAGAGGCGAAGGAAGCCATCGAAGAGGCTCCCCTCGCCCTCTAACCGCAAAAAGCTTTAATCGGCTGGGAAGAAGACGTCCATGCGGGCGTCTTCTTTTTGCTTGCTGGCCAGCGAGCCCACTGCCATGAGCACGCCCGCCACCACAACGCCGATGACGATCTGGTGCAAATCGGCCACCTTGAAGCCCGCGGCCATGGCAGCGCAGTAGGCCAGCGTGCCGCCCGCCAGGGAAAGCAGGGCGCCGGTCGCGGTGGCGCGCTTCCAGAACAGGCCTCCCACGAGCACGAACAAAAACGCCGTCTCAAGGCCGCCGAAGGCGAACATGTTGATCTTCCAGATGACATCGGGCGGCACGATGGAGAGCGCGAAGACGAGCATGCCCACGGCGAAAGTAACCGCCTGGCTGGAAAACGCGATGGAGCGCTCGGCGGGACGGGTGCCCTTGTCGTCGCACCAGTGCAGGTACACGTCCTTGATGATGGCCGAAGACGACGAGATGAGCAGCGAGGACACCGTGGAGATGGAAGCGGACAGCGGGCCGATGATGGCCACACCCGCAAGGGCCGGGGGAAGCGACTGCACGATGACCGTCGGGATAATGTTGTCCACGCTGCCGCCGTAGGCCGCCAGATCCTCGGTGAGCACGCCGGCCGAGAGCACGCCCAAGGCCGTGACGCCGATCATCATGGCGCCGATGATCACCGTGCCCCAGATCATCGCCTTATGCAGCGACTTCACGTCCTTGTAGCCCATGGTGCGCACGACGGACTGGGGCAGCACGAAGGTGAACACGCCCACGAGCAGCCACTGGGTGAAGTACAGCGAGGGCGGCATGGCGCCGCCGCCGAAAGGCTCGAGCATCTCGGGCGAGGTCTCCTTGATCGAGGTCATGATGGCCTCGTAGCCGCCGCCGGCGCTTAAGATGCCATAGGCGAGCACGCCGATGCCCACGAGCATCATGATGCCGCACAGCGCGTCGGTGACCGCCACGCCGCGAAAGCCGCCGATAGTGGTGAACAAAACGACGGCGATGCCGAACAGCACCAGGCCCACCAGATAGGAATAGCCCGTCACCGCCTCGAAGAGCTTCGCGCCGCCGACGAACTGGGCCACCATAGTGGCGGCGAAGAAGAGCACGATGACCAAGGCCGAGCAGTTCGCCAGGGCGTTTGAACCATAGCGGGCGCGCACCACATCCACCACGGTAACGGCGTTCAGCTTGCGCGAGACGAGCGCCATCTTCTTCCCGAAGATGCCGTAGAGCAGTACGAGCGCGGTCACCTGCACCACGGCCATGTACACCCAGCCGAAGCCGATCTGCCAGGCCTGGCCCGGGCCGCCCACAAACGAGCTCACCGACCCGTAGGTGGCGATGGTGGTCATGGCCAGTACGAACCCGCCCAAGGCGCGGTTGCCGATGAAGTAGCTCTTCACGAACCCGCCGCCAGCCGCAGCGGTGCGCCGGCGCACGACGACGCTCGCGCCCAGGGCGACGAGCAGAAACAAGACGAGAGGTGCAAGCGAGGCGATGCTAGCCATGATGCACCTCCTCGCCTTCGGATTCTTCGGATTCTTCCGGCTCATCGAGACTGAAATCGGCGAACACGCACTTGGCGAGCACCACAGCGCAGATAATGGCCGCTACCCACGGCCCCACGGTTCCGCCGATGATCCAGATAGGGGTCGAGAACACCTCGATACCGCATCCGGAAAGTCCGATGCCGCCGATGAACCATACGGCGACGATGACGACGAGAGCGATAACGGTAGCGACCGCCTCTCGGTTTGCCTGCCGCATCTTCGCGGCATAGCTGGTGAAGCTTGGCTTCATGGTTTTCTCCTCTCGCGGCCCGGGTCGGTGCGGCTCCCATTAGCCGTCACGCGCCCGATCCTTCGCGGGCGAGCAAAAAAGCTCTGAGGGCAGTGTACCCTCAGAGCTTTCAAATGCAAGAGGCCGAGACCGGAGTTCCCGGCTACGGTCGGAAGACGGCAGCGCCTAGAGCGCCGCGTCGCGAATCACATCGATGAACTTGGCGCGGTCCCACTGGCCCAAATCGCCCTCGGAGCGCTCGCGCACACTGACGAGCCTCTCCTCCACTTCCTTGTCGCCCATGACGATCATATAGGGGATCTTCTGGCTCTGGGCCTTGGCGATCTTCACCTTCATGGGCTCGTTGGCGTCCATCACCTCCACGCGCCCGCCTGCGGCCTTAAGCTCGCCGGCGAACTCGGCGGCCGCCTCCTTGTGGCGGTCGGCGATGGGAATGACGGCCACCTGCACGGGCGCCAGCCACAGCGGCAGCGCGCCGGCGTAGTGCTCGATCAAGATGCCGAGGAAGCGCTCGATGGAGCCGAAGATGGCGCGGTGCAGCATCCAGGGGGTCTCCTCGGTGTTGTCCTCGGTGCGGTAGGTGAGCCCGAAGCGCATGGGCATGTTGAAGTCGATCTGCACCGTGGAGCACTGCCAGGTGCGCCCGATGGCGTCCTTCACCTTGATGTCGATCTTCGGGCCGTAGAAGGCGCCGTCGCCCTCGTTGATGTCGTAAGCCAAACCGCGGCGCGCGCAGGCCTCCTTCAACGACTCGGTGGCATGCTCCCACATGTCGTCGGTGCCGATGGACTTGTCGGGACGCGTGGATATCTCGGCCTCGTAGGTGAAGCCGAAGGTGCCCATGATGTAGTCCACGAGCTCGAGGATGGCCACCACCTCGTCGACCACCTGTTCTTTGGTGCAGAAGATGTGCGCATCGTCCTGGGTGAAGCCGCGGGCGCGCAGAAGGCCGTGCACCACGCCGGACATCTCGTGGCGGTACACCGTGCCGAACTCGAAGTAGCGCAGCGGCAGGTCGCGGTAGGAGTGCAGGTCGTTCTTGTAGATGATCACGTGCCCCGGGCAGTTCATGGGCTTCACGCCGTACTCGGAGTAGCGCGGCTCCTCGTCGGTGCCCTCGTTGATCTGGAAGAAGTACATGTTCTCGTGGTAGAAGCCGTAGTGCCCCGAGGTCTTCCACACATCGGCGTTGTATATGTGCGGGGTGATGACCTCCTCGTAGCCGCGCTCGTACAGATCGCGGCGCAGCCACTCCTGCAGGGTGCGGATGACGCGGGCGCCCTTGGGAAGGTACAGCGGCAGGCCCACGCCGGCCATGGGCTCCATCATGTAGATGCCAAGCTCCCGACCCAGCTTGCGGTGGTCGCGCTTCTCGGCCTCCTCCAGGTTGCGCAGGTGCTCTTCCAAATCCTTCTTGGAGAAGAAGGCCGTGCCGTAGATGCGGGTGAGCATGTCGCGCTCGGAATCGCCCTTCCAATAGGCGCCGGCCACCTTGGTGAGCTTGAAGGCGCCGATCTTGCCCGTGTCGGGCACATGAGGGCCGCGGCACAGATCGGTGAAGTCGCCCAGCTGGTAGATGGAGATGGTCTCGTCCTCGCCCAGCTCGTCGATGAGCTCGAGCTTGAGCGGCTGGGCGGCGAAAATATCGCGGGCCTCATCGCGAGTCACCTCGCGGCGGACGATTTTAGCTTCGGACTTGGCGATCTCGGCCATGCGCGCCTCGATGGCGGCGAAGTCGTCCGGCGAGACGGAGGCGCCCTCGGGCAGCTCGATGTCGTAGTAGAAGCCGTTCTCGATGGCCGGCCCCACGCCGAACTTCACGCCCGGGTACAGATCGGTGAGCGCCGCCGCCAGAAGATGGGCCGCCGAATGGCGCATGAGATCGAGGCCCTCGTCGCTTTTCGCGGTGACGATGGCCACGGAATCGCCGTCTGAGACGACGGCGTCCAAATCGACGGGCGCATCGTTGACGATGCCGGCCAGGGCGGCGCGGGCCAGGCCCGCTCCGATAGAGGCGGCCACATCGGCAACGGTGGTGCCGTCCTCGAGCTCCTTGGCCGATCCGTCGGGCAGTACGATGTTCATAGAAGAACTCCTTTCCTCGCGCCGGGTGCACACAGAGCACCTGCGCGGTTTCAGCCGAGGCGTTGACTACCTCGGCCCCGTATCGAAGCGCCGGGGTTCCGGCGCTCCCCTATTAAAACAGAGCCGCCGAAGCGACTCTGTTTGAAAGGCAACTTGTTACAAAGCCTAGCCTTGGCTGGAAGGTCGGCTCTGACGAGCGGCGCCGGAGGAGCGACGAGGCCGCGAGGCCTGAGGTGCCGGGGCGCCCACGGGCGTGGCGCAGTAGGGGCACACCGTCCAGGAGGGCTCGAGCGCATGGTTGCAGCGCATGCAGAGGTTCTTCAGCTGCGTGTGGCAGTTCGGGCACAGCACGAAGTCGGCCTCGACCGGATACCCGCAGTTGGCGCACTCGCCGTACTTCATGAGCTGACGCTGCTTGAGCGCAATCTCCAGCTCCTGCTCGTCGCGGTCGAGCTGCAAAAGCGGCGGGCGCAGCAGGCAGTAGGCCACAAGACCCAGCACCGGCACCAGGGCCACCACGGCCCAGATGTACCAGGCCGTGCCGCGCAGGTAGGCGTCGCGCACGACCCATACGATAGACAGCACGTACAGGATAACCAGCAGGACCAAAACCACGGTGAAGGCCGCCTGCATCTCGGGCGTCCACAGCTGGGCTAAAAGCTCGCTCATATCAACCTCTTCTGATTCGAGTGCAATTGATGACGTGTCGGCACATTATAGCAAACTCTGCCCCGGCCTATCCCAGCTCCGCGATTTGTGCATCCAAACGCTGCAGCTTGTCGGTGAGGTCGGCAAGCTTGGCCTTGTCCTTCTCGACGATCTCGGGCGCGGCCTTGGCGAGGAAGCCGGGGTTGGCGAGCTTCTTCTCGAACTTGGCGGCGTCTTTGGCCACCGCGTCGCGCTCCTTTGCCAGGCGGGCCTTCTCAGCCGCGAAATCCACATGGCCGGCGAGCACGATGTAGACCTCGAGACCCGCCCCCAGCACCACGGCTGACTCGGCGGGCTTCACGGCCTCCACGGCCACGTCGAGCTCTTCCACGTTGGCGAGCTGGCCGATGAGGTGGGCCTGGGCGGTAAGCAGGGCGGCATCGTTTTCCGTGGCCACCTTCACGGCCACGGGCAGCGCCGTCTTCGGCGAGATGCCGTAGCGGGAACGGGTAGAGCGAATGGCGCCCACCGCCTCGCACACCATGGCGATGGCGCGCTCGGCGTCCTCGTCCACGTACGGCGCGAGAGAGGCGGCATCGGGCCAAGAGGCCACGATGAGCATGGGCGCGCCCTCCTCCTTCACCGGCATCTCGCCGTACACCTCTTCGGTGATGAACGGCATGATGGGATGCAGAAGACGCAGAATCTGGCCGAGCACGAACACGAGGTTGCGCTGGCAGGCCAGACGGTCGGCCGGATCGGCCCCCTCGGCCAAGCGCGCCTTGGAGAACTCGATGTACCAGTCGCAGAACTCGTTCCACACGAATCCGTAGAGCTCGCGGGTGATGTCGCCGAACTCGAAGTTGTTAAAGCCGGCATCCACCGTCGCCACGATCTTCGCCAGACGCGAGAAGATCCAGCGGTCGGCCGGCGTAATCGGCTCAGGGTCGCCGGGCGTGAAGCCGTCGAGGTTCATGAGCACGAAGCGGCTCGCGTTCTTCACCTTGTTGGCGAAGTTGCGGGAGCTTTCCAGCTTGGCCTCGTTGAAGCGCATGTCCTGGGCGCCGGTCACCTGCATGAGCAGGCCGAACCTCATGCCGTCGGCGCCGTAGTCCTCCATGAGGCGCAACGGGTCCACGCCGTTGCCGCGGCTCTTCGACATGGGCTTGCCGTCGGCGGCCATCACGGTCGGGTGGATGATGACGTCCTCGAAGGGAATGGTCTCGTCGCAGCAGTACATGGAGGCCATGACCATGCGGGCGACCCAAAGCCCCATGATGTCGCGGGCCGTGGAGAGCACCTGCGTGGGGTAGGCGGCGCGCATCTCGAGCGCGTCCATGCCCTCTTCGGTCCAGCCCATGGTGGCAAAGGGCCACAGCTGGCTGGAGAACCAGGTGTCCAGCACGTCCTCGTCCTGGCGCACCGGCGCCCCGCAGACGGGGCACACCTCGATCTCGTCCACCGAGGCGTCCTCCCAGCCGCAGGCGTCGCAGTAGAACATGGGGATACGATGGCCCCACCACAGCTGGCGGGAGATGCACCAGTCCTTCAGGTTGGCGAGCCAGTCCAGGTACACTTGACGCCACCGCGCGGGATGGAACTGCACCGAGCCGTCCTCCACCACGCGGGCCGCGGGCTCCTTCAGGGCGTCCACGGCCACGAACCACTGCTCGGACTCCCAGGGCTCGAGCTTGGTGTGGCAGCGGTAGCAGGTCATGACGGAGTGGTCGTGGTCTTCCACGTGATCGAGCAGGCCGAGCTCGTCGAAGGCGGCAACGACCGCCTCGCGGGCCTCGTTGCGGTCCATGCCGGAGAACTTGCCGTAGCCTTCCACCACGTGCGCGGTCTCGTCGAAGATGTTGATGCGGAAAAGGCCGGCGCGCTCCCCCATGGCCCAGTCGTTGGGGTCGTGGGACGGGGTCACCTTCACGCAGCCGGTGCCGAATTCGGTGTCCACGTGCCAGTCGGCGAAGATGGGAATTTCGCGGTCCACGAGCGGCAGCTTCACCGTCTTGCCCACGAGGTGCCCGAAGCGCTCGTCCTTGGGGTTCACGGCAACACCGGTGTCGCCCAGCATGGTCTCGGGGCGCGTGGTGGCGACAATGAGGTACTCCAGCCCGTCCACGGGCTCGGCGAGCGGGTAGCGCAGGTACCACAAGTGTCCGGACTCGTCCACGTACTCGGCCTCGTCGTCGGCGATGGCCGTGGTGCAGCTGGGGCACCAGTTCACGATGCGCTTGCCGCGGTAGATGATGCCCGCGTGGTACCAGTCGGTGAACAGCTTGCGCACGGCGCGCACGTAGGCCGGCTCTAACGTGAAGTGCTCGTCGTCGTAATCGCAGGAGCAGCCCATGCCCTTGATCTGGTTCACGATGGTGGTGCCGTACTCGTCGCGCCACTTGTAGCATTCCTCGATGAAGGCCTCGCGCCCGATTTCCAGGCGGGAGATGCCCCGCTCGGCCAAGCGCTTGTCCACCTTGGTCTGGGTGGAGATGCCCGCATGGTCGGTGCCGATGATCCAGCGCGTTTGGAACCCGCGCATGCGGGCGCGGCGGATGCAGGCATCCTGGATGGTGTCGTTCAAGGCATGGCCCATGTGCAGCACGCCGGTGATGTTCGGCGGCGGGATGACGATGGTGTAGGACTCGCCGCCGTGCTCGCCGCGACCGGGCGTGCGGCGGAAGTAGCCGGCCTCTTTCCAAGCCTCGAAGATGGGGCGCTCCATGGCGGCGTAGTCGGTGGACTTCTTCTTGTCCTCGGACATGGGGCTCAAACCTCGCTTTCCCTGTTAACTGCTTGATATAGCAAGGCGGACGGCGCGCTTTTGCCGTCCGCCTTCATTGCCTTGGGCGATTATCGCACATGTGGCCCTGCTCGTTAGGCAGAAAGGGCCGCCTGCTCGCGCTTGTCGGCCCGCGCGACGATTTCCGGACGGGTGTCGCCGGTAATATCGCTCGCGCGCACGGTAACGGCCGTGGCGTCCTTGTGCTCGGGCAGATCGTACATGACGTCCATGAGCACGCGCTCGCAGATGGAGCGCAGGCCGCGGGCGCCGGTGCCGTGCTCCACCGCCTCATGGGCGATGGCGGTGAGGGCCTCAGGCTCGAAGGTGAGCGCGGAGTTCTCGAACTCGAACATGCGCGTGTACTGCTTCACGAGCGCGTTCTTCGGCTCGACGAGGATGCGGACCAAGTCTTCCTCGGACAACTCGTTCAACGACGTGATGACCGGGATGCGGCCCACGAACTCGGGAATCATGCCGTACTTGTTCAAGTCCTCGGGAAGGACCTTCTTCAGAAGCTCGGCCTCGGACTCCTTCTTGGAGGCGGGAAGCTCGCTGCCAAAGCCGAGGGACGTGGTGCCCACGCGCTGGGCCACGATATCGGCCAGGCCCACGAAGGCGCCGCCCAAGATGAACAGGATGTTCGTGGTATCGATGGGGATGAGCTCCTGCTGGGGGTGCTTGCGGCCGCCTTGGGGCGGCACGGAGGCCTCGCAGCCCTCGACGATCTTCAGAAGCGCCTGCTGCACGCCCTCGCCGGATACGTCGCGGGTGATGGAGAGGTTCTCGGCCTTGCGGGCGATCTTGTCGATCTCGTCGATGTAGATGATGCCGATCTCGGCCCGGGGCACCTCGAAATCAGCCGCCGTGATGAGCTTGAGCAGGATGTTCTCCACATCCTCGCCCACGTACCCCGCCTCGGTGAGCGTGGTGGCATCGGCGATGGCGAAGGGCACCTTCAGCGTGCGGGCCAAGGTTTGGGCCAGAAGGGTCTTGCCCGAGCCCGTGGGGCCGATGAGCATGATATTGCTCTTGGCGAGCTCCACGTCGCCCTCTTGGGCGGCGGCGCCCATGGAGATGCGCTTGTAGTGGTTGTAGACGGCTACCGACAGGGCGCGCTTGGCCTCTTCCTGGCCGACGACATGCTCGGACAGGCGGGCGTACAGCTCGTGGGGCGTGGGCAGATCTCCCAGCACCTCGGCCGGCGTGGGGGCGTCGTCCACCACGGGGCTCGCGTCGCGCTCCGCCTGGGCGGCGGGCGGGTTCATCCAGCCCATGCGGCGCGGGTCTTCCTCGAGCATCTCCACTTCCTGGGCCATGGCATAGCCCATGTCCCGCATCATGGCGTCGGCACATACCGAGATGCACTCGTCGCAGATGTAGATGCCGTTGGGACCGGAGATCATGGCGTTGACCTGGTCTCCGGTCTTGCCGCAGAAGGCGCAGAAATAGTTGTCGGTGGGGCCGAAGTTTTCGTGACGGTGGTTCATGGGGTCCTATTCGCTCTTCTTCTCGCCGGGCATGGCGCCGTGGTGGTAAATGATTTCGTCGACAAGACCGTAGGCCTTGGCCTCTTCGGCGGTCATGTAGTTGTCGCGCTCGGTGTCCAGCTGGATTTTCTCGATGTCCTGGCCGGTGTTCTCGGACAGGATCTTATTCAGGCGCTTGCGGGTCTTCAGCATGAAGTCGGCCACGATGGCGATCTCGGTCTGCTGGCCCTGGGCGCCGCCCAAAGGCTGGTGGATGAGCACCATGGAGTTCGGCAGCACGAAGCGCTTGCCCTTGGTGCCCGAGGACAAGAGCACCGCGGCCATGGAGGCGCACTCGCCGATGCAGATGGTGGACACGTCGCACTTGATGAAGTTCATGGTGTCCAGGATGCCGAGGCCGGCCGTGACCGAGCCGCCCGGCGAGTTGATGTACAGGGAGATGTCCTTGTCCGGATCGGTGGCCTCCAGGTGCAGAAGCTGCGCCACGACGGAGTTGGCCACATGGTCGTCGATCTGCTCGCCGAGGAAAATGATGCGGTCGTTGAGCAGGCGGCTGTAGATGTCGTAGCTGCGCTCGCCCCGCGGCGACTGCTCAATGACGTAGGGAATGAGGGCGTTGCTCACGCGTTCGATGCCCATGGGTGCCTCTCTTTCGCAAATAGGGCCGCGCTCAGGCGGCCTGTCCATAGTTCAGAATCATATTGCTATACATCCGTTCGCAATGCAAGCGAAACGCGCAAATGAACACAGCAGAGACCGCTTGAGGTCAAAGAAGTGCTCAACCACAGTTGACGGTAGGGAGACACGAGGTGTTCTGACCGAGCGAGTTCCGCAGCGACTGAAACAGTCCAGTGGACTGTTTCACCAAGCGAGGACTGTCTGAGCGAATCAGAATGCCGCGTGGCTCCCCCACAGGCGTGTCCCAACAAGAAGGGCGGGATACCCCGCCCTTCCAAAAAAGCACAAGAACCAGAAAGGTTACTCAGCGGCCTCTTCGTCCTTCTTGGCAGCCTTCTTCTTAGCGGTCTTCTTGGCCGACTTCTTCTCCTCAGCGGCCTTAGCGGCGAAGTCCACCTCGGTCACGCTCGCGTTCTCCATGAGGTCCTCGATGGCCTTGCTCCGGAGCAGACCGGTGCGGATGAGGTGCAGACGCCCCGCCTCGCGCCACTCCTGCTCGAGGGCCGCGGGATCCTCGGCGCCGCTCTTGGCGAACTCGGCGGAGATGTCCTCGTCAGTGACCTCCATGTTGTTGTGGCGGGCCCAGGCCTCAAGAGCGAGCTCTTCCTTCACATGGTCGGCGGACTGGGCCTTCAGGTCGGCCTTGAACTGGTCGGGGGTGATGCCCTGGCTGCCCAGGTACGCGTCGAAGGTCATGCCGGCCTGCTGCAGCTGGCCGAAGAAGTCCTGGAGCAGCGAGGTCTCGGCCTCTTCCACCATGGCCTCGGGCACGTCGCCCTCGACGCGCTCACGCAGCTCCACCATGATGTTGTTCTCCTTGATGCGGGGCATCATGTTGCCCTTCTGCATCTCGAGGGACTCCTTGATGCGCTCGCGCATATCCTCGACGGACTCAAAGCCCATGGTCTCTTTGGCCCACTCGTCGGTGATCTCGGGGGTGGCCTTCTTCTTCACCACGTTGCAGGTGACCTCGAAGGTGACCGTCTTGCCGGCCTGGCCGGCCAGGAGCACGGCCTGCTCGTCGGCGGGGACATCCAGGGTGAACTCCTTGGTCTGGCCCTTCTTCATGCCGAGAATCTCGGCGTCGAAGGCCTCGGAGAACATGCCGGTGCCCGGGCCGAACAGACGGGACTCGCTCGTGAGGGAGGCGATCTCGTTGCCCTCGGCATCGGTGGCCTTCATGGTGAGGTCGGCGTAGTTCTCCGGCTTCATCTTCGTGGCGGCAGAGGCGTCCTCGTAATCGGTGTAGTGCTCGGCCATGGCCTGCATCTGCTCATCGATCTCGGCCTCGGTGGCCTCGGCGAAGGGCATCTCGATGGCCACCGGCTCGTAGCTGGAAAGCTCCACCTCGGGGCGCGTCTCAATGGTGAAGGCGTACTCGTAGGGCTCGCCGGCGCGCACAAGATCGGTGTCCTCCATGGAAGGACCGCCCACCGGGGACAGCTTCGCTTCGTCGATGGCGGCGGCCCAGGTGCTGTTGAGCAGCTCGTCGGTGACGGTGGCCGCCACGGCCTCGGCGCCGAGCGCGTTGTCGATAACCGGGCGCGGGGCCTTGCCCTTGCGGAATCCCGGGAAGTTGTACTTGCGAGCGAAGTCCTTGTAGGTTTTCTTGATGCGGCCGTCGATATCGGCGGCGTCAACGGTGACGGTGACCTTGACCTTGTTGCCCTCCAGGGACTCAACCTTAGTTTCCACGAATAGTTCCTCCATCGTACTCTTACGGGGGCGCGGGCGAAAAAAGCGCCTCGCGCTGTCACTTCTCTCGGCGACTCTTCAGGCGAATCGCCCGCAGAAGCGCACGGCTCGCTATTATGACACAACCCCCGACCCTCGGCTACCGTTTGCCGGGAGCCTATCGGCAATTTCACACAAGAAGGCCCGCCGAAGCGGGCCTTCCACAGCAAGCGGGGCTCTCGGCTCCCTTAGCTGAGCTCGTGGTAGGCGAAGGAATCCTTGCCGAGCTGCACTTCCTTGCCCTCCTTGATGAGCTGGCGGTACTCGGCCGTGGCCGTGAACAGCACGTCGGACGAGGAGTTCAGGCCGGTCTCGCAGGAGTCCTGGATAACACCGATGATAAAGCCGATGGCCACGACCTGCATGGCGACGGAGTTGTCGATGCCGAACAGCGCGCAGCACATGGGGATGAGCAGAAGGGACCCGCCGGCCACGCCGGAGGCGCCGCAAGCGGACACCGCGGCGAGCACGCAGAGGATGACGGCGGTGATGGGGTCGGGCATGATGCCGAGGGTCTGGCAGGCGGCCATGGTCATGACCGTGATGGTGACCGCAGCACCCGCCATGTTGATGGTGGCGCCGAGCGGGATGGACACCGAGTAGTTGTCCTTGTTCAGGCCCAGCTTGCGGCACAGCTCCATGTTAACGGGAATGTTGGCGGCAGAGCTGCGGGTGAAGAACGCCGTGAGGCCGGAGTCCTTCAGGCAGCGCAGCACCAGCGGGTAGGGGTTCTTGCGGGTGCAGATCCACACGATGAGCGGGTTGGTGCCCAAAGCGATGATGGCCATGCAGGCCACGAGCACGAGGATGAGGTGGCCGTACTCGGTGAAGATCTCCAGGCCCGACGTGCTCACCGAGGTGTACACCAAGCCGAGAATGCCGAAGGGCGCCATGTTGATGACCCAGCGGACCACCTTGGAGACGGCGTCGGACACGGCCGAGAACACGTCTTTGACCTGCTGGCTCGTCGCGCGCAGAGCGATGCCGATCATGACGGCCCAGGCGAGGATGCCGATGTAGTTGGCGTTGGCCAGGGCATCCACCGGGTTCGACACGACGTTCATGAGCAGGGTGGTGAGCACCTCCCCGATGCCCTCGGGCGCCGCCTGCTCCACCATGGAGGAGGTGTCAAGCGTAAGGGCCGTGGGGAACAGCTCGCTGCCGATAAGGGCCACGATAGCGGCCACGAGCGTGCTGATCACGTACAAGATGATGACCATCTTCATGTTGCCGGCGCCCTTGGCGTTGCAAAGCGCGCTGATAACGAGGAAGAACACGAGGATGGGGGCCACAGCCTTCAGGGCGCCGACGAACAGGGAGCCGAGAAGGATGACAACCTCGCCGAAGGCGCTCTCGGCGCTGCCGGGGAATGCGACGGCGAGCACCACGCCGATGGCCAGGCCAACGAGAATGCGCTTGATGAGGCTGACCTCGTTGTACTTCTTGATAATACCGGGAACTGCCAAGGCACTTCTCCTTTCATCGCGCACAGCGCAAGACGCTGCGCCTGTTCACGGGGAAAGGGCCTCAAGTCCCATGAACTGGATGGTGCGGGCGAAAGGACTTGAACCTTCACGGGGGTTGCCCACCAGAACCTAAATCTGGCGCGTCTGCCAATTCCGCCACGCCCGCATTCCTACAGAAAACGGTGAGTCGAACCTCACCAGATTCGTTAATGATAGCAAAGAAACGAGGGCGGCACGTTCACAATCCGGATAGGCGATTTGGAGCGGACGAGTGGTATGGAGAAGAAAAAAGAGCCCGCCGAAGCGGACTCTTCAAAAGTCTGGCTCCCCGGGTAGGATTCGAACCTACAACCCTCCGGTTAACAGCCGGATGCTCTGCCGTTGAGCTACCGAGGAATAATGGCTTCGGGCCTTTGCCCTTACGCGCAAGATAGCATTATAACGAAGGGGAACGTCTTTGCAAGACCCAATTTTCCCCGACGGCAAAATTAATTGCGGCGCACAAGGTAGCAGCAGTGTATGCGGGGGTTCCGCTCGAAATCGTGCGGGATGGTGCTCGCCGTGATGTCCTCGAGCGCAACGCCGTAACGGGCCAGGGCCTCGATATCGGGCTTGAAGGTGCGCAGATTGCAGGAGAACACCGCCACACCGTCCTCGGCCAGAAGCCGCGTAACGCCGATGAGCAGCTCCACGTGGTCGCGCTGCACGTCCCAGGTGCGCCGGCCCATGGCCTTGGAGTTCGAGAAGGTCGGCGGGTCCACGAAGATGAGGTCGTAGCGCTCGTTGGCCCTGCGCGCCTCGGATATCCAGCGAATCACGTCGGCGCGCACCAGGCGGTTGGAGGCCGCCGCTTGGGGACGTCGGCCCTTCGGGGCGCCTCTCCCCTCGCGGTGCTTGGCTCCCAGCGTGCCGGCCATCTCCCACGTAAAGCCATTGGCCTCAAGATTGCGCGCGGCCCAGTCGAGGTAGGTTTGGGAAAGATCGACCGTGGTCGTCTCGGTCGCGCCTCCGGCAAGAGCGTGCAGCGTGGCCACACCGGTATAGGCGAACAGGTTCAAGAAGCGCTTGCCCGCAGCCATCTTCCCCACCAGCTCGCGGGTGACGCGATGGTCGAGGAAGATGCCGGTGTCCAGATACCCGCCGAGGTCTATCTCGCAGAGAAGGCCGTCCTCGGTGGTGCGCGTCACGAAGCTGCGATGGCCCGCATCGCGGTACTGGCCGCCGCCCCGAGCGCGCTTGCGGGCCTTCGAGAACACGTTGTCCGGCAAGATGCCCAGCACGACAGGAACAAGGGCGAGCACGTCCTCGAAGCGGGCGCGGGCCGTGGCCTCGTCCACGGATTTCGGCGCCTGGTACTCGGCCACATGGGCGAACAGCGCTCCCCTATCGGCACCGGCGCCCTCGTACAGGTCGATGGCGCAGGCGTACTCAGGCAGATCGGCGTCGTAGAGCCGATAGCAGCGAACAGCTTCCCGGGCCGCCCATTTGCGGCGCTCGCGGAAGACCTTGCGCAGACGCGCGGCGAACTGGGCGGCGTTGGCGTCGTTCACCTCGACGCTCACATCGGTGCCGCCAGCCGGGTTGGCCACCGCAATGGTCACCGGCTCGCGGGGCGGCAGATCGAACACTTCGATGATCGTCTCCGAGCGACCGCGTCCGACATTGAGGACGGTGGCGGGCGCCTCCTTGAACTTCGACGCCATGTCCCCCAGGCCGGCGAAGGCGAAGCGCGAGCCGGCCGGTGCTGTGCGCGACGCGCTCACGCAGGCCGTACGGGCCGCTATCGCCTCGGCGTCGCCGTCGGCGCGAAACGCCGAGGCCACGCTCGCAACGCGCAGCGGGGCGTCCGGCGCCTCGGCGGCCCGGGCCCGCTCGCGCGCCCGGGCCTCGCAGCGCGCATCGGCCTCGTCCAGAAGATGGGCCCACGCGCTCTCGGGAAAGGCCGCCCAGCCCGTGAAGCCCCAGCGCTCGCGCAGAAGCCCCGGCGCCCGGTCCTCGCGGACCTCGGCGGCCTCGCGGGCCAGGATGCCGTCGTCTTCCACGGGGTCGCAGAACCGAAAGCCCTCGCCGAAGCGCTCGGCGGCGCCGGAAAGGGCCAGAAGCGCCGCCGCCTGGGCCACCACCGAGGGCGCCTCCTCGCTCGCCGCGCCTTCCAAGTAGCCCCGCCGCGTCAGCGAGCGCCCGGAAAGGTCGAGGGAGAGCGTCGCCCTGCCCTCGCGCACGCGCACCTCCACCAGCGCATCGGGGCGGTGCGTGTCCACATCGGGCCGTAAGCCGCGCTTCTCGCTCAGGCGGTCGCACAGGGCGTCTTTCACCTTCAAGGAGGTGAACTGGGTGTTGCGCAGCTCGCCGTTGGTGCCGCTCGCCCGCACGGCGATGCTCGCCGCAGGCGCGATCACCTCCTCCCAGGGCAGCGCCCGCACCCCGGCGTACAGCGCATCGGCGCTCGCTGCGTCCACGCGCCCCACGGCAACATTGACGCGTCCCGAAAGACGCGACCAGAGGCACACCTTAAGGGCGCGCTCGGCACTTCCGTAAAAGGCCACCCCGCCCTTGAGGGGGCGCACCTTGCGCACCCCCAGCGCGCGCAGCTCATCGGCGAGCAGCGACTCAGCCCCCGGCAAGCAGGTGGCGAAAAACTCATAGGATTCAAATGTGCCCAAAGGGGACTCCCGTCTCAGCCGACTATATGCGATCGGCCAGCTTGTAGCCGATGCGCCAAACGGTAATAAGATAGCACGGCTTGGAGGGGTCATCTTCTATCTTCTCGCGAATCTTGCGCACCATGACGGTAATGGAGTTGGGGTCGGCGGCATCCTTGCTGCCCCAGAGAGCCTCGAGAATCTGGTCGCGCGTGAACACACCGCCGGCATCGGAGGCAAGCACTTCCAAAAGCTCGATCTCGCGCGAGGAGAGGGCCACCGACTCGCCCCGAAGGCGCACGTCGTACTTGCCGGGATGAATCTCCAGGTCGCCCACGCGGAACACCTCGGGATGCGCGCCGCGCTCCGCCCCCTCGTGCCCGCTGTACCTCTTGCGGCTGCGCAGATGGGCGTTCAGGCGCAGCAGCAGCTCTTCTGGCTGGAAGGGCTTCACCAGGTAATCGTCGGCACCGGCCTTAAAGCCGATGGACTTGTCCACGATGTCGCCTTTGGCCGTGAGGAACATGATGGGTATCCTGCGTCCCTCGGCGCGAAGCGTCTCGCAGATCTCGAACCCGTTGGTATCGGGGAGCATGACGTCCAGAATGAGAAAATCGGGACGCTCGGCACGGAGCATCTCCAGGCCGTCTTTTCCATTTCCGGCACAGCAGTAGTCGTAGTTGCCCCGCAGGGCTATCTGCTCGATGAGCACCTGCATCGATTCATCGTCGTCGATAAGCATGACCTTAGTCATCGATTCCCCCCTCAAAGGCAACGGGCACGTAGAGCGAAAACGTCGAGCCCTCGCCCGGCGCGCTCCTCAGCGTAACACAGCCCTCCAACATCGCGACCAGATCTCGCACAAGAGAAAGGCCCAGGCCGCTTCCGCCGTATCGTCTCACGGTACTCATATTCTCCTGCCTGAAGCGCTCGAACACGAGAACATGCTTGTCAGCGGGAATTCCAATGCCCGAATCGGTTACCGTGATGGCGACCACGCCGCCGCCCGACGGGACTTCGCCGCCGATGAAGGTAGCGCTGCGCCACCGATCGCTTCGGAGCAGCTGGGCCGGGCTCTCGTATTCCACCTCCAGCGTCACGCGCCCTCCCGACGGCGTGAACTTCACCGCGTTGCTCACCAGGTTGACGATGGCGCGGCGCAGCTTCTCCCAATCGCTTTCAATGAGCGGAACCGCCGCTGAGACGCGGGTCTCGAACAAGACGCCCTTCTTTACCGCCACGGGGCTCATGGCCGCCTCGATCATGCCGACGATATCGTTCAGGTCGATGAGCTCAAGGTTGACCGACTCGGATCCCGCTTGAATGCGCGCGCATTCAAGGACGTTGTCCACCATCTCCAGCAAAAGCGCGCCGTTCTTGTCGATCTCGTCGAGCTGCTTGACCGCCGCCTCGTTATCGGGAGATATCTCCTGCTCCAGCAAATCGGTGAAGGCGAGAATGGAGGTGAGCGGCGTGCGCAGCTCATGGCTGACAATGGCCAGAAAGTCGGATTTGTACCGGCTGTCGCGCTGGAGCCGCTCGTTGATTTCCTCGACGCGCTTGCGCTGCTGCTCGAGCTCGTCGTTGGCGCGCTGAAGCTGCTCGGTGCGCTCGGCCACCTGCGACTCGAGGCTGTCATAGAGGGTGTTCAGGCGCTCGGCCATGGACCGGTACTGCTCGACCAGGCCGTCTATCTCGCGTGTGGTGAAAAGCGGGGAGGAGTCCAACGACCCCGCGATCAGCGGAGCCTCCTCGCCCGCGGGCCCCAGACTCCCCTTCGTCCCGCTCGGGGACGACTGGTCGGCCACGCGGGAGAAGGCGGAGCGAAGCGCCGTGAGCGGCTCGGTCACCATGCGGCTGATGACGACGTAGATGATGACGACCATAGCGGTGGCGACCAGCAGGAAGAACACGACGTTGGTCGCCACGGCGGCCCTCATGCTCTCCAAAGCCGATTCGGCGGGAACAACCACCGAGACCGCTCCGGCCACGTCGCCCACGTCCCAGCCCTCTTTCATATAGCCCGTCTCGTCGATCTCGCCGGCGGGCCGTCCGTGGCAGTCCACGCATGCGTCAGAGACCTTCATGACCTCGACGTAGCGAAAGACAGGCTTTCCGCCCTCCTCTTCGAATCCCCACATCTCGCTTGCCGAGCTATCCCGGAGAAAGGTCTCGAGGGCTGCGGTTTCGTAAGTATCGGGGCGGTTGTAGATGTTGCGCGGGTTCAGATTGGTGAAGCGGATGGAGTACTCGCTTCGCTCGGAGAACAGCGCCGCGACGGACTTGCCCGCAATGGCGCAGTGAATGCCCTTATAGTCGTAGGCGCCGTCCGAATCGTAGTTGATGGTGTTCTGGTTCAACGAGATGAAATCCCAAACGGCATCCATCTCCGCCACGAGCACACGCGATTCCTCGAGCAGCTCGCGCTCGGCGCGCTGCCGCTGGTCCTCGTAGGCGTAGAAGAGGAAGACGACGGTGATGAGGACGAGCACGGCCGTCAAAAGGCCGATGAGCTTCGTGCGAAGGCCCGTCTTCCTGCCGACTCCCTCGAGACTCACATCAGTTCCTAGCGCTCGACGGCGTAGCGCGTCACATCAATCTGCTCGACGGCCTCGGCCTTAAGCACAACCGCCAAGCGCGCGAGCGCATCGGCGCATATCGCTGCCACAGCGCGATAGTAGTCGGTCTGGGCGCGCCGCCTCAGGTTCTCAAGATACACCGGCGCGAACACGAGAAGGTGCTCCGAGGCAAAGGCGCGCGCCTCGTCGACGGCGCCTCGACCCATGAGCGTGCCTACGAGCATGAACTCAAGGCCCGCATGGTCCTCGGGTTCGTTGAGGTCGGAATCAACACGCAGGCCCGCGTCGGCCAGGCGCGTGCGCACATCGAACAAGGTATCGCCGAACATAATGGCCTCGTCGGTGCGGTACACCGACTCGTAGGGGGACGTCTTGCTCTGCCCCGTCATTCTGAAGAGATAAGTGTGGTCGAGGTGGATCGCACGGGCCAAATCGGCCGCGCCGTCCTCCGCTTCGCCGGCCCGGACGAGCACCTGCTCAAGCTCTCGCGAGCCCGCAGGCGCTATCTCGGTGAAGGGCGGCTCGGCGAACACCGCCCTCTCGGCTACCAAATTCGCGACATCGTCCGCGGACGGGGTGTGGTAGAGGGCCCATCCGCACCAATTCAGGAGAGCCTCCCACGCCTGGGCCTCCTCGGAAGTCATCGTGCTCTGCATTTCCTCCCCTTTCGAAAAGGCGGCTGGCAAGGTTGCACCCTACCAGCCGCGTTTCTGCTAGACACGTGGAGCGCCCTTGCGCTCATGCGAGCCAGAAGCCCCTTACTCTTCGGAGGAAACTTCCGCCGGGTTCATCAGCGTTCCGCCCTTCGAGGCATCGCGATGAAGGGAGAATACCACATTCGGGCTCGTCTCGTCGGGAAGCTCGCCGATCTTGTTGGCGCCATCGGGATGCTTCTCGCGCAGCTCGTCGATGGGGCCGAACTCGAGGCAGCGCATGGGACAGGCCTTCGCGCACGCCGGATCGGGCGTGGCATCGGGGCTCTCGTCGGTGCACATGACGCACTTCCAGGAAAGCCCGTCGGCGAACTGCTGGGGATGATGATAGGGGCAGGACTTCTGGCAGGTCATGCACCCGATGCAGAGGCTCTTGTCGTTGTTCACCAAGCCCAGTTCCTCATCCTTTTGCATAGCGCCCGTGGGGCAGTTGGCCACGCAGGCCGGATTGTCGCACTGGCCGCACGTCATGGATGCGTAGTAGGTGAACGACGTGGTCGTGAAGGCGCCGGCATCGTCTTGCTCCCACTCGCCGCCGCCGAACTCGTACACCTTGCGGAACCTCAGGGGCACTTCGAGGTTCTGGCGATCGAAGCAGGCGGTCATGCACGCCTTGCACCCGATGCAGATGTCAGTGTTTACATAGAAGCCATATTGAGTCATTGCGGGTCCCCCTCTTAGGCCTTCTCGATCTTGCACAGGTTAGAATGGACGCCGTTGCCCTTGGCGATAGGCGTCGGGCGCATGGAGGTGAGCACCGAGATGCAGCCTCCCTTGTCGAGCACCGACGGGTCGCCCAAGGTGGCGGCGTCGCGGCTCTCGGGATCGTACCAGGCACCCTGCGGGATGCTCACCACACCGGGCATCATGCGATTGGTCACCTTCGCGGTCATCTGGGAGCGGCCGCGCACTGTGGACACGATGACGACATCGTCCTGCTCGATGCCCAAGTTGGCGGCATCCTGCTCGCTGATCCAGCACTGCTGCGGCGCGACCTCGCTCATCCACGCCACGTTGCCATAGGAAGAATGGGTGCGCGTCTTGTAGTGGTGGCCGATGAGCTGGAACGGGTAGTCCTTGCGCAGCGGGTCGCCGTAGCCCTCGAAGCTGTCGTAGTAGATGGGAAGCGGCGTGATCTGGTCGAGCCCGTCGTCGGGCACGAAGCCGTCGCCGGTGAGGTCCCACTGCTTCGAGAGGTTGAAGGCCTGCTTCGAGAACACCTCGTACTTGCCGGAGGGCGTGGCGAGCTCGTCGGGCATGGGGGCGATGCTCGGCTCGTGGTCGTCGGTCTGCTTAAAGAGGCCCGTGCTCCGGAACTCCTCGAAGGTGGCGGGCAGGGCGGCTCCGGCCTCCATGCCCTGGTCATAGCACCACTCGAGCCAGTCGAGCTGGGTCTTGCCCTCGGTGAACTCGTCTTTGAGGCCGAGCTTGTCGGCGATGAGCGTCACGATCTCGTAAATGGGCTTTGCCTCGAACATCGGCTCGATGGCCGCGGTCTCGATGCAGACGAAGCCCGTCCAGCCGGTGCCGCCGGAGGTGATGTCGTCCTCCTCGAAGGGGGTGGTGCCCGGCAGGATGATGTCGGAGATCATGGCCGTGGGCGTCAGCCACGGATCGACGGTCACGATCATGCGCACGCCGAAATCCTTCTCATCGGGCAAGTTGCAGATATTGAGCATCTCGTTGATGTCGGCATGCTGGCCCATCATGACGTTGGAGCCGTAGTTCCAAATGAACTTGATCGGGGCCTTCAGCTTGATGGTGCCCGGCTCTTCGGCGTAGCTGGTAACACCGTTCTCATCGATATGGCGAATGCCCCAGGTGGCGTCGTTCATCGACTGGTAGTCGACGATGGCCTGGTACCAATCGAAGAACGACACGCACACGTCCACCGTGTTCTTCTCGGGGAAGCACGGGATGGCCGTGGGCACCGGATAGGGCACGCCGCCTACCGCCTCGCGGGCACCGGTACCGCCTCCGGACAGGCCCACATTGCCCGTAATGGCCGCGATAAGGCCGATGGCGCGCGTGTTGTTGCCGCCGTTGGAGTGGCGCTGCGGGCCCCAGCCCTGGATGGTCGCCGTCGGATGGTCCATGAAGATATCGGCAAGCTCGCGAATGGTGTCGGCGGGGATGCCGGTGATGGCAGCGGCCCATTCGGGCGTCTTCTCGCCGGTTCCCTCGTAGGCGCCCGTGCCCTTCAGGTACGCCTCGTAGGACATGTCCTTGTCGGGCATGAGCGTGCCGGACTTGTCGAGGCCCATGAATGCCGTGCTCTTCGGCTCGGCGAGCTTCACGTCCTCCACGAACGTATCGGAGAAAAAGCCCACGAACTTGTCGCGGATGAGCTGCTCGTCGAGCTTGTTCTCGGTGAACAGATAGTGAATCATGCCCGCTACCAACGCCATGTCCGTGCCGGGGCGGATGGGGATCCAGCGATTGGCGATGCCCACGGCGGTGTCGGACAGGTGCGGGTCCACCACGATGATGTTGGCCTCGGGGTTCTCCAGGCGCACCTGGGTAATGAGGTACTGCATGGCAGAGCCGGACATGCGCGTGTTGGCCGGGTTGTTGCCGAACAAGATGATGTTCTTGGAGTTCACGAGGTTCATGACGTCGTTGTTCGACCAAGCATCCCCGTTGAGCAGCGGCAGATCCCAGGTGATCTGACCGGTGGAGTAGTCGGCGTACTGGCGCAGGTAGCCGCCCCATAGGTTCATGAGGCGCGCGAACACCGTCTGGTCGGGATGCCACGATTTGGAAACGGTGCCGCCGAGCACGCCGGTGCCGTACTGGATGTAGAAGGCGTCGTTGCCGTACTCTTCCTTGATCTGCTTCATGGTCGTCGCGATCAGGTCGATGGCCTCGTCCCAGGAGATTTCCTCGTACTTGCCCTCGCCGCGCTTGGTGCCCTCGACGCGCTTGAGCGGCGTCTGGATACGCGTGTCGTTGTAGATGCGCTGGCGGTTGGTGCGCCCGCGCACACAGGAGCGGAGCTGCTGGATTTTATTCGGGCCGACCTCGTCCTCGCCCTCGTTGTCCACCGAGATGCGAATGACGGTTCCGTCCTTGGCGTACACCTTGAGCGGGCAGCGACTTCCGCAGTTCACATGGCAGCCGGACCACGTCATCGTGTCGTAGTCCAAAGGCTCGCCACCAAGCTCGAGCTTAGCGGCCTCGTCGCCTTGCGAGTCCTTTGCCTCGTTAGGGCTGCAGGCAGTAAGGGCCAGCCCGGCCCCCATCAAGCCAGACAGCGCCATGAAGGACCGACGGCTGATGCGGGCAGTTGCGGATGCAGTCTTTTCCATAGACTCCCCTTTCTTTGTTTCGATGAGAGTCCGAAAGGGACCCTCCCTCGAGGCAAGAGTCTAGCGCTCAATGTATGGAACCTCCATGAGTGTTCGCTGCATCTTTTCTTATCCAATTCTTATCAAGATATTGCGTCCCAGCTCAAAGCCGCGCCCACGACGCAAGAAAGAAGAAGGCCGGCGCAGGGCCGGCCTTCTCATTGTTAGTCTTCCAGATAGTCCTTGAGCTTGCTGGAGCGCGAGGGGTGCCGCAGCTTCGCCAGGGTCTTGGACTCGATCTGGCGGATGCGCTCGCGGGTAACGCCGAACTCGCGGCCCACTTCCTCCAGCGTGCGCGGGTGGCCGTCTTCCAAGCCGAAGCGCAGGCTGATGACCTTGCGCTCGCGCTCGGCCAGGCCCTCGAGCACCTTTGCCAGCTGCTCCTGCAGCATGCTGAAGCTGGCGGCATCGGGCGGCACCACGGCGGCGTCGTCCTCGATGAAGTCGCCGAGCTGGGAATCCTCCTCCTCGCCGATGGGAGTTTCCAGGCTCACCGGCTCCTGGGAGATCTTCTGAATCTCGCGCACGCGCTCGGCCGTGAGGCCCATCTCCTCGCCGATCTCCTCCGGGGTTGGCTCGCGGCCAAGCTCCTGGAGCAGCTGGCGCTGGATGCGCACGAGCTTGTTGATGGTCTCCACCATGTGCACGGGAATGCGGATGGTGCGGGCCTGGTCGGCGATGGCGCGGGTGATGGCCTGGCGAATCCACCAGGTGGCGTAGGTGGAGAACTTGAAGCCCTTGGTGTAGTCGAACTTCTCCACCGCGCGGATGAGGCCCAGGTTGCCCTCCTGAATGAGATCGAGGAAGAGCATACCGCGACCCACGTAGCGCTTGGCGATGGACACGACCAGGCGCAGGTTCGCCTCGATGAGTTGCTGCTTGGCGTCCAGGCCCACCTGCTCGATGCGGGAGAGGCGGCGCTTCTCGCGGCGATCCAGCTCGATGCCGTCGTCCTCGGCCTTCTCCAGCTCTTCGGTGGCGGCCACGCCGGCCTCGATCTTCATGGCCAGGTCGATCTCCTCGGCGGCGGTGAGCAGCGGGACCTTGCCAATCTCCTTCAGGTACATGCGCACCGGGTCGCCCGTGAGCATGGTCACGCCGGCATCGGGATTGCGCTTTGCACGATTGCGGGCGCGGGCCTTGGTGCGGGGCGTCACCTTGGGAAGGGCGCCGGCCTCCACCGTGGCCTTCAGCTCTTCCTCAGGGATTCCGTCGAGCAGGTCCTCTTCGGAATCGATGCCCGCCTCGATCTTGTCTTCCGTGAGGTTGTCGGAAGACGAGTCGTTCGCGGCGGTCGCCGGCGGCTCGGCGTTTTCCATATCGTCGTCGTCCAGGTCGTCCTCAATCTCCTCGGCCACGGCCTCGGTCAGGATCTCCTCGACAATCGCTTCGTTTTCTTGCTCAGGATTCTTCTTTGCAGCATTTGCCACGCGATGGTCCTTTCTCTGGCGTCTGCACCTGATTTTGGGCATGAGAATGCAATTCTGGCGCAGAGATACAGCAGAGAAGAATACTACAAACGCGAAGGCCCTTCAAGGGAAAACCGGCGAGAAGTTCGCATCTTACAGCTATGCGAGATTTCGGTTGAATTTTATGTTCATCCGTACACCGCCTTCTTTTCTCAAGACTCAGCTGAACACGTTCGGCTGAGTTCGGTAGCAACCTTCCCCGGGAGCGGCGCCGAGGCGACGCCGCGCGAGCGGAAGGAGCCCCCCGAGTCCGGGAAGAGAAGGCGGAGAAGGTACTCCCTGGACCGACTGTTACTCCAGCTCTCCCGTTGCATAGGCATCGTAGATGGCCTCAGGGGAATCGTAATAGAAGCTGCCGTTGTAGTCGTCGATGAGGGTACTGACGGGCGACCGGTAGGCCCGTAGCAGAGCCTCAGGCAGATCGACGCCCTCGCGATCGGCGATGGCTAAAACAAGGCGCTTGTACACCTTCCCCACATCCCAATGGGAGGGAACGGCGTAGCGGGCCGCGGCCACGTTGTCGAAAGACCCCTCGCCAATGGCTGCCTCTTCGATAAAGCCATCGCTTACGGCATCAATATTGTCGCTGTGGTACACATCGGCCAACTCGATAATGCGGCCCAATCGCGAGGAACCGAGGGCCTCTGCCACATCCACGCGGCGGTTCTTCGTCTTCCGCGCAATGTAGTCGATGAGGCTGCACGCGAAGAACACGTCGTTTGCCTGGCGACTCTCACGCCCTGCCATGGCCGACCTCCTCGCATCTGACGAACTCCAACGATTGCAGCGCCGCCTCCGTGCAGAAGGCAATCTGGTGCGTGGGGTATTTGAACTTGGCAAGGGACCAGAACTGCTCTCGCGTGAGAGCCCCCTCGATGTAGTCGGAAACATAGTTGTACACCTGATCGTCGGCCATGGCTCCGATGACCACATCATGGCCATGGGGCTCGCCGTGGCGACAGGCGACGATAAAGTCGAGCCATTCCTCAGTCATCTCGCGAAACTCAAGAATGTCGAGACCTTCAGCGAAGCGCACGGTATAGGTGTTAACGCGCGGCACCGGCATGCGAAGCGCCCAGCGCTCAGCCTGCTCGCGCATGACCGTGCAGTAGAACCCTGGGCCGAAATCCTTGGTGTAGCGCCCAATGCGCACCTCCGGGCATTCGACCACGTCCCCGCTGCCGTGGTACACCGTCATGAGAGCCATGGAAACCGTGCTCCTTTCTGAGAAAGAACTCATTATACCGCACCGCCAACGCCAAAAATGGCCGAGGCCCGAAGCGTCAGGCCTCGGGCCTCGGATGAGAGGCGGGTTGTACTCGTTGAAGCAGCCGCAAGATCGGCAGTGCTACCCGCGGGCGCGGCGGCGCGCTGCCATGGCGGCGGCCAGGGCGCACGCGGCGAGGGCGGCGGTGGCCGCGGGCACGGCGGCCGGGGCGCCGTCGCCTGTCTGGGCCAGGCGGGTCGTGGACTTGGCCGCGCCCTTCGCCGGGGCCTTCGCCGTCGGGTCGGCCACGGTGTAGGTGGCCTCGATCACGCGCTCGGTGCCGTCGGGCATGGAGTACACGGCCGTCACCTCGTAGGCCCCGGCGCGGCGGGGGTCGATGGCGTCAACTTCCTTATCGCCGTGCATGATGGTGACTGCCACGCTGCTGGCGTCGGCCGGGAAGCCCTTGCGGGAGCCGAAGCGCTTGGCCAGGTCGCGGACGATGTCGTCCTTGTCCATGGCCACGCCCGTCGCGTCCAGCGGCAGGGCCACGGCCTCGGAGAATGCCACCGTGCGCTTCGGGGCCGGGCTGGCGGTGCCGCCGTTGGAGCCGCCGTTGCCGGAGCCAGAGCCGCTCCCGTTGCCGGCGCCGTTGTTGGAGCCGGAGTTGCCCGCACCAGAGCCATTCCCGTCGTCGGGCCGAGAAGCGGACGCATCCGCAATGGAGAACTCCAGGACCTTCTCACCTTGATACTTGCCTTTGCCCGTCACGACGACAGAGGCCTTTCCTGGACGCACATTATCTCGATAGGACACGGTGTAATCACGCCCCTCTTCAAGATCCTCGACGGCGAGCGGATGGTCAATGTGGCAATTTGCGCAGTTGAGATTGGACGACACCTCGACCGCCGGGCGAATCGGCTCCCCTGTGTACTCCCACTTCGCCCCAGACTTTGGATCGGCATATTCCACATCACATGCGGCGATGGGCCAGCATTGAATTCTCGCGAGCTCGTACACAGCAGCAGTCCGCGCCGGAATCTCGTCGGATCGGTATTTCGCGCCCGTGGCCTTATCCACCCAGCGCCACGTCTCCGCCACGCCGGAAAAACCACCATGCTGGCCAACGTAGATGTCGTCAGGAAGCGAACCGGCCCAGTCACCCTTCTCCCCCACTTTGACCGTTTTAAGGGAATAACACGCCTTCAACATGTTGTTGCTATTCTTCACGTTGGTCATATCGAACTTCGATACATCGAGAGAGGCCAACGAGGAGCACGCAAAGAACATGCCGCCCATGTTCGTCACTTTGGAGGTGTCGAACTTTGAAACGTCGATGGCCTGCAGCGAACGACAGCCCGAGAACATGCTGCTCATACTTCTCACTTGCGCGGTATTGAACCTTGAGAGGTCCACAGATCTCAGCGAGGAGCATCCCGAGAACAAAGACCCCATGTCGGTCACATTTGCGGTATTGAACACGGAGCCGTCAACGGACTTCAGGGAAGCGCAGTTCAGGAACAGGCCATTCATGTTGGTTACGGCATCTGTCTTGAACGAACCGGGGAACACGACCGATGACAGCGAAGAGCAGTCCCGGAACATTTTCTCCATGTTCGTCAGCTTGCTCGACTCAAAACGGGGCAAGCTCACATTCGTGAGCGAAACGCAGCCCGAGAACATATAGCTCGCGTCGGCAACCTGGGAAACATCCAGTCCCGACAGGTCGATGCTCTTCACCTTTGACATCCCGAAAAACCAACTCCCAAGAGAATGCGGTGCCACACCAGGCTCGATTACCACCTCGGTCACATAGGCAGCACGCTCTACCGCCACAGAGTCGCCGCACCTACAACCCGAGCCTCCATTCGTGCAGATGGCCACCACCTGATCTTTGGACGGCTCTGGATAGCTGGGGTCAAGAGCGTCTCCGTTCTGAATCACCAGGGTGTAAGACTTTTCATGGGGATTGTCGTAGAAGATGGCGTAAATCCCTTGGGCTGCCACTCCTTCATCATCCACCGCTAGCGCCGCCGGCACCAGTGCCATCGAAACCGCGAGCGTGACGGCCGTCGCCATCGCTGTCGCGCCAACGATCTTCAGGGCCCTGGCCCTA
>NZ_JAYMFI010000006.1:0-70499 GCF_035830635.1 Adlercreutzia shanghongiae | reverse complement strand
AAGGGCCGGTTCGGCGACTACTACCGCAGCTGCAGGAATCGCGGCATGTGCCACGGGGAGGCCCTGAAGGCCGTTGCCAGGAAGAGATTGAAGGTGATATACGCGATCATGAGGGACGGGGTCCCGTACTCGGCCTAGCCGGCCCTCCCCCATAGAAAAGCGCAGGGCTCGTGGGTCCTGCGCCAGCATTGCCTTCTTGGTGAAAATCAATCGAGGAAATCAGTTGACAAAACTATAGGAACACCCCCCGCAAGGGGGCAATCCGGGATCGGGGGCTTAAGTTTTGAGACGGAGGGGTCCGCCCTTCCCTACAGCAGGTCCATGGGGTCGATATCGACGGCGGCGCTGACCTTGGGGTTGGGATGGCGGGTGCGGAACAGGCGCACGAGGGGGGCCGAGAGATCGTCTTCGAGCGGGGCCTTCACCACGATGTGGTAGCGATAGGTGTTGCGCAGCTTGCCGAGCACGCAGGGCACCGCGGGCAGCACGCTCCAGCGCTCCCCCACCTCGTTGCGCACGATTTCGGCGAGCTGGCCGTGAATGAGCTCGGCCTCGGTAGCCACCTCGTGCTCGTCGGCGCCCCAGATGAGGACGTTGGCCATGCGCACGTAGGGGGGATAGCCCAGAAGCTTGCGTTTGGGCAGCTCGGCGCGCAGGAACATCCCGCGGTTGTAGGTGGCGGCAGCGCGAATGGCCACGTCGTCGGCCTCGTAGGTCTGCACCATGACGCGCCCGTCCAGCTCGGCCCGGCCGGCGCGGCCCGCCACCTGCTCGATGAGCTGGAAGGTGCGCTCGCCGGCGCGATAGTCCGGCAGGTGCAGCTGGGTATCAGCGTTGATGACGCCGACCAGGGTGACGTCGTCGAAATCGAGGCCCTTGGCGATCATCTGCGTGCCGAGAAGCACCGCGGCATCAGCAGCTGCGAACTCTTCGAGCAGCGCCTGGTGAGCGCCTTTGGCCTGGGTCGTATCGGCGTCCATGCGGATGATGGGCACCTGAGGCCCCACGCCGGGAAGGGAATCCAACAGCGAGCGCAGCTCCAGTTCCACCCTCTGGGTGCCCGCGCCGAACTTCTTCAAATAGGGACTGCCGCATTCGGGACACACCGGCGGCGCAGCCTCGCTGTAGCCGCAGTGATGGCAGACAAGCTTGCTGCCCTGCTCGTGGTAGGTGAGCGAGGTGGAGCAGTGGGGGCACTCGGGCACGAAGCCGCAGTCGCGGCAGAGCAGGAACTTCGCGAAGCCGCGCTGGTTCAGCAGAAGCACCGCCTTGCGCCCCAGCGAGAGCTCTTCGCCGAGCGCGCGCGTAAGGCGCCCCGAGAACATGGCCCGCGACCCCGAGGCGAACTCGGCGGCCATGTTCACCACCTCGATGGCGGGCATGGGTCGCCCGTTGGCCCGCTGCAAGAGCCCCACCTGGGCCCACAAAGGGTTCTTGTTCGCCTGGTAGAGCGACTCGATGGAGGGCGTGGCCGAGCCGAGCACGAGCGCACCGCCGCCACGGGCCATCATCCACTCGGCCACCTCGCGGGCATGATAGCGCGGCGACGAGTCCTGCTTGTAGGAGCCCTCGTGCTCCTCGTCGATCACGACGAGCCCCACGTTGACAGCCGGGGTGAACAGCGCGCTGCGGGCTCCCACGACCACCTGGGCCGCACCGCTTTTGATGTAGTCCCACTGGTCGTAGCGCTCGCCGTCGCTCATGCGCGAGTGCATGACGGCCACCGCGTCGCCGAACCGTCCGCGGAATCGCGCCACCGTCTGGGGCGTAAGGGAGATTTCGGGAACGAGCACGATGGCGCGGCGCCCCTCGGCCAGGGTGCGCTCGATGGCCTGCAGGTACACCTCGGTCTTGCCGGAGCCGGTCACGCCGTCCACCAGCACGACGCGGCCCTCGCCAGCCGCGCGGGCTGCCTCGATGGCGTTGACGGCGGCGAGCTGGTCGAAGGTAAGCGGCGGAGGTGCGGTGCGGCAAGCGGGCGCGCACCCGTCCATGCCGCGCAGGCGGCGGCGGTGCTCGATGCGCACGACGTCCTTCGATTCCAGCGCCTTCAATGTGGATGCCACGTTCCCGTACTCGGCGGCAAGCTCGCTTACGCGCACGTCGCCGGCAGCGACCGCCGCAAGCACCGCCTTCTGCTTCGCGGCGTTCTTGCGCGGCTCGAAGCTGTCAAACGCCTCCCCGCGCACGACCCAGCGGTCGTCCACCGCGCCGATGGCAGGCTCTTCGACCCGGTAGCGCCCGTCGCGCCCGCGCACGATGCGCGGCACGGCCCGCGGAGGGGTGAACAGACGAACGCACTCGGAAAGCGGCGCGGCGTAGCGGTCGGCCAGCCACAGAGCGCAGGCCGCCCCCTCCTCATCGAAAGAGGATTTGGTGAGCACCGCCTCCACTTGCTTGAGGTCGGCCGCCGAGCGAGGCGTCCCCCACAAATCGGTCCCCTCATCCGGCGACGCTTCCACCTCGTCGAGCGAAACGATATACCCCACCGCCTTGCGCCCACCAAGCGAAACCAGCACCGCGCACCCCACCTCAGCAGGAAGCCCCCCATCCCCCACGAGCATCTCATCAGACACCGCATAGGAATAGGGCGTATCCAACGCCTGAGTGGGAATATCAACTATGACCGAAGCAATTTTCATGCAGAGCAGTATACCAGCAACATAAAGCCAGATTTCAGCAATGGCAATGCGAAGAGGGCTACGGGGTGCTGCTCACCAAGCGAGTTCCGCAGCGAACGAAACAGGACTAAATGTCCTGTTTCGCCGAGCGAGGACTGTCTGAGCGACTGAGCAGTACCCCGTAGCCCGACCCCGAAGAGCCACAACCTCAAACCGTAAGATCCGCATATTCGAACGAAACAACCTTCTCCAAATCGTCAGGGTTCATGCGGATCTGACACCCCACCTTGCCCCCCGAAAAGTAAATCTCCTCGAACAGCTGCGCCGTCTCATCGACAAAGGTCGCGAACCGCTTCTTCATGCCGATGGGCGAGCATCCTCCGTGCACGTAGCCGGTGAGCGGCAGCAGCTCCCGGGCCTTGATCATGGCAATGGCCTTCTCGCCGGCCGCCGAGGCGGCCTTCTTCAGATCGAGCTCGCCGGACACCGGCACGAGGAACACGTAGTGCTCGCCGGACTTGCCCTGGGTAACGAGGGTCTTAAAGCAGCTGTCGGGATCTTCACCCTGGGCCAGCGCGATCTCCTCGCCGCTCATGGTGGCCTCAGCCTCGAAGAACAGCGCCTCATGGGCGACGTGCGCAGCGTCCAGCTCGCGCAGGGCGTTGGTCTTGTGGTCGCGCGGGGCCTTGGCCATTAGCGGCGCCCCTTCTTCCCCTTCTTCGATCGGGCGGCCTCAGCGGCGGCCTCGGCGAGCCCGCGCTGCTGCACGCCGGCCTTCCATGCGAAGAAGCAGCCCGCGGCGAACAGCAAAAGACCGCCGCCGATGGCCGACCCGACCCACACCGCTCCCATGCCCATCCAGAAGTTCAGGGGGTACATGGAGATGAGCAGCGAGTCGTAGCTGAACGTCCAGGTGCCGTCCACGAAGAACAGCGAGTGGAACGCGGCGAACAGCCCGTTGAAGTCGACAACGCCCCACAGCCCCAGCACGATGAGCACGAACAGCAGAAACGCCGGCCCCATGCGCAGCATGAAGGCCAGAGCGGCGAACTGCTTGCGAAAGCCCAGCACGATGGCGACGATGAGGGCCGCCACGCCGAACATGCCCAGATAGGAGCTGACGCCGTTGATCAGCCGGTTGCAATCCTCCAGGTGGCTGACCGCATCGGCATCCAGCGCATAGCGATCGCTCACCTCGGAGAGCGCCTCCATGGTATCGAAGGCAGGGCGATCGGTGTCGGCGAGCACCTCGCGGGCCTCCTGGTTCCAGTTGAAGTACTTCGGCGCACCCTCGGCCGCAGCGGCGCGGGCCGCGTCCACCACATCGGCGGCCAAGCTCTCGCGGGCCTCCTCCATGCTCTGGTGGTAGTCCACGGTGAAGTTGCGCGTGGCCACGGCCAGAGGCACGAGCTGCTCGTGGGTGTAAGGGGAATCTTCCCCCGTGCTCACCGCGCTCGAGAGCGCCTGGGTGGTGGCGGGCATGCAGCACACGGCGAATCCGCAGACGAGCAGCGTCACGGCCAAGAGCGCCGCGCCAAGGCCCGCAAGAACAGTGTTCGAATTCACTTACAGCTCCAAACCGTCGGAAACGTCGCAATCGACCCAGATGGTGGCGCTTGTGATGCCGCCGTTGGGCTTGCTGATGGTGGGATGGGGCCCCAGGCGGCTGAACACGCCCTGGAAGTGCCCGTTGAACAAGTAGAGGCCGTTCAGGTTGTTGTAGGGAACCGGATCGCTTGTCACCGCGCCGTCGGGCATATCGTCGATGCCGCGATCGGGCGGCAGCGTGTCGGTCTTGAAGGGGCGGATGTAGCGCTGCACGATGAAGGGGTAGCCGGCCCGCTCGTTAGCGAACTCGTCCACCACGCGCTCCCACTCCTGCTGGCTCACCTCGCAGCCGGCGTACACGTTGTCGGCGCCGTAGTGGTCGGTGGGCTTGATGATCCACTGCTCGCGGTTGGCGCGAATCTGCTCGACGTTCACCTGGTCATCATTGAGAAACGCCGTCATGGGCACCGTCTCTTCCACGAAAGCGATTTCCTCTTCAGTGAGGAAGGCCTGAGTCTCAGGCTTAAACAGCACTTCGAACAGCTGCTTGTCGTGGACGATGTGGCCGGAGAACGCCCCGATGAGCGCCACCTTGCGCTCGCGCACGGCGTTGATGAGGTTTTGGGACTCGTCCCAGAACTGAAGCACGTCGTTGGTGACCGAGCGGCGCCAGATGGCGTTCACCGGCTTCCCGTCGGGCGTGCGCAGCACCTCGCCATCGAAGGCAAGCTCGCGCACGTCGGCCACCACGCACTCCACGCCGGCCTCGCGGAAGCGCTCGGCGAAGATGTAGAACTCGTCCACCACGCCGTTTTCCAAATAGTCGCAGATGGCCACGCGGGGGTTCTCCACCTTGAAGGCGTAGGTGCTATAGATGTCCATGAAGGCGCGTACCCAGGGCATGAACAAATCGCATCCCTGCACCTGGTGGTTCTCGGCGAAGGTGCGGAAGGTGTCGGAACCCACGATGGAGTTCGTGATCTCGCGGTTCTCGTTCATGCCCGCGCTTCCGTCGCCGTTGAACTCGCAGAAGGCGATGGCGTAGTCGTCCTCGTTGAGGAAGGTGTCCACACGGGCGAAGGGCAGCACGGAATCGTAGTCGCGAGGCAGCAAGATGAGCTCCACGAGACGCTCATCGAAATCGAAGAGCTTGCGATAGTCCGCATCGGCCCGATAGCGCTCGATGACCTTGCAGAGGATGCGGTGGCACGTCTCGGCGGTGCGCTTCATCACCTCGTAGCTTTTCCGGTTGAACAGGCGCGGCACGAACGAGGAGGCAACCACCTGGTGATGCACGATGGCCGTGGAGTTCTGCATATAGTCAAAGGAGGCGCGACGGCTCTCGATGTCGCCATCCAGCTCGTCGATGATCTGGAAGTACTCGCGCGTGTAATCGGCGTTGGTCGGCATGAAGGCTCCGTCCCTCGGCGTTTGCATATCCGTATAAGTGTAGCACGTCGGCGACACCGCGCGCCTTCCGTATGGTTTCTGTATCCTTCCCCGTCGGTATTCTTGCGCCGCGCCGCCATCCCCGATAGTATGGGCAATCGCGCTGCGACCCGTGCGGTTCGCGCGCACCATATTATCCAGAGTCGGGGTAGAGAGTTGGCTCGCCGATCCCGACACCAACCTGACGCGCCTCGCCCGCGGGCGGCCGCCAAGGTGGTCCGGCCAACAGCGATAAGAAAGGAATCTCATGACCGAGAGCCATTCGAGCTACCTGTTCACCTCCGAATCCGTCACGGAGGGGCACCCCGACAAGATCTGCGACCAGATTTCCGACGCCATCCTGGACGCCATCCTGGCCAAGGAGATCGCGCTGGCCGAGGAGGGCTATGTGGCCCCCGACGGGCAGCCGGCCGACCCCGCGAAGATGCGCTGCGCCTGCGAGACGCTCGTGACCACGGGAACCGTGTTCGTCACCGGCGAGATTCGCACCCAGGCCTACGTGGATGTGCAGTCCATCGTGCGCGACGTAGTGTGCGGCATCGGCTACGACCGCGCCAAGTATGGCTTCGACGGCAACACCTGCGCCGTGATGAGCTCCATCCACGAGCAGTCGGCCGACATCGCCCAGGGCGTGGACGAGTCATTCGAGGCCCAGCGCGACGCCGCCGCGGCCGCCGACCCCTACGAGACGGTGGGCGCGGGCGACCAGGGCATGATGTTCGGCTACGCCTGCAACGAGACGAGCACGCTCATGCCCATGCCCATTTACCTGGCGCATCGCCTCTCCGAGCGCCTGACCGAAGTGCGCAAGAACGGCACGCTCGATTTCCTGCGCCCCGACGGCAAGACCCAGGTGTCGGTGCGCTACGTGGACGGCGCGCCCACCGCGGTGGAGAAGGTGGTCGTGTCCACCCAGCATTCGGAGGACATCGAGCAGGACGCCCTGCGCGAGGCTGTTCTGGAGACGGTCATCCGCCCGGTGTTCGCGGCCGAGGGCGTGGAACTGGCCGAGGACTGCGAGATCTACGTGAACCCCACGGGCCGCTTCGTCATCGGCGGGCCCATGGGCGACGCGGGACTGACGGGCCGCAAGATCATCGTGGACACCTACGGCGGCATGGGTCGCCACGGCGGCGGCGCCTTCTCCGGCAAGGACTGCACCAAGGTTGACCGCTCGGCCGCCTACGCGGCGCGCTGGGTGGCCAAAAACGTGGTGGCCGCCGGCCTGGCCGACCGCTGCGAGGTGCAGATCGCTTATGCCATCGGCGTGGCCCAGCCCGTGAGCGTGATGGTGGAGACCTTCGGCACCGCGCACGTGCCCGAATCCGACATCGAGCGCGCCGTGGCCGAAGTGTTCGACCTGCGCCCCGGCGCCATCATCGACGCGCTGGATCTGCGCCGCCCCATCTACCAGAAGACAGCCGCCTACGGACATTTCGGCCGCGAGCTGCCCGAGTTCACCTGGGAGGCCACCGACAAGGTAGACGCCTTGCGCGCCGCCTGCGGGCTGTAAAGAACCCCCGGTATGCGAAGGGCCCCAGCTGGGGCCCTTTTCACTTACTCGGCGTTGCGGAAGACCGTGGTGGTCATGCGGGCTATGCGCTTGCCCGTATCGTCGGTGATGTCGGTGGTGTAGAACCCCAGGCGCCGTCCGCCCTTGTCCACGTTGCAGGTGGCGATGAGCTTGGTGCCCTTCGACGCCGCATAGTAGTCGATGGAGCTGTTGATGGAGACGCTCGGCTCCACGCCGATGTTGCTCGCGAGCGCCAAGGCGAAGTCGGCCAGCGTGAAGATGGCGCCGCCCATGACGATGCCCAGCGCGTTGCGATGGTGGTCCTCGATGACAAGCTCCGCCACGCCGTGGCCCACCGACCCCTCCACGATGGTGCAGCCGATATGGGCCGCAAAGCGATCGTGGCCGAAGAAATCGTTCAGCTCGTCAAGCGTGGGATAATCACACAACTGCTGGGCCATAAGGCGCCCCTTTCTCTCAGGGAAAAAGAAGGGCGCTCGGAAGCGCCCTGTTGAGTCGTTCTGTTCCTAGCCCTGGGCAACCGGAGTGGCCGTGGCGGCGAAAAGCTCGAGGTACTGCCCGTCGGTCACCGTGACCACCTGCTTGCCGCCGGGGATGACGTACTGGGTGTCAACAATGGAGTCCTCATCGAAATCGAGGTCCTTCATCACGTAAGCCGCAGAATCCTCATCGGTCTCGCCCTCCCCCACGGTATAGGCCGTGATGGTGTAGCTGCCCGCAGGGATGTCGATTCCCACGCGATAGCAGCCGTTGTTGTAGGGCGCAGTGGGGTTCGTCGAGGTGGGAGAGGCGGGATGCATGACCACGTCCTCGCCCGGATCGAACACGATGAGGTCGCCCTCGTCCAAATCGGCGTAGTAGTTGCCGAAGTACTGCACCGAGTCGTCCACGTTGTAGCGGCCGCCCTCGCCATCGAAGAGATAGTAATGGGAGAGCTTCTCGTTGGAGCCTTCCAGATAATAGAGGCCCGCGGGAATCTGGCCCTCGGGACCCACGGTGTAGATGCCCTTGGCGCAAACGTTGCCCTCGCCGGGCTCGCCGGGCTCGATGCCCTCGGGTTCGAAGACCGCCAGGACCTCATCGTAGGTGAAAAGGCCGGCGGCGTCATCGGAATCGGCTCCGTCCTGCAAACCGTAGCTGTCCTCGGGCGGCCAGGTGTGGTAGGGGCTGTCGTAGTCGTAGTCGTTGTCGTAATCGTAACGATACGAGTCGTTGGTGTAGTCGTAGGTATCGTAGTCGTCGTAGTCGGCAAGAGCCATGATCCCCACGCAGCTTGCGCACCCGCCCATGCCGATAACCAGGCCTAAGGCCAGGCCAAGGAGGAACCAGGGCCAACGGCGCTTCTGGTTGGCACTGGGCGGCTCGTAGCCCGGGTACACGTTCTGAACCGGGGGCGTCGGCGGCACCGGCGGCTGCTGGGCCGCGCCATAGGGCTGATAGGCACTCTGCTGGTAGCCGGCCTGCTGATAGGAATCGGCCGGAGCCTGCCCGAAGGAGGCCGTCGGCTGGTACCCCTCGTAGCCGTAGGGCTGGGCCGGCTGCTGAGCGGCAGCGGGGGCCGCATAGTACGGCTCGGTCGAACGAGCGGCCGGAGCTTCTGCGCCCTGCGCGCTCGGTGCCGTGTAAGGCGTGGCGGGCTGGGCAGCCGGTGCCGCATAAGGCTGAGCTGCGGGCTGGGTCGCGGGCTCGGCAGCGGGCGGCGTGAACCCCGCGAAGGGGTTTTCCACCGCGGGAGCTTCCGCAGGAGGTTGCGCGATTGCCTCGGCAGGCGCCTCCACGGGCAGGCCGGGCTGCTGGGGCTGCTGAGGCTCGCCGCCCTCCGGGACGGGAGCTGCGTTCAAGTTGTTATTCTCGTCCATGGTCTTCGACCTTTCTAGTTGAATACCTTCTGGGCTACACCGTCGATACGGGCGACGATGTCGGCGGGATCCATGAGCATCATGGCCTCGAACAGCGGCGGCGAGACCATGTTGCCGCACACGGCCACGCGCAAGGGCTGGAATAGCAGCTTAGGCTTGAGGCCCGCCTCCTCGCCGGCGGCGCGGCAGAGCTCTTCCAAAGCCTCGGCGTCCCACGGGTTCTCGTCGTTGGCCAGAATGGCGCGGCAGATGGCCAACGCCTCGTCGGCGCGGGCGCCTTCCTTCAGCAGCACCTTCTGCACGCTCTTCTCATCGAGCACCACCGAGTCGCCCCAGAACAGAAACGCCAGCTTGGCCGGAATCTCGTCCAGGCGCGCCAGGCGCTCGGCCACAAGCGGGTACATGGCCTCGTAGAACTCGTGGTCATCGTCCACGTCGGCCAGGCACGCCTCCCAGGTGTCGGCGTCCACGCCCTCGCCGGGCACGCGCAGCTCAGCGGCGGCCGCAGCGGCCTCTTCCTTGGTGGGCGTCGGCACCACCGTGACGCCATCGGCCACGTTCGAGCCGTCGAGGTTCGCCTGGGCAAGCCACGGCTTGGCGACGTCCACCCAGGCCGGCGCGCCCATCTCGCGGATGTACACGCCGTTCATCCAGTCGAGCTTCTTCTCGTCGAAGATGGAGTGCTTCTTGGTGATGCGGTCGAGCGAGAAATGCTGGCACAGCTCCGCCGGCGGGATGATGGTGGTCTCGCCGTCGAGCGACCAGCCGAGCAGCGCGAGGAAGTTCACGAGCGCATCGGGCAGATAGCCGCGGTCGCGGTACTCTTCCACGTTGGTGGCACCATGGCGCTTCGAGAGCTTCTTGCCGTCGGCGCCCAAGATCATGGACAGATGCGCGAACAGCGGCACCTCGGCGCCGAGCGCCTCGTAGACGAGCACCTGGCGCGGCGTGTTGGAGAGGTGGTCGTCGCCGCGGATAACGTGGGTGATGCCCATGTTCACGTCATCGCAGACGACCGCGTAGTTGTAGGTGAAGGTGCCGTCGGTGCGGCGCAGAATCATGTCGTCCATCACGTCGATGGGGAAGCTCATGTCGCCGTAGACGGCATCCTGGAAGGTGACCGGACCGTGGTCCTCGGGCACCTTGAGACGCCACACGTGGGGCTCGCCGGCCGCGATGCGCGCAGCGGCTTCCTCAGCGGGGATAGAGCGGCAGGTGCGGTCGTAGCCGGCATACCCGCCCTCGGTCTTCTCAGCCGCCTCGCGCTTGGCGTCGAGCGTCTCCTTGGAGCAGAAGCACGGATAAGCCGCACCGGCCTCGATGAGCTTCTCGAGCGCCGCCTCGTAGGTTTCCGTGCGCTGGGTTTGGAAGTAGGGGCCGCAGGAGCCGCCCACCTCGGGGCCCTCGTCCCAATCAAGCCCCAGCCATCGCAGGGCGCGCAGAATGATCTGGGTGTTTTCCTCGGTGGAGCGTTCGGGATCGGTGTCCTCGATGCGCAGCACGAAGGTGCCGCCCGTGGCGCGGGCGAAGGCCCAGTTGTAGATAGCAGTGCGGGCGCCGCCGATATGCAGCATGCCGGTGGGAGACGGAGCGAAGCGAACGCGTACAGGCTTGTCTTGATTGCTCATGAATGTTCCTCAAAGGTCTTGGATGGGTCTTGCACAGTCGCCGTCCAGTATACCATCGCGCGCCCCAGCCCCCTGGCCGCCCCTCGACGGTTACACAGGCGTTTCATCTTAGAGCGACGCAACCCTCCACGCGCCCCTCGCAGCGCCCGCGCGCCACCCAGGCGATGCGCAGCGAGGGGCGCTCCCGTAGACGAAGGCAGCGAAAAGCGAGGCAGCCCCTATGGAGAAATCGAGTAGACGCCAGCTCTCACCGTTTCATTTGCCCAGCTCAAAGCGTTTTGCGACCGCGATGCGACTCCCCGGAGACACATTTGAGAATTGCGGTTGCTAAGATGCGCGCCTCCACCACCGGACGCGAGGAGGACATTATGGGATTCATGCTGGCGGGGCCAACGGCGCGGCAAGCGCTTCGATACCTCAGATGCGAGCGCCGCTTTTGGATCACAAACAGCAAGGCGGACTCGCCAATGCTTGAGCCCCCGACCCGCGAGGCGGCGCAATACGTGCGCTCGACTTTCGGTATATCCGACAACGAGTGCGTCCACTTCGCAGTGCGCAGACCCCGCGACCGCCGTCTCATAGAGGGGGTTTCGTGCACCGTTTTCAGCGGCCCCTTTCCCGCTCGCTCGTTCATGGAGTTCGATGGGCCGCTTCTCGTTCCGTCTCCCGAGCTTTTGTTCTTGCAGATGCACAGCTATTTATCCGACCTTGAATGCATCGCCCTCGGCTTCGAGCTCTGCGGCCACTACAGCTGGAGAGGAAGCGACGCCATCGAGTTTAGCCTCCCTGCCTGCACGACGCCCGGAAAGCTGAAACGCTACCTCGATAGACTCCCCGGCGTCCGCCATCGGCAGAGAGCTCTTCGCAACTTGCGCTACCTTTGTCCGAAATCCGCCTCACCGCGAGAAACGCAACTCGCCCTGTTGCTGGGACTCCCCCGCAGATACGGAGGCTACGGGTTCGAGGGGACAATTCTCAACAAGCCAATAAATGTCAGTTCGCTCACTTCGGCTCAATGGAAGCACGATTTGCGCTTCGCGGACATTTCTTGGGAGGGCAAGCGCATCGCCGTTGAGTACGACAGCGGCCAGTACCACTCGAGCGCCGAGAAGCTTGAGCGCGACGCTAAAAGACGCACCCTCCTACAGGCAGCAGGATATCAGGTCGTAGCTATCACCAACGACCAGCTCAAGCATATCGGAGAGATGGATCGAGTGGCGATAACCCTCGCAAGGCTCATGGGCAAAAGAAGACGGATACGCGCAAAAGAGCACGAGCGAAAAAAACGCGAGCTGCATAGGGCGCTTATGCAGCTCAATCCATATTGATGCGACGCTCGCAGAAAAAGACTGGCCCCAAAAGAGGTCGAGTGAACTGCGCGCGAGTTCTGGAGCGACCAAAAGAGCGTCAGAAATGCTTCAATCGGGGGATTGAGGGGCAATTATTGCCTCTTTTTCGTGCCCGTTCACGTTTTGGGAAGTCAAAACAATTCACTCGAAGTGTTTTGGGGCCATTTTTTTCAAACGAGCGCGCTAATGCAGCCGCCCTCCGAGTGTGCCATGAGCTATCAGGCCCGAAACAAACGGTGAATCGAAAAGTGAGGCACCCTCAGGGTGGCGCCAGCGCTCACCCGATCGCTTCCCCTCGGGGAGTACCTGCCCTTTGGTCTTTCGACGACCGTCCGGAAAGCGAGACGAGGACAATCATGGCGGCCATGAGGAGAAGGCCGGTCCAGTCGGCGGCGGAAAACGGCGTCTGGAGCCAGAGTGCGGCGATGACCATGGCGCCGGCGGGCTCGGCCACGCCGAGCAGGCTGCCCTTGACCGAGCCTACGAGCGACACGCCGTAGAGGAACAGGCCGAAGGCGGTAAACGTGCCGAGCACGCCCACGCCACCGACAAGGACGATCCAGCCGACCGCATCGAGCTGCGGGATGAAGCCGCCGCCCGAGCCGAAGATGTCGGCGAGCAGGGTCGGGACGACCGCGGCCGAAACGGAGGCCGCGGAGCCGCCAGCGCCCGCGGCGGAAGCGGCCTGCGCGGGGCCGGCATCGGTGGCGAGCAGGGCCACCACGCCCTCGCCTGCCAGCCAAACCAGCAGGCTGGCCACGCCTCCGATGACCATGCCGCAGGCGATGATGGCCAAGCGATCCCAGTGATCGTAGAGCCGCTGGGGCGCCATGATGTAAAGCGCCTCGGAAAGTGCGTTGGCGATGCCCCACACCAGGCCGGCCACGGGCAGTACGATAACGCCCCAATCGCCCTGGGTGGCGATGAGCGCTGCTGCGACCAGCGCGCAGACGAGGCCGGCGAAATCGGTCAACTGCGGCAGGCGTCTCGCCCTCAGGCAGGTGAAGAGCATGACGAACACGGTGCAGGTGGCCTGGAGCACCGTGGCCGTGCCGGCGTTGGTGAGGGCCACGGACACGGCATAGGTGATCTGGGACAAGTAGAGCCCCACGCCGAACAGGACGAGCGTCGGGCGCGCGGCAGCGCTGCCCACCAGCGACAGCAGCGCCTCGCGGCGGGTCGCCAGCGCGAAGGCGGCGAACAGCACGGCCGCCACCGCGGCGCGCACGGCCGAAATGAAAGCGGAGCTAATGTCGCAGTTCTCGGCGAGAAACTGAATGCACGCGCCCGAGAAGCCCCACAGCGTCGCCCCCGCGAGCGCGAAGACAACACCGCGCCAAAAACGTCCCGATGGGCCCATAAGGGCAGCCCTCCTCTGAACTTACCTGCGTACCCTGCGTCCCGATATCATAGGCCACGCGCGGGAGCTTGTCACCACGGGCGCCCGCTTGGCCAGAGCTACTCCCCCTGGCGCTTGGCGGCGCGGGCGGCGCGCTTGGCGGCCAGGCGGTCGCGGGCCGCATCGCCCTTGGCGAGGTTGCTTGCCCGGCGCTCGCCGCGAGCCGTGAGCTTGCCACCGCGCGCGGCGGACGGGGACGAGCCGCCTGCGGAAGCATCGCCGCGCGGCGATGCGGAGGCCGCGCCCGCCGCGCGGACGGACGTCGCGCTGCCGCCTGTGGCAGTCCCAGCGCGAGCACCCTTGCCGGCAGCCGTGCGAGCGGTCGCAGCACTCGCAGTTCCGCTGGTCGCGCCCTCGCCATCGCCCGCCGCGGCACCGGGGCCTCCCGCGACACCCGCGCCCGCACCGCCTGGCGCGGTCCTCTCCGCGGTCTCCCCCTCGCCCTCCTCGGCGCGGTCGTCGCCGGTGAGCTCGGCCAGAAAGCCCGCGATGGGGCCCATGAGGTTGTCCTGCTCCTCCAGGTTGAAGTAGCGCAGCGGCAGCGCCAGCTTGCGCTTGTCGGGATTGTAGCGGCCGCCGGCGCGGCGCAGCGGCTTCATCTTGGCGTCGGGCACATCAATGGGCTCCACCACCAGACGCCCCGCCACCACCGAGATCAGCTTGATGCCGTGCTCGTTGGCGAAGGCCTTCAGGTGCGCCCGCGCGAACAGGTTCGCCGCGGCCGGCGGCATCTTAGGCGCCTTCGCCTCCATCTCCTCGCGCAGGGCCGCCACCGCCTCCACCGTGGCCACCGCGGCCAGCTTGCGGTACCACAGCACGCGCGCGTCGGCGTCGGGGATGTACTCCTCGGGCAGGTAGGCATGGCCCGGGATGTTCACGGTGATGTCCGACAGCGCCGGGGGCAGCTCACCTGTGGCCTCGCCCTTCTCGCGCGTGTCGTTCACTGCCTGGGACAGCATCTGGGCGAACAGGTCGAAGCCCACGGCCGACATGTTGCCCGACTGCTCGGCGCCCAGCATGCTGCCCGCGCCGCGAATCTCCAAGTCGCGCATGGCGATGCGCATGCCGCTGCCCAGGTCCTGGTGTTCGTTGATGGCCGTCAGGCGCGCGGCGGCCTCCTCGGTCAAGGGCACGTTCTCGGGAAACATGAAGTAGGCGAAGGCCTGCACCGACGAGCGGCCCACGCGGCCCTTCAGCTGGTACATCTGCGCGAGGCCCAAGCGCTGGGCGTCCTCGATAATGAGCGTGTTGGTGTGCGGGTTGTCGATGCCGCTCTCGATGATGGTGGTGGCCACGAGCACGTCCAGCTCGCCGGCGGCGAACTCCTCCATCACGCGTTCCAGCTCCTCTTTGGTCATCTGCCCGTGGGCCACGCCCACCCGCGCCTCGCCGGCCGCGGCGTGCACGCGGTCCACCGCCTCGTCGATGGAGCGCACGCGGTTGCTCACGTAGTACACCTGGCCGCCGCGCGCCAGCTCGTAGCGGATGGCCGCCGACACCACATCGGGGTCCCACTCCCCCACGTGCACCTCCACCGGGCGCCGCTCGTCGGGCGGCGTGAGGATGAGCGACATGTCGCGCACGCCCGACAGCGACATCTGCATGGTGCGCGGGATGGGCGTGGCCGACAGCGTCAGCACATCGATGGACTCGCGCAGGTTCTTCAGCTGCTCCTTGTGCTGCACGCCGAAGCGCTGCTCCTCGTCGATGATGACGAGCCCCAGATCGTGCGGGTTCACATCGCGCGACAGCAGACGGTGGGTGCCCACGAGCACCTGCACGTCGCCCGACGCGAAGCCCTCGAGCGCCCGCGCCTGCTGCTCGTTCGTGCGGAAGCGCGAGAGCACCTCCACGGTCACACCGAAGGGCTCGAAGCGGTCCTTGAAGGAGGTGTAGTGCTGCTGGGCCAGAATGGTGGTGGGACACAGCACCATCACCTGCTTGCCGTCCTGAGTGGCCTTGAACGCGGCGCGCAGGGCCACCTCGGTCTTGCCGAAGCCCACGTCTCCGCAGATGAGGCGATCCATGGGCCGGGCCGATTCCATGTCGGCCTTCACATCGGCGATGGCGGCCAGCTGGTCGCGAGTCTCCTGGTACGGGAAGGCCTCCTCCATCTCGCGCTGCCAGGGGGTATCGGGGCTGAAGCGGAAGCCCTGGGTGGCCGCCCGGCGCGCGTACACGTCCACCAGGTCGAAGGCGAGCTTCTTGGTGGCCTTGCGGGCCTTCGCAAGCGCGCGGGACCAGTCGCTCGTGTTCAGACGCGTAAGGCGGGGACTCGCGCCTTCCGGCCCCACGTAGCGCGTGACGCGGTCGAGCTGCTCCACGGGCACGAAGAGCTTGTCGCCCTCGGCGTATTCCAGCTGCAGGTAGTCGCGCTCGGTGCCGTCCACCTCGCGGCGCACCAGATCGCGGAAAAACGCGATGCCGTGGGCGGCGTGCACCACGTAGTCGCCGGGCTTGAAGGGAAAGGTGACCTCGGTGACGTCCACCGATACGCGCGCCGCGCGGCTGGCGGCCCGCGAGCCCTGGGTGTCGGCCGCGCTCACGAGGGCCAGATGCGCCTTGGGGATAATCATGCCGAGCGGGATGTCGTTGTCCACGATGTTCACCACGCCCCGCCGCAGGCGCCGCTTGGCCGCCTTTTCCTCATAATCGTTTTCATCCACACGCTGGTCGGACAACGTCAGCGAGGGGCTCTGATGCGTCTGAGAAACGCCCGCCGCGGGACCAAGTTGGCTTTGGCCAACGCCGAGTCCTGCACAAGGATGTTTATCAGATGCATCAGAGCCCCGCAGCGTCGGCTCATTCGTCGTTGCGTCAGCAACGGCGAAATCCGCAGTTTCCGAGTCTGCGGAATCTGCGCGCGGGACGCCCCGCCCAACCGCCGCCGCACTATTGCCATTGTCGAGATTCTCCGGACGCACAATCTGGATGGGGATGCCGTGGTCCACGAAGGCGTGGCGCATGGTCTCCCGCGCGCGGTAGTTCGGGGCGCTGAACACCACCGTGTAGCGGTCGGTCGTGAGGCTCTTCAGCTTCCCGAATATCTTGTCGGGCACGCCGGCCACGTCCACGCGCTTCACCGGCAGCTCGTCGTCTATCTCGCCGCCCACCCGCATGATGGACACGTAGGTGGCGCGCGCCTCGCCGCCGAAGTCCATGGCCGCCGGGGCCGCGTACAGGCCCGCCAGCGCGATGTTCGTGCCTCGGGCGCGCTCGGACAAGTCCTCAGCCGCGTGCGCTGCGTCATCGAAGAGCGAGCGCGGCTCGATGAGCGCGGTGAGCGTGCCCGCCCCCGCGTAGGCCCCCAGCGTCACCGGCTGCTTGTACAAGTAGGGCAGAATCACATCGGCCCCCTCGAAGGTAAGGCCGCCCTCCATCTTCTCCAGCACGTCGCGCAGAGCCGGGTTCGTGAGCGCCGGCTTCTCCAGGGCGCGCCGCGCATCGGCCAGCGCCCGGGGCGAAGTGGGAAACTCCGAGACCGGGTATATCTCCACCGCCGGCAGCGAGGAGATGGTCTGCCCCGTGGCCGGCACGATGCGGCGGATCTCCTCCAGCTCGTCGCCGAAGAAGTCGAGGCGCACCGGGAAGTCCAAGTTGCCGGGGAACACGTCCAGCGTGCCGCCGCGGTGCGCGAAGGTGCCCGGGCCGTCCAGCTCGCCGGTGTCGGCGTAGCCGGCCGCCGCGAGCGCCCGAGGCAGATCATCCAGCTCGGCCACGCCGGGAATGCCCATATCCTCCAGCTCGGTGCCAGCGGAAAGCGAAAGCGGGCGCGCCGCCATGACTGCCGGGGGTGCCATGAGGCGCAGAAGCGCCCGGGCGCTCGCCACCACCACGACGGAGCGGCCCGACTGAAGCGCCCAGGCCGCCTCCATGCGCCGCGCGATCACGCGGGCATCGGGCTTTCTGGGCGCGAAGGGAACGTCGGCGCGCTCGGGGAAGCGCAGCACGCGCTCCTCCCCCAAAAAGGCCGCCACCTGGCGGGCGAAGGCCACCGCCGCATCCTCGCCGGCCACCACCACGAGCGTCGCCTGGGGCGCATGAGCGAACCGCGCCGCCACGAGGAAGGGCCGCGCCGACGCCGCCACGCCCAGCGTGGCGTCGACGCCCGCGTCGAGCTTCCCCCAGAATGCGTCTAGGCAGCCGGATTTTTCCAGCGTGAAGGCAAGCGAATCGATGAGCACGGCAGACCCCTTTTGGTCAATGGATGACAAACGGCAAAAGCCGCCTTGCGAGGCGGCGCGGATTTGGTATAAGTTTAGCGCAAGCAAAACGCCCCGCGCCCAACGGCGCGTAAACAACAAGGAGCAGCCATGGCACGGGAATCTCTCGCGAGCAAGAAGGAGCGCGCGGCCGCCATCGAGGAGCGCATGTTCGCCCACTACGGACCGGGCGAGGCGTCGCTGGACTACACGACTCCCTTCGAGCTCACCGTGGCCGTGGTGCTGTCGGCCCAATGCACCGACGCCGCCGTGAACAAGACCACCCCGGCGCTGTTTGCGGCCTACCCCACCCCGGCGGCTCTGGCGGCGGCCTCTCCCGACGAGGTGGCGGAAATCATCCGCTCGCTCGGGTTCTTCCGTTCCAAGGCGAGAAACCTCGTGGCCCTCGCCCAGATGGTGGTGGCCGATTTCGGCGGCGAGATCCCAGCCGACGTGGACGCGCTGCAGAAGCTGCCCGGCGTGGGCCGCAAGACGGCGAACTGCGTGATGTGCGAGGCCTTCAAAGACCCCCAGGGCATCGCGGTGGACACCCACGTGTTCCGCATCGCGCACCGACTGAAGCTGGCCGGCCCTTCGGCTGACACGCCCCAGAAGGTGGAGGACATCCTGCTGAAGGTGTACCCGCAGCCCCAGTGGCTGTTCATCAACCACCAGTGGGTGCACTTCGGCCGCGAGTTCTGCCGCGCCCGCAACCCCCGCTGCGCCGACTGCATCGTAGGCGATCTGTGCCCTACCCGCGGCCAATGGGCCTAGCGGCGCGCTCCACAAACCGGAAACTGGGACAGTTTACCGGGTAAGGTGTCCCGTTAGGCCTTGCGAGTGAGGGGAAAGCCGCGGCGAGCGAGCTCGGCGACCACGGTTTCCACGAGCAGGGGCAGCGCGGCCTCGCATTCCGGGGTGAGCCCCATGCAGAACTCCGAGGGCGACGGGTTGCCCACCTGCATACCCAAGCAGAAGCCCTCGGTCGTATACCCCATGAGCGAGGCGGCGTCGAACAGATCCACGAGCTTTAGATCGTGCAGCGACGCCTCCGGCCCCGCGTGGCGGGCCATGGCGTCGGGCTCGAAGCGGTACACCGTGCCCGGAGCGTCCCCCGTGCCGTCCACGGCGTCCACCGTGAGGATGAGGTCGCACCGGTCCACGTAGCCGAGCATGTCGAGCGCCATGCAGCCCACATCCATCAGCTGCACGTTGTCGGGCACATCGTAGGTCTCGAGCAGCGCGTCCAAGGCCGCCGGGGCCACGCCGTCGTCCATCATAAGGCGGTTGCCCACGAAAAAGACCGCCGCCCGGCGCGAGGGGTCGGGCTCGGGGAAGTCGAAGGGCACGGCACCACCTGCACTGGACGCGGAAACAGGCGCGGGAGCAGACGCGGCACCGGCAAGCGGCCCGGCAGCCGGCACCTCGCCAACCGCCGCAGCCCCCTCGCCGACCGCCGCGGTCCTCTCGCGCTCCGGCACGCCACCGGGCGCGACGCCCGCGCTCACTGGGCGCTCCCGGGCAAGTTCGCGGCCGCTTCCACCGCCGCGCGCATCTCCAAGTTGTACCAGGTGGCGAACGACACCACGAGCACAGCCGCAACCGCCCCAGCCACCGCCCAGATGCGCTGGCGGCGCAGGTAGGTCTCGCGGCTCACGCCGAGCGCCTCGGCCCGGTGCGCCGCGAAGGGCTGGGCCACAATGGCGAACACCACGGTGGCGCCCACGAGCACCGCCGTCATGAGCGCCGCCAGCGCCATGTTCATGACCGTGGGCTCCACCGTGGCCGCGTAGATGACGTTGTCGGTGAACAGCCACGCCACGAAGAACAAAAACGCCGCCCACATCCCGTGGGCCGGCCCCCACACGGGCGCCAAGAACAGCGCCCCCAGGTTCAGACGGGGCAGCCCCGCGAGAAACTTCTCCTCTTCCGCAATCTGCTCATCTGTCAGCGGCACACCCATTTCGCTCCTTGTTTTCCGTCACCCGATTTCCAACCACTTTGTCGTCCGATTTCCAACCACTTTGTCGTCCGATTTCCAACCACTTCGTCGCCTGATTTCCAACCACTTTACCCGACAATCGCACTTACCCATACAAAAGTATGGTTTCTGGCGCGATTCAGGTAGCTAGAAGCACTTTTGCATGGTTTGCAAGGAGATATCCATACAAAAGTGCGGTTATCTTCGCACACCAGGCCGGCGGCGTGGAAAGCGGCGGGGTCTGTCAGCAAGGCGGCGCGGAAAGCAAGAGCGCAGCGGGGCGGCGGCGTCTGGTGGCCGAATGCGCGGGAGGCGGCGGGGTCTGGCGGGCGGCGACGCGGGAAGCGACAGGGCCCGCGGCCAGGCGCCGAAGCGGCGGTTAGCTGATGAGCTTGGAAGATTCCACCTGCTCCACGTACCACTCCATGAACTTGGCCAGCGGCTTGCGCAGCACGAGCCCCAGAAGGGCGGCCGGCACGAGGAACAGGCACAGCATGCCCATCTGCACCCAGAAGTCGTTGCCGTAGGTGCCCATCATAGCCGAGCGCATGGCGTTCACCACGTGGGTGGCGGGAAGCCAGGGGCTTAAGGCCTGCACGAAATCGGGCATGATCTGCAGCGGGAACGAACCGCCGCAGCCGGTCACCTGCACGATGAGCAGCAGCACCGCGATGGCCTTGCCGAGGTTGGCGAAGGACACCACCAGCGCGTAGATGATGAAAGTGAACACGAGCCCCGCGCCCCAGAAGCACAGCATGAACAGCACGGGCGAGGCCACCTGCACGTCGAGGAAGAACATATTGCCCAAGGCCATCACCGTCGTCTGGGCCAGCGACACCACCGCCATCACGGCGAAGCGCCCGAAGAACAGCTGGCGCGGTTTAGCGTTCACAAGCCCCGCGGCCTCCTGAATGCGGCGGCTCACCTTGGGCTTGAACACCACGAGGATAAGCAGCGAGCCGATGAACAGGGCGAGCGTGGTGTAGAGGGGCGCCATGGCGCTGCCGAAGTTCTCCACGGGAAACACCGGAATGCGCTCGACGCCCACGGGCATGGCGAGGGCCCGGGAGAGCGCCGACACATCGGAGCCGAGCACCGCCCGCAGAGCGTCGCGGTCGCCCGAGGCAACGGCCTCGTCGATGCTCTTGGCCATCTCGCGCAGCCCCGAGGACACCTCGCGCAGCTTGGCCGTGGCACCGTCGATCTTCTCGGCCGTGCCCGCCATCACATCGGCCGCCGAGCCGGCAGAGGCGGACAGCTCGCTTCCCACGCCCTTCAAATTGGTCGTCACCGTGGAAAGCGAATCGGCCATAGACGAGGCCTCATCGACCAGCGAGGCGAGTCCCGGAGCCACGTTGGCCTCGTACTCGTCGCTGATGGCCTTGACGGAAGCGAGCGCCTCGGCCGCCTTCGCCTTGGCCTCGTCGCGCTCGGCGCCCACGTCCGCATCGCCCTGCTCCAGCTTGGCGGCGGCGCCGCGCAGGCTGTCGGCCATGGAATCGGCCTGGGCGGCCACCGACCGCGCACGCCCCGCAAGGGCGCTCACCTGAGGGCGCACCGTATCGGGCAGCGAGGCGGCCAGGCCGTCGAGCCCGTCGGCCACGTCGCGATACATCTTGGCGTGGGACGCGAGGGCGTCGGCCTGGGTGCGCAAATCCTTCGCAATGCCCTGGCTATCTGCCGAGGCGGCGTCGAACAGGTCGTCGATGGAATCGGACACCGCCTCGAAGCCCGCCGTGCTGCTCGCAAGGGAGCTTTTCAGGCTGTCGGCGGAATCCCGCAGCGCCCCCACGGTGGCGGGCACCGCATCGGAACGGGTCGTGGCCGCGCTCAGGGTTTCATCCAGCGCGCCCGAGGCCTTCTCGGCCAGCGCCGCCGAGTTGCGCGAGAGGTTCTCGCAGGACTGGGCAAGCGAGCTGTACAGCGTCAGCACGCTGGCGGCATCGTCGAAGGAGTCGGCCATCTCGCGCACATGGTCGGCCACTACCGCGATGCGACCGTCCCAATCGTCGTCTTCGGCAAACGACGAGATGGACTCGGCCAGCGAAAGCGCCACTTCCGAAAGCGTCTCGGCAAACACGGCATTCACCTGGTAGGACACCGAATCGGCTCCCTGGTCGGTGATCTTCGGCGCGATGGCGCTCTTCTTCTCGTTGGCGTAGTAGACGATGTCGGCATGGCCTGAATCGCCAGTGTAGAACGTGAGCATATCGCGGCTGAACGTCTTCGGAATGACCACGGCCGCGTAGTAGCGGCCCGACTTCGCCCCGTCGACGGCGTCTTCCTCGTCGGTGATATGCCAGTCGATCTGGTCGTTGGCCCGCAGCGCCGACACCACCTGGTCGCCCACATTGATGCGCAGGGGCACCAGATCGCTCTGGTAGCCCTCGTCGGTGTTGGCAACGGCCACCGTGAGGTTGCCCGTGTTGTCGAAGACGTTCCAGCAGGCGATGATGTTGTACCAGGCGAACAGCGAGGGCATGATGATGAGCCCCACCGTGATGATGATGGAGACCACGTTGGCCTTCAGCCGGCCCATGTCGAAGCAGAAGAGCCGCCGGATATTACCCATGGCGCACCTCCCGAGAATCGTCAGATGCATCCGAGCGGCGCCCGTCGTCTCCCGCGAAGGCCTCGGCGGCGGCCCCGTCGCTCCCCTCGCCCGCCGTCGCGACGGCGGCCTCGGCAGCGCCGCGATGGTCGAGCACCGCCGCGCTTTCCACCTGCACGGCGGCGTCGTAGAGGTTCAGCAGGCTCGCATCGGAGAGCGTCTCCAGCTTCAGCTGGCGCTCGAAGCTGTAGCGCAGGCTCTCGACGACCACGAGCGCCACGAAAATCACCACGGTCCAGATGAGCCACGCCGTGAGCAGCCACACCTTCTCGGCCGGCGTCATGGCGAAGACGACAGCGAGCAGCACCGGCACCGCGATGCCCAAGACGAGCGCGGCCTTCATGAGGCGCGGGTACCAGTGGGTGAACTTCCCGTAGCGCCGCTGGAGGGCCGCGGCATAGGTGCCCTTGTCGGAAAGCGCCCGCAGAATCTGCGAGATGCGGTAGGGGCGCACGGGGATATCGACGTCCTCGCCGTTGAACAGGCCGCCCTCGCGCACATGGCGCGCCACCATACGGTTCACGTTGGCCAGAAGCGGACGCGTGAGCAGGCCGAGCGCCATGAACAGCACGAAGAACAGCACGAGCACCAAAAGGTCGGTGGCGTACTGGTTGCCGTAGAAGCCGCAGATGGCCTCGCGCATGGCGCCGATGCCGTAGGTAAACGGGAAGAACGGGTAGATGGCCTGGAAGAATCCGGAGGTCATCTCGATGGGGTACAGCCCCGTGGCGCCGGGAATCTGGGCGAACACGAGGATGATGCAGATGCCCTTGCCGATGTGCTGCAGCGTGACCGAGAACGCGTAGATGATGGAGAGGTAGGCCAGCGACGCCAAGGCCGCGGCGAAGAAAAGCGCCGGGGCCGAGACGGCCTGCACGCCGATGGCGAGCACACCGGCGCAGCAGATGAGCGCCTGCACCACGGCCATGGCGGCCAGAAGCAAGAAGCGCGCCCAGTAGCGCTGGCCCAGCGTGAGGTTCGCGATGCCCTCGCCATCGGCCTCCTGGCGCATGATGACGAGCAGCATGAACGCGCCGATCCAGAACGTGAGGTTCATGAACAGAGGCGCCATGGCCGATCCGTAGGCGTTCAGCGGGTACAGCTGCTCGGTGACCACCTCGGTGGGCGAGGCCATAAACGACGCGATGCGGTCGGCGTCGAGCCCCTCGTCCCCCACCAGCTTGGAGAGCGCATCGGAGGTGCCGAAGGCGAGCACGTCGTTGTAGACGATGCCGAGCTCGCTTTCCAAGCCCGCGAAGAGCTTGTCGGTCTCGGTGACTGTGGATGCGGCCGTGTCCATGGTGGCATCGAGCTGGTCGATGACCAGGCCCGTCTGGGACACGAGCAACCGCTGGGTGTCAAGGGCGCTCGATAAGGCGGAGGAGGTTTCGGCCAGGGCGTCCAGGGCGCTGTTCACCGCGGGCAGCGTGGTGCCGAACAGGCCGGTGGAATACGCGGCCATGCCGCTTGAGGCCTGGCGCACCGCGCCATCGAGCGAGGTGGCGGCCTCGGAGAGCTTCTGGGCCGTACTCTGCGCGCGGTCGTTGGCCGAGCCGAGCGAGTCCAGGGCATTAGAAGCCGCCTGGCTGCGCTCGTCCAGCGAAGCGGCGAGCTTCTCAAGGGCCGCGCGGTGCTCGGAATTGGCGGGCAGGTCGGCGGCGGCCTGGCGAACGGAGGCGGCCAGCTGGCGGCTCTCCTCCACGGCGGCGCCGCCCTGGGCGAGCGCGGCCTGGATGCCGCCCTGGGCCTGGCCCACCGCCGAGGTGAGGCGCGTGGCGACGGTGGCGGCCTCGCCGGAGGCCTCGGTGAGCGAGGAGAGCCCCGCCGTCACCGCCGGCAGCGCGAAGGCGGAGAAATCGCTGATAGTCTTCTGCATGGCCGTGGAGGTCTGCCCCAGCTGGCCCAAGGACGCATCGGCACCATCGATGCCCTCGCTGGCACGGGAGAGCGCCTCGCGGGCCGAAGCGGCCTTGTCCTTGGCCTGCGTGGTGGCCTCGCCAAGGCTTGCAAGCACGCGGCGCACCTCGCCGGTGGCGTCCACCGCCGCCGAGACCTTCTCGGCCGCCCGCGACTGGGTCGACCGGGCGCTCTCGCGGCTGGCGTCCATCTTCTCGTCGATGGTCTTCACCACGACATCGCTCACCGTGGCCACAAAAGTGGAATTGATGGTCTCGTCCAGCGTGGTGGCGCCGGTGTCGGTGATCTTGGGCGCCACCGGCCCCGATTTCTCGTTCACGTAGTATTCCAGATTCGGCTGGGTGAAGTCGCCGGTGGTGATGGTGAGCAGATCGGAGGTGAACTTCTCGGGGATGACGAAGGCCGCGTAGGCCCGACCGCTTTTCAGCTCGTCCATGGCGGCATCGTAGTCGGTGAATTCCCAATGCAGCTGGTCGTTGTTGTGCAGCTCGTCCACGATGCGGTCGCCCACGTTCAAGCTACCCGTGATATCCGAGCTGCCGCCCGCATCCTGGTTCACCACGCACACCGTGAGGTTGCCGGTGTTGTCGTAGGGGTTCCAAAACCCGATGACGTTGTACCACGTGTAGAGCGAGGGCAGAAGCAGCAGCGCGAGCACGACCACGATGGCCGGCGGCGTGTGGGCCAAACGCTTCAAGTCGCGCTTGAGTATCTTGAGCACGTTTTTCATCGCCAAGCCCCCTTCCCAAAGCCAAACGAAAGACGGCTCTTCCCCGCCGCCCCCAACGACCGCGCGGCCGTTTAGTTCCTAAGTGCAACAATTATTCTACCCTAACGCAAAGCCGGCGACCTGAATAGATCGCCGGCTCTACGGTAAACCTATGGTTTCCTTGCGCTGAGCGCAGACCCGCTAGTGCAAATCGGCATCCTCGCCGACGATGTTGTGCAGGTCGGGGTCATACACGAGTCCGCCATGCTCCTTGTGGATGAACATGAGCTTGGTGGGCTCGAAGCCCTCCACGTTCGCCAGGTAGATGTGGATGAACATGAAGATGATGAACACGTACATACCGAAGTAGTGGATGATGCGCATGGACATGAGACCGCCCACGAGGTTCGTCGTCGCGGCGAACACGCCCACGTTCATGGTCACGCCCCACAGGCAGAGCCCCGTCCAGAACATCAGCACGATGAGAATCGGGATCAGCAGGTAGCTGATCTTCTGCGGCACGCCCAGCTTGGCGCCCAGCGGATGATCCTTCTTCAGGAACAGGTAGTACTTAATCCACTCCAGGGCCTGATGGCGGTTGTCCTTCTGGGGCAGCCAGGTCTTGAAGTCGGTGACCTGCTGGCGGGTGCCGCCGGTGGGCGCGGTCTTCACGAAGAAGGCCATGATCACGCGGGCCACGCAGTTGATGAACAGCACGAATCCGAAGAACAGATGGCAGCCGCGGGCGATGCCCGTGAGGAAGGGCAGCACCGGGAAGTGGATGATGATGCCCGACAGGATGAGCATGATCATGGCGATGAGGTTGATCCAGTGGGTCACCACGAACACCATCGGATGGGCCTCTTTATAGTGTGCGAGATGGGCCATCTTACTTCACCCCCCAAGGGCTGGTAACGGTCTCGAAGTGCTTGCCCGTCTCGCGCTCCGTGACATGGACGGCGCAGGCGGTGCAGGGGTCGAAGCTGTGGACCGTGCGCAGGGCGTTGATAGGCTTCTCGATGTCGGCCACGGGGGCGCCGATGAGCGCCTGCTCCAGCGGGCCATGCTCGCCGTCGGCGTTCATGGGAGCCAAATTCCACGTGGACGGGATGATGATCTGGTAGCCCTCGATCTTGCCGTCGACCACCTTCTCGGAGTGGTAGAGGGCGCCGCGGGGGGCCTCCCAGAAACCAGTGCCCTCGCCGGTGAGGCGGGCGGGCTCGCGGAAGTACTCGGAGTCGCCGCCCTTGATGGCCTCGGCCAGCTCGTTGACCCAGTCGACCATGAGGTTGGCGATGTACATCGTCTCCACCTGGCGGATGGCCGTACGGCCGAGCGTGGACTGGAACGCGGACAGATCGCCCGGCTGGGCGCCGAGGATGCCGAGAACAGCGTCGACGTTCTCCTTGATGAAGGGCACGCCGCGCACGTAGGCCGCAAAGATGCGGGCCATGGAACCGGCCTCCATGGGCTTGCCGTCGTAAGCGGGGCACTTGACCCAGCTGTAGCGGTCGTCCACGTTGTAGTCGGTGTACTCCGGCTCGGTGACGAAGTAGGGCGAGGTGTAGGTGTCGTCGCCCTTGTACCAGGAGCGGCCCATGTACTCGGTGATGGAGCTCTCCACCACGTCAGAGGCCTGGAACTGCTCGTTGAGCACGGCCATGGGCATGTAGCGGTTGAGCATCTGCTCGGTGTAGTTGTCGCCGTAGGGCCAATCGGGACCCTCGAAGACGCCCCAGGCGATGTAGCGGCCGCAGCCCTTGCCGAAGGTGAGCGCCTCGGCGTAGGGGCCGGCGAGCGCCACGGTGTCGGCGAGCACGGTGTCGTTGACCCAGTCGCGGACCTCAGTGGCCATGGCCAGAAGGTCGTCGAGCTTCGACTCGGTGGGCACCCACATGTTGCCGCCGGGGATGGAGGTCATGATGTGGGGCATCTTGCCGCCGAGCAGGGCGCTCATCTCGGAAGCGCGGGCCTGCATCTTCAGGGCCTCCAGGTAATGGGAGGTGAGGATGAGGTCGAGCTCGGGAGTGAGCTTGTAGGCCTCGCCGTTGTCGGCGTCGAACCAGTTGCCCGAGAAGATGGACAGCTGTCCGTTGGCCGCGAAAGCCGCCAGCTTGTCGTAAAGCTGGTTCAGGTCGGAGTGCAGCGCCAGGCCGTTCTCCAGGGCCACCGCGTAAGCCTCGTCCACGTTGGCCTTCAGGGCGTTCAGCGGGTTCACGTAGTCGAGAGCCGCCAGGTTGTACAGCCACAGGATGTTGCTGTGCAGGAACTGAGCGCCCTCCAGCAGGTTGCGGATGATACGGGCGTTGTTCGAGATGGTGATGCCGTAGGCCTTGTCGCCGGCGATAGAGGAAGCATGGGCGTGCGAAATGGGGCACACGCCGCAGATGCGCTCGACGATTTGGGCCGCATCCTCGGGGGTGCGGTTCTGCACGACGAGCTCCATGCCGCGGAAGCAGCCGCCGGACACCCAAGCGTCGGCGACCACGCCGTTTTCAACCTCCATCTCGACGCGGAGATGGCCCTCGATACGGGTAATGGGATCAATAACAGAACGTGTCAAGTCAGCTCACCTCCTTCTTAGTCGTTTTTGCGGGGATCGGCGTTCTTGTGGAGCAGCTCGTCATCGAGAACCGGACCGCCGCTGACCGGGTCGGCGTAGGTGCCGATCTCCTGGTCGGGATGCTTGGCATCCCACTTGCGGATCTTCTCGAAGGGAGCGCCGCCGTCCATGCGGCCGGACATCTTCATGCCGAAGCCGTGGACAACGAGGGCGGCCGCCACAAGACCGGTGATGGTCACGGCGATGGTGGTGGGCTGCAGGTTCAGCGGCCCGATGCGCAGATCGCGCATGCGCTTGTAGAACGGGGTGTTCACTTCCACCCAGTTGTCGCCCGGGTTGTTCGGGTTGGCCTCGCAGCAGCCGACGCAGGGGGCGCCGGACTGGACGCACCAGCTGCGACGGTTGTTCCACAGGGTAACGCCGCACAGCGAGCGGGTCTGGGGGCCCTTGCAGCCGACGGGATACAGGCAGTAGCCCATCTCCTCTTCCTTGGAGCCGAACTCGTAGACGAACTCGCCGTTCTCGAAGTGTCCGCGACGCTCGCAGTTGTCGTGGATGGTCTGGTTGAACAGGTCGCCCGGCATGTTGAAGTCGTTCAGACGGTTCAGCAGCAGGTCCATGTCCTTCATGACCACGACGTCGACCAGCACCGACATGACCCACTCAGGGTTCACCGGGCAGCCGGGAACGTTCACGACCGGCGTCTCCACGCCGACCTTCTTCAGGTACTGCTGGACGCCAAGGGCCTGAGCCGGGTTCGGGGCGGCGGCCATCCAGCCGCCGTTGACGGCACAGGAGCCGACGGCCACGACGGCGTTGGCAGACTCGGCAGCCTCCACGAGCGCCGTGATGCCGGTCTCGCCGGCCACGCGCAGGGCGTTGCCGTCGAAGGCCTCGAGCACCGCACCCTCGTAGATAAGAATGTAGTTGCCTGCCGCGATGGTCTGGGCCTTGGCCTCCTCAACAGAGTGGCCAGCGGCGGCCGACAGGGTCTCCGAGTAGTTCAGGGAGATCAAGTCGAGCACGACCGAGGCGACATCCGGGGTCTCCACCTGGGCGAAAGACTCCGTGCAACCGGTGCAGGAAGCACCCTCGATCCAGATGACCGGGTACAGGTTGCCAGACGTCGCGCCGATAACAGACTCTTCCAGAGCCTGTGCCACGCGCGGGACCGCGAGCTGGGACAAGCCGGCTGCGGCGGCGATGCCGGCGCACAGCTTCATGAAGCTGCGGCGGGAAACGCCACGCGAGGCAAGGATGCTGTCGAAGTCTGACATCGTTGCCTGATTTTCCATGCGTACACCTCCTCATAGGTGTCTCGTCTCTCTTACATGCGGGTCCTAGATTATCCTTTCGATAAACACAACTGCTTTACAAAGGCTCGCAAACGGCCAAATCATCTACCAGCGGCCAGAAAATGTTACGCGCTCCCCTCCTGGTAACAAGGGGGTTTTCGCTGCGCACCGCTAACGGGAAAAACCGCCCGCCGGCGGGCGCGCCCTGTAGCGGTCCCGCGGAGCACACGCCCTGCGCAACAGCCGGCCGCCCCAAGCAACAACGCCAATCCATCCCTCCTCGGCCTCAGCGACACCACCCCGGAACGCGCTTGCTCTCGCTCCTCGCGTAAACCATACAAAAGTGCAGTTATCTTCGTTCAATCCATACAAAACTGCCCCGACCTCCTTGCTCTAAAGGAGATGAACGCACTTTTGTATGGTTTACGACGTTTGGCTCAGCTGACAGTCCGCGGAAGGGTGCCAACGCGTAGCGGAACGGCGAACTGCAGCAGGGCGAACCAGCGCGGAACGCAGAGGGACGGCGAACTGCGGCGGGGCGAACCAGCGCGGAACGCAGCGAGGCAGGCGTGGGCGGCGACAAAAATGGGGCGTGCGGCAGAACTGCCACCGAGCAGAGCAGCAAGAACAGGGGCGCGGCGAAATGCAGCGCGCTTTCCAACGAAGCCGCTTAGCTAGTCGACGGGATAGCTTCCGAGCACTTTCACTTCGCGAAGCTTCAGGCGCAGGCACTCAAGGGCGGTCTGAACATCGATATCATGGATGGAGCCGTCCAGTTCGACAAAGAACATGTAGTCGCCGAGCTGACGCTTCGTTGGACGCGACTGAAGCATGGTCAGGTTGATGCCGGCATAAGTGAACTCCGAAAGAATCATCTGCAACGCGCCCGGCTTGTCGGCGCGCAGGAACAGGGCCAAGGTGGTTTTAAAGCGTGTTCCGGTCAGCAGCCCACTATCCTCCATGCGGCCCACCAGCGCGAATGCCGTCTGATTCTCCGAATTATCCTGAATGGCCCGCTGCGCCACGCGGGCCCCGTGCACCTCTGCGGCAAGGGCGTTAGAGATGCCGGCCACCGACGGATCATGCGCGGCCATGCGAGCGCTTTCGGCCGTAGAAGACACCGCAAGCGTTGCCACTCCCTTGAAATTCTGCGCGAGGAAACGGCGGCATTGCGCAATGCCCTGCGGATGGGACGCAACGCGGACAATGCGGGAAAGGTCAGCTTCGGGATGCACGACCAGGCAATGGTTGACGTCGATGACCTCTTCAGCCAGGATGACCGAGTCAGTGCGGAAAGCGAAATTGTCAAGCGTTGCCGTTACAGGCCCCTCGAGAGAATTCTCTTTCCCCACGACGCCGAAGCGCGTGGCGCCCTCGTCAACGCAATCGAACACCTCGTCGAACGAGCTGCATTCAACAAGATGGGGGTCGTCGATGTTAAGGCGCTGGGCGAATTTGAGGGCAGCCTCGTTGCAGTACGTGCCCGCAGGGCCCAAAAATGCTATGGAATTCTCGAAGGTCATAAAATGCCAATCCACTAGAGTTTTTTCGCCATAATACCCCAGGATGGCCCAACCCATCGCGCCCCAATCCCCAGCGGTTGCTTGAGCCGCCTGCGCGAGAGTTTTCAACCGTGCCGTTGTTTGATCGCAGCAGAACCACACTTCCGCCTCCCCATTTTCGCACTGCTGCCGTCGTGCTTTCTCCCTCTATTCTCATCTTAATATTTATCTTCTGAACTGGGATTTTATTCTCTATTTTCACCTTGACGAACGCGAGATGTGCGCTATAGTGCCCTCATGGATGTAATACTAGCATACAGCTCAGCTTTGTCTTTGATGTCGCATATTGCGCGCAATCGCAACATGCCCTTCTCCTACGAGAAAAAGGGCAACTGCTCGGCGGGAGCAATCGACGCTCGCACGGTTTCGTCGCTGCTAAAGCGGTTCGAGCACCTCGAGCGCCCCCTGCATCTCGCCGTTCCAAGCGCTTCGTCAAGGCGCGTTTTAGATTCAGCGACGTTCCATCAAATTGCGAGCCTTGAAGCAGCTGGCGCTTCGTGGCGAATCGGCAACCGCCTCTGCGTCACCTCTCCAGCGCTCTGCCTGGCTCAGTTCGCATCGTCGATTCCTTTCGAAAACCTCGCCGAGCTCGCATGCGGTCTCTCGGGCAATTATCGCTTCGCCACCTCCTCCAATGGCTCGGTCGTAAACGCAATTCCGCTGACGACGCTTGACGAAATGAGCGAGACGCTTGCCTCGGTGGCCACACTGCGCGGACGAGCCAAGGCGCTTAGGGCCACTGAATTTGCGATTGGGAACCTGGGCTCGCCCTTCGAAACTGTCCTCTATCTTCTCCTGTGCCTTCCGCGCAAGCACGGCGGGTTCGGTTTTCCGAAACCGTTGGCAAATCCGGAGCTTGAGCCCTCTTCATTTTTGCAAAGTCGCGTGTCGCAGAGGCATTTCTATCCCGACCTGCTTTGGCCCGAGCACGGGGTCATCGTTGAATACGACGGCGAGAGAGCGCACTCGGAAACGAAGCAGATACACCAAGACGCACGCCGTCGAAACGAGCTGGGACTGCTCGGATACTCCGTCATCGTGGTGACGAAGCAGATAATCTACTCGCAACAGCTCATGGCCAACACCGCCGAGCAGTTGAGAAGAGCGATGGGGCTCTCGACCTGGAAGATTACGGCCAGCTGGCAAGAGCGCCACCGTACGCTGCGGAACAACCTTCTGCATCGCCCCGCTCCGCTTTCCGTCTACTGGCGCTGAATACGTCGCCAATCGAAAGCCACATCAGTTCGGAACCCCTCCGATACCGAAGCATCGGCGGCGTCGAGAGATCGATCCGGCCACCGGGAGGCCGCCCTGGTTGCTGGAGGCTCTCCTGGTTGCTTGGGGCTCTCCTGGTTGCTGGGGGCCGTTCCGGTTGACGTATGGCTGCTCTTGTCGCCGGAAGGCCATTCCGGCTGACGGAAGGTCGTTCCAGCTGCCGGAAGGTCGCTCTCCAGTCGTTAGATGGCTGCCCCGGTCGCAGAAAGGCCATCCCCCTAGAGGAGTTGGATGCACTTTTGTATGGTTTGCTCCAGGAAGCAAGGAGTTAAAGGCAGTTATGCATGGTTTTCCCGTATCAAACTGCACTTTTGTATGGTTTTCTTCGTGATCGCGCGAAGACGAGGGGTGAGGGCCAGGGCCGAGAGCTGGGAGATGGGGAGCGAGGCCGGGGGCCGAGGCTGAAGTCGGAGGTTGGGGGGTGAGGGCCGGGAGCGAGGGTTGGGAGATGGGGAGCGAGGCCGGGGGCCGAGGCTGAAGTCGGAGGTTGGGGGGTGAGGGCCAGGAGCGAGGGTTGGGAGATGGGGAGCGAGGCCGGGGGCCGAGGCTGAAGTCGGAGGTTGGGGACCGAGGGGCGGGGACCGAGGGCCGGGGACCGAGGGCCGGGGGCGGGGTCGGGGGCGGGGGCGGGTTAGGAGGAGAGGTGTTCGGCGAGGATTTTTAGGCCTATGAGGATGAGGACGATTCCGCCGGCGATGGTGGCGGGCTTTTCGAAACGAGAGCCGAATTGATTGCCGATGACGACGCCGAGAAGGGACAGCGCGAAGGTGGTTAGGCCGATGATGGCGATCGCAGCCCAGATGTTCACGCCGAGGAAGGCGAAGGTGATGCCAACGGCCAGGGCGTCGATGCTCGTGGCAATGGCGAGCAGGGTGAGCTCGCGCAAATCGAGCTTGGTCTTGCATTCGGTTTTCTCGGTTTCTTCGCGGAAAGCGTCCCCGAGCATCTTCGCGCCGATGAGGGCGAGCAGGCCGAAGGCGACCCAGTGGTCGATGGCGACAATGGAGCTGGCGAACAGAGAGCCGGCCGCCCAGCCGATCAACGGCATGAGCGCTTGGAAGCCGCCGAAGAACAGCGCGATGACGAAGGCTTGCCCCCAGCGCACCTTGGGCATGCAAAGACCCTTGCACACGGCCACGGCGAAAGCGTCCATGGACAGACCGACGCCGGTGAACAGAAGCTCGAGAAAACCCACAGGACCCCCTTTAAGGTATGAGCAGGCCGGCTTCCTCGCGGAAGAAGCCCTCGGTGAGGAGGTCGGCGATGATGGACGCGAAGAGCTCGGCATCGACTTCGGGGCGGGCGGCGGCAAGCTCGGCCTTGTTGAGGTCGGCAAGCACGACGGCACGACGCACCCCCTCCGGCGCGGCGAGCACGCGACGGGTAATCCAGGCCCGCTTCTGGCGGCGCGAGCCCTCGAAGGCGGACTGGCGGGTATGGCCCGAACTGCGGCGCGAGGGATTGGGCACCGTGGCCTTCAGGTAGGCCCCGTAATCGAGCAGGCCGTAATACCAGCGCCGCGGATCGGCGGCAGCCACAGGATGAAACGCCGCAGCCTCCACCAGCGGAAGAAGCACCTTGTCGCTTACCGCCTCCTCAGCGGGAAAGAGCTCGTGCAGAAAGACCGAGCGCACATTGGTTTCCAGATAGACCGCCGGACGCTGGTAAGCGAAGGCCACGACCCCGGCTGCCGTAGCAGGGCCGATGCCGGGCAGCGCGAGCAATCCCTCGCAGGTTTCGGGAAGGCGCCCCTCCCCTTCTGCAGCGCATTGGTCGGCCGTGCGCTTCAAGGCCAGGGCGCGGCGGTTGTAGCCAAGCCCCTGCCAAAGCTCGAGCACATCGGGAACCGCTGCGGCAGCCAGCGCATCAAGGGTCGGAAAGGCGGACAGGAAGCGCTCCCAAAACCGACCGACGCGGCTCACCTGGGTCTGCTGCAACATGATCTCGGATACGAGCACCGCATAGGGGTCGTCCACGTTGCGCCAGGGCAAATCGCGGTACAGCTCATCACCCTTGCGCAGCATGTCCGAAACGAACTCATCGATATCTCTGGGCTGGGAAGGCCATCCTGCCTGCCCGCACCCATCTTTTTGCATCATCGCCCGCTCCTTGGCATACTACGCTCGCCGTCTGGCGGCACTTATCCGCTACACAACGCGGGCGAGGGATTACCTCGCCCGCACTCTTCCTCACGCAACCGCACATCTTGCCGCGACCGCAGGGCTCTGCGCAGCCGCGCATCTTGTTGCAAACGCAAGGCTTTTGCGCAGCCGCGAACCCTTGAACCACCGCAGGCCCTCAGGCAACCGCAATCGCAGGGCTTCGCGCGGCCGCGCATCTTGCCGCGATCGCAGAACCTCGTGCAGCCGCGAGCCCTCGAACCACCGCAGGCCCTCAGGCGACCGCGACCGCAAGGCTTCGCGCAGCCGCGCATCCTGCCGCGATCGCAGAACCTCGTGTAGCCGCGAGCCCTCGAACCACCGCAGGCCCTTAGGCGACCGCGACCGCAGGGCTTCGCGCAGCCGCGCATCCTGCCGCGATCGCAGAACCTCGTGCAGCCGCGAGCCCTCGAACCACCGCAGGCCCTTAGGCAACCGCGATCGCAAGACTTCGCGCCACCGCAAGCCCTCGCGCAACGATGACGCGGCTTAGCCCATCAGATCGTCTAAATCGCCCAAGGAGGCCGAGAAATCGGACACGACGAGCTTTTCCAGCTCGGCGTACTCGGCGGAATCGAGGGGATGGTAGGCGGCAAGCTTGTCGAAGAGGTTCTCGCGGGACACCGGGATGTAGCGCCGGGCCACCAAGCCCTGCTTGTAGGCCTCCTCAATAGCCTCGCGGGCCGCCATGTAGATATCGTAGCGGGGCAGATGGGCCGACAGGCGCACCAGCTCGTCGCGGGACACCGAGCGCATAGAGGGATGCTGGCGGGCGATATCCATCCAAATATCGGCGCGCTCCTCTTCGTTGGGGTAATCGATATCGATGCAGGTGACCGGGTAAAGAAGATCCATGAAGTAGGGATCGATGGCCTCGGCGGAAGACGCCGAGGCGAGCACATACACCTCGGGGTTCTCTACCGCCTGACGGATGAGGTTCACGGCCTCGCGGGCGCCCCGGGACATGGCGGCCATGAGGAAGCCCGCCATATCGTCGGCCGCCTCGGCCACCGGCGAGCCCCACAGATCGAGGTCTTCCAGCACGAGCACGCCGGGCCCAGCGAAGCCCTGGCGCAGGCCGGCGAGCTTCTCCGCGTCGGTGGCCTGGGCGCTCACGCAGAGCATCGGCACGCCCTGGAAGGTCTCCTCCATGCGCATGCGAATGGCCGGCAGCCCCAGCTCGCCCACCGTGGCCATCATGAAGCGACTCGCGTCCTCGCGGGCCGGCGAGCAGAACAGGATGCTATCGACCACCGGCATGGTGTCGAGCCCGTGGCGGGCATTCAGCATGGCAACGAAGTCGTCGAACTCCGGCGTGCCGGAAAGCCCCACGCCCAAAGAGCGCATGCGCTCCACGGCAGAGCCGTAGCCGGACAAATTGGCGTACGAGAAAATGTCGACGGGCTCAGGCGCGCCCTCTTCGGGGGCCACGGGCGCACCAGAGGCCGCAACCGGCCCCGCGAGCGCCGCCGCAGCCTGGCCCAGACTCGGCGTCTCCCCTCGCCCGATGGCGGCGAACAGCGGCCCCATCACATCCATGAAGTCGTCGTCGGCGGCCTCGGTCACCTCGATCAGGTCCTCACCGGAAAACCCGATGCCCTCGAGGTGCTCCATGGCCAGGGTCTGCAGCTGCTCCAGGCAGACCTGCACTTCGTCGGTGGAAAGGTAGGGCTCGAGCCGCTCGAAGATATACTCGGCCAGGGCGCGCTCCTTGGTGGAGCACGCCACGCGCCAGGCCTGCTTCAGGCCCATGATGGCGTCCTCGGAGGGAACGTCGCTCTGCTCGGAGGCCTGCTCGAACGCGGCCAGATACAGATGGAGCCCCAGCCGCGCATCGCCGGCCTCGCAGGCGGCCACCGCGCGGGTCAGGTAGTTCTCGGGAGTTCCCGCGCCGTCGTCGCGCGGGTTGGGGGAAGCGTCGATGTTCTCTAACATGCCAGTACCTCTCAAATGCTGGGGGCGCGAAGGCCCCAATCGTGTTTCGGCGCTATTTTATCGTACAAAAGTACGATTGCCAAGACCGATTTGGAATTTGCAGCGCTACCATTCCAAAATATCGTAGCCCTCGGCGTTGGCGGTGCGCGTGAGCGGGCGATCGGGCGTGACCGCGAAGGCGTTGCGCGCGGCGGCGAGCATGGCGCGATCGGAATGGTGGTCGCCGTAGGCCCAGGCGAGCTCCCACTGCCCCGCCCCGAACAGCTCGTCGCACAGGCGGTTGAGCACCGTCACCTTCTCGGCTCCCTCGATGGGCTCGCCTTCCACCTCATCGGTGTAGGTGCCCTGGAAATCGACTTTCATGCGCGTGGCGATGGCGTACTGAATGGGATGGCGCTGCATAGCGGCGGCCACGATGGGCTCGAAGGTGGCCGACACGCACACCACCGCGTGCCCCGCCGCCTCGTGGGCCGCCATCTCGGCCTCGGCGTCGGGCCGAAAGCGCGCGTCGATGGCGCGGTCGTAGAAGTCGTACAGGAACTGGTTGACCTCGTTGGCCGGGCGCCCCGCGAAGGCGCGGAACACAAGCCCGCGCACCCAGGCCTCGTTTTGCGGCAGCCGCGTCTTGTAGGCGATGCCCCAACCGAGAATGCGCGCGATCACCGAGGGGGCCAGCATACGCCGGCGCGCCAAAGAGCGCACGAGCATGACCGGCGAATTGCCCTGGATGCAGGTGCCGTCGAAATCGAAGGCGGCCACGAGCACCTTGCCCTCGTCGTTGCGCGCGAAATCGCCGCCGAGCAGGCGCGTGGCCCCCAGCGCCCCGTCGGCCACGCGGCAGACGCCCTCGGGCAGAAGAGGCCCATCGCCGCGCCAGGCATCTTCGTCGGGGATTCTCACATAGGGGCTCGCCACAGGCATGATCACTCGCTCGTCCTTCACGGTGCGGTCGGATTCGATACGGTTCGTTGCGGTTCGATACGGTTCGTTACGCATCTTGCCTATGATAGCCGAGCCGCCCCCTAGCGACCAGCCGCACCGCGTTTCTGCAAGAAAGTTTTACGGAGCTGCTACCCGTTTTACGAAGCCGCCACTCGTTCCCACGAAGCCGCCACTCGTTCCCGCAAAGCAGCTCCTCGTTCCCGCAAAGCCGCTACTCGTTCCCACGAAGCCGCCACTCGTTTCCACAAAGCAGCTCCTCGTTCCCGCAAAGCCGCTACTCTTCGAACCGGTCGTTGCAGGAGGCGAACTGCGAGTTGTACAGATCGGCGTAGAACCCGCCGGCGGCGAGCAGCTCCTCATGGGTGCCCTGCTCCACGACATCGCCGTCGCGCATGACCAAAATGAGGTCGGCGGCGCGGATGGTGGAGAGCCGGTGCGCGATGACAAAGGAGGTGCGCCCCTCCATGAGCCGGTCCATGGCCTGCTGGATGCGCAGCTCGGTGCGGGTATCCACCGACGAGGTGGCCTCGTCCAAAATGAGCATGCGGCGGTCGGCCAGAAGCGCCCGGGCGATGGTGATGAGCTGGCGCTGGCCCTGGCTGATGTTGGAGGCGTCCTCGTTGATTTCGAAATCGTAGCCGCCGGGAAGCATGCGGATGAAGTGGTCGGCGCAGGCCTCGCGGGCGGCGGCCTCCACTTCCCCATCGGTGGCGTCAAGCCGGCCGTAGCGGATGTTCTCGCGCACCGTGCCGGAGAACAGCCAGGTATCTTGCAGCACCATGGCGAACAGGGCCCGCACATCGGGGCGGCAGATAGCGCGCAGGTCGGTGCCGCCGATGCGAATGGCCCCCGCATCCACATCGTAGAAGCGCATGAGCAGCTTCACCATGGTGGTCTTGCCCGCGCCCGTCGGCCCCACGATGGCCACGGTCTGGCCGGCGGCCACCTTCGCGGAGAAGTTGCGGATGACGGGCTTGTCGGGCGCATAGCCGAAGCGGACCGCGTCGAATTCCACCGACGTATCCAGCTCGTCGGTATCGACGGCGCACGGTTGCGCGGGCACCTCGGGCAGATCGAGGAACTCGAAGATGCGCTCGGCCGCCGCGGCCAGCGACTGCAGCACGTTGGACACCTGGGCGAGCTGGGTGATGGGCTGGGTGAAGTTCTTCACGTACTGGATGAACGCCTGGATGTCGCCCACCGTGATAGCGCCCGTCACGGCGAAGAACGCGCCCGACACCGCCACGGCCACATAGCCCAGATTTCCCACGAACCCGAGCGCCGGCATCATGAGCCCGGAGAGAAACTGGGCCTTCCAGCCGGCATTGAACAGCGCCTCGTTGTCGCGCTCGTAGGCGCGCACCGTCTCGTCCTCGCGCCCGAAGGCCTTCACCACCGCATGGCCCGAGAAAGTCTCCTCCACCTGGCCGTTCAGGGCGCCGAGCAGCGCCTGCTGGGCCACGAAGTGCTTCTGGGAGCGCTTCACCACCGCCATCACGAGCACCAGGGAGAGAGGAACCATGAGCAGGGCCACCAGCGTCATGACCCAATTGATGGTGAGCATCATAACGAGCACGCCCACCACGGTGACCGACGAGGTGATGGCCTGGGTGATGCCCTGGTTGAGGCTTTGGCCCAGGGTGTCCACGTCGTTGGTGATGCGCGAGAGCACATCGCCGGTAGAGGTTTTCTCGAAATAGCCGAAGGGCACGCGGTCGATCTTCTTCGCGATGGCGTCGCGCAGGCGGTAGCAGGTCTGCTGGGAGATGTAGCTCATGACCCAGGACTGCACCCAGGAACAGAACGCCGAGAGCAGATAGAGGGCCAGCGTGGCGAGCAGAATGCGCCCGATGGCGTCGAAATCGATGGAACCGGTGCCGGCCGCTTGGGCCACAGCGCCGTTGAAGAGCACCGTGGTGGCCTCGGAGAGCACCTTCGGGCCCACGATGGAAAACGCGGTGGAGGCCACGGCGAAGATGAGCACCAGCAGAAGCCGGCCCTTGAACTGGCCCATGAAGGCGAGCATGCGCTTCATGGTGGCGCCGAAGTGCAGCGGCTTCTCGCCGCCCATCATGCGCCCGGCCGGACCGTGGCCGCCGGGACCGTGGCCGCCGGGTCCGTGGCCCGGGCCGCCGCCGGGCTTGGGGATAAAGGAGGGATGCCCGCTCATCGCGCGCCCCCTTCTACGCACTCGCCGGAAAGCTCTTCTTCGGAAAGCTGGGAAAGGGCGATCTCGCGGTACTCGGGACACGTTTCCATGAGCTCGCGGTGGGTGCCCACGCCGGCCACGCGGCCCTCGTCGAGCACGACGATGCGGTCGGCGGAAAGCACCGTGGAGATGCGCTGGGCCACGAGAATGACCGTGGAGCCTTCGGTCCAGCCGGGCAGCGCCGCGCGCACCTTGGCGTCCGTGGCGTAATCCAGGGCCGAGAAGCAGTCGTCGAACAGGTAGGCCCGGGGCTTGCGCGCCAGGGCGCGGGCAATGCAGAGACGCTGGCGCTGGCCGCCGGAGACATTGGCGCCTCCCTGGGAAATGGGCGACGCGAGCCCGCCCTCGCGCGCCTCCACGAAATCGAGCGCGCAGGCCACGGAAAGCGCCCCGCGAATGACGTCCTCGCTGACGGCCTCGCCGGACTCGCCGACCGCGCAGGACACGCCGGCCCCGTCGGCCTCGCCAGCCGTGCCGACCTCACCGCATTCGCCAGCCGCGCCGGCCCCGTCGGCCCCGCCGACCGCCGCGCCGCCATAGGCGATGTTGCTCGCCACGGTGCCCTCGAACAGGAAGGCCTTCTGGGGCACGTAGCCGAACTGGGCGCGCAGATCGGCCTGGGGCATCGCCCGCACATCGACGCCATCGACGGACACCGAGCCCGCATTCGCATCGAAGAAGCGCTCGATGAGCTTCACCACCGTGGTCTTGCCCGAGCCCGTGGGCCCCACGATGGCGAGCGTCTGGCCGGGCTCGGCCGCAAACGACACATGGGAAAGGGCCGGGTCGCCCTCGTCGCCGTAACGGAAGGTGACGTCGTCGAAGACCACCCGCGCACCCCGAGCCGGCGACGGGCGGGAGACACCCTCCGCAGGGGCGGACGCCCGTCCGCCCTCATCAGGCGGGATTGACGCGCTTGAGGAGGCGCGCCCGAAGTCGCCCCCTGCGGAAATTGGGTCCGAAGTCGTCATGGCACCCGCGGGAGTTGGTGCGGGGTCCTGCACGGAAGGCTCGGTGGCGAGCACCTCGTTGATGCGCTGGACGGCCACGTCGGCGCGGGGCAGCATGATGGATATCATGCCCATCATAAGGCAGCCCATGATAATCACCATGGCGTAGGTGATGAACGCGATGAGGTCGCCGGTCTGCATGGAGCCCGCAGCCACGCCGGCCGACCCGAACCACACGATGGCCACCGAGGTGAGGTTCATCACGAGCATCATGGCGGGCATCATGGCGGTCATGGCCCGATTGGTGAACAGCTGGGTGCGCATGAGCTTGAGCGACGCCCCATCGAAGCGCCCCTCCTCGTAGCCCTCGCGGTTGAAGGCGCGCACCACGGGCAGCCCCGTGAGCATCTCGCGGGCCACCAGATTCACCTTATCGATGAGCTTCTGCATGATTTTGAAACGGGGCAGCGTGAAGCGGAAGAGCACGGCGATGACCGAGAACACCACCGCCACGGCCACCACGACGATCCAGCCGAGCTCAGGGTTGGTGGCCATCACCATGACCACGCCGCCGATGGCGAGAATGGGCGCGTAGAGCACCATGCGCAGCAGCATCGTGCTCACATTTTGAATGAGCACCACATCGTTGGTGCCGCGGGTGATGAGCGAGGCGGCCGAGAACTGGTTGATCTCGGCATCGGAGAAGGCCACCACGCGGTTGAACAGGCGACTGCGCAGGCTGCGCCCGATTTTGGCGCCGGTGCGCGAGGACACGTAGCCCACGGCCACATCGAGCGCCATGGAGCCGGCGGCGAAGGCCAGCATGAAGCCGCCGATGCGCAGAAGGTAGGCCATCTGCAGGGGGAACAAATCGACGCCGGCGGCCTTTAAGCCCTCCAGTGCATCCACATCCTCCACGCCGGACTGCGCGATGCCCACATCCACGATCTGGGACGTGAGCACGGGGATGGCCAGCTCGCAGCCGGCCTTTATCAGCAGCAGCACCATGACGAGGGCCACGGCGCCCTTGTGCTGGCCGAAAAACCGAATCACGCCCACGGTGCGCCCCTCCCCTACACCGCGAAGAAGGCAAGCGCCGCGTACACCGCCACGCCGGCGACGGCGGTCCACAGAAGCGAGCGTGTCTTCGCCGCCACGAGCGCCGAGGCCACGGCGGCCACGAGCGGAATAGCGGCGGGCCACACCCCCGCGTCGAACATGCCGGGGTTCAGAAGGTCGTTGGCCACCAGCGCCGCGAAGGCCGCCGGCGGGATGAAGCCGAGGGCCTGGGCGAGGCGCGGCGGCAGCTCGCGGCCCTTCAGCAAGAACAGCGGGATGACGCGGCAGGCCCACATGGCGAGCACGCACCCCGCAAGCACGAACCAGAACTCGCCCCAGCTCATGGGCGCTCACCGCCCGAGGCTTGGGCAGCGGCGGTAGTCGCGGGCGTCGCCCGGCGCGGGAAGATCGCCGAGAACGCCAGGGCGCACACCACGCCGGCGATAGCTCCGATGAGGATGGCCGGGCCGGTAAGGCCCAGGGCCTTGCAGAGGTACACGCCGGCCATGGCCACCACCACAGCGACGATATTGGCGGAAGTGAACTTCTGGGTGACGAGCAGGCAGATGAAGATGGCGGTCATGGCGAAGGCGGCGATGCTCACCGGGATATCCACCGCCGCGCCCACCGCGCAGCCCACGATGTTCGAGATGGTCCACGAGCTTTGGGAGAACAAATTCACCATCAGCGCCCGGTCCACCGACCAGTTGCCCTCGGCGAAGCGCGCCGTGTTCACGCCGTAGGACTCGTCGGTCACCGAGGCGGCGAACAGGGCCGAAAGCCAGCGGGGGCTGTCGGCGCACTGGGGCGCGAAGGAGGCCGCGTAGAGCATCTGGCGGGTGTTCACCAGCGACACCGATGCCGTGATGGCGGCCACGCCCGAGCCGGCGAGGAACATGTTGGGAATCATGAACTGGCCGGCGCCCGAATACAGGAGGATGGACAGCAGCGCCACCTGCAGAGGGTTCAGCCCGATGGTGTTGCCCAAAATGCCGCAGGGAAGGCCGATGGCCACATAGCCCAGCATGATGGGAACGGCGGCGGAGAACGCCGAGAGTATGTGCTCGCGAGAAAACATGGGGCCTATGATAGCCCACTCTCGGCAATTTCCAAGACCCCTTCCGCGCCGCGGCGCGGGTTTTTCGCAAGCGCTCCAAACGGGCCCGAAAAAAGCAGGTGGCCCCGTGGGTAATCAGGATTCCACGGGGCCGTCTGCTTCAACGGAGATGGCGTATGTCGATCGGCAGGTGGCCCTGCGGGTAATCAGGATTCCGCAGGGCCGTCTGCCTATTCGGAAAGGTCTTCGTCCTCCTCTTCCTCGTCGTCCTCGCGCTTGCGGGCAAGCACCGCCAGCACCAGGCCGAGGGCGGCCACGAGGGCCAGGCCGATCATCCACGGCATGAGCTCGTCGCCGGTCTGCGGAAGCTTCACGTAGAACAGGCGCGTGCCCCACGGCGTGGTGAACACCAGCGTGCGCCAGTCGTCGGCGTCGCCGGTCATGCCCAGATCCACCGAGCGGCCGTCCTCCGGCACCCAGTTGTAGGGCACCAGTAGGTTGAACTTCTGGCCGTAGGCGTTGGGCGTGGTGCGCGTGGCCGTGAAGGAGCCGAGCACGGACATGGCAGGCGTGATGCCGACCCGTCCGCCGGCGCCGATGACGGAGTTGGCTGCCTCGCCCCAGTCGGAGTCGTTGTTCTCGTCGCGGCCGGCGTTGATGGCCACCCACTCCTTGCCATCCGGCATGTAGGAGCGGACGCGGTACAGGTAGGGCTTGTCGTTGCCGTCCACCATGGGCAGGTTGTCGAAGCGGTAGGCGCCGTTGACGTCGCTGTCCATATGGGCCACCTCAACCCAGCCGTCCTCGGAGCGCACCTGCATGCCCTCGATGGCCGCCAGGGCCGTGGGCGCGTAGGAGGCGCCGTTGAAGCCGATGGCGTCGGTATCGATGACCATGCGGTCGAGGTAGACCGTCTGGCCCGGCACCGCCACGGCCGTCTCGTCCTGCAGGCCGTCGGCCTCGGGATCGTCGAAGACCACGCCGGCGATGGCCGCGAGCGCGTAGGGCACCAGACCCGTGTCGTTGAAGTTCGAATCCTCGGACAGCGAGATCACCCACACGGTGCCGTTCGGGCCCATGATGTAGGCGGCGCCGTTGCCCACCAGATCGCGGCGGTCGGAGGGCTCGGCCAGCACGATGAGGCCGCCCTGCGGGTCGCCCGGCTCGATGAGCTTGGTGTCCTCGTTCAGGTCGGAGTCCTGCTCGGCGGAGCCGCGGTTCATGTGGGTCACGCCGTAGCCGCGCGGCAGGTCGTCCACCGTCACCTCGAAGCCGTAGAGCACCGTGGTCTCCTTGCCGTTCACCACGCGCTTGCCGGCGACATCGAGGTTGTCGAAGATCCAGTGGCCGTCGGCATCGGAGAACGTGGACTTGTTGAAGGTCTCGTCCAGATGCCAGCCGGTACCGGTCTCGTCGGTGCCGAACCAGTAGCGCTTCAGCACCACCGGCACGTTGGGGATGCGCACCGTCTCGGCAGCATCCTGGATGCCGTTGTAGTTGTCGTCCTGCCACACCACGCCGGCGATGTGCGCCTTGGCGATGCGGAACAGGCCGAAGCCGTGGGCGCGAGAGCTCTCCCAGTTCAGGTCGGACCACTGGTTGTCGCCCACCAGCTCGGCCAGACGCTCGGTGTAGGCGGCGAACAGCTCGCTATCGCCCGTGCCGTCGTAGACCGGCTCGTTGGGGTCGTCGTCCGAACCGCGGTCGATAACCTCATGGCCGTCCTTGTCGATGAACAGCGGGTTGCCGTCGGCATCGGTCTTCTGCTTGCCGAAGATGGCCAGGCCGTACTCGTCGCTCATCTTGTCAAGGTCGTCCATGGTGGCCGTCTTCAGCCACGCGATAACCTCGGCCTTGAAGTCGTCGGTGTAGGTCGGCTTCTCGGGCTCGGCCGGCTGCTCGGGCGTCTCGTCGCCCTCGGAGCCCTCCTCACCGGTCTCGGCCATGGGCATCACGCGGGTCGTGAAGGTGCTGGCCGCATCCGTGCCGGGCTCGGTCGTATCGCCCGAGTCGATGCCGCCGCCGGCGCCGGGCTTGGGCTCGCCCTTGCAGCAAACCGTCTCGTGGCCGCAATCGGGATCGACGCACAGGCCGGTCTCGGCATCCTTCTCGTGCAGGCAGGCCTCGCACTTGTCGCAGATACCGTCGCCGATCGGGTTGCCGTCGACATCGGTGGCGCCGACCTCGTCCACATGCTCGCACGGGTCCACCGGCTCGATCGGCTCGATCGGCTCGATGGGCTCGGTCGGCTCCTCGGTGCCGGGCGTATCGGAGGAGGCCTCGTCGAAGGTGGCGTAGGCGCCCGAGGTGCGCGAGGACTCGGTGTCGGTGGCCAGGCGCGAGAGCACGATCAGGTCACCGGCCTTCTTGCCCGCCTCGACGAGCTCGGCAGGCAGGGTCAGGTCGCCCTCGTGCAGCTGGTCTTTGATGTTCGGACGCAGGCCGTCGGTGGCCTCGTCGTAGTCGGAGTTCGTCCAATCGTCGTAATCGTCGTCGACGTGCTGCAGCGTCATGGCCCACACGTCGCTGTCGGGGTAGCTCACAATCTCGGACTTGTAGGAGTACAGCACGTTGAAGGGCTCGCCCAGAGCCTGGTGCTCGCCGGTGCCGAAGGCCATGAAGTCCCAGTAGCCGTTCTCGTCGGTCACGTCGAAGGCGGAGCCGGGCACGTACGGGAACTCGGGCACCTGCTCGCTCACCCAGCGCGTGCAGATCTCGTCCTCGCCGGCCAGATCCAGCACAGCGTCAGCGCTCAGCGGCTCGAAGGTGTGCCAGCCCAGACCCTTGTCCTCTTCCTTGCTCAGGTCGTGAACGCCCGTGAGCTCCACCACGTCGTCCTGGGTGAACGTCCAGTCGCGGCGCCACACGCCCTTCTCCTCGGCGGGCGTCTGCTCGTCGATGAGGGCCGCGCAGGCCTCGAAGGCGTTGTACAGGTCGCGCTCGTTTGTCGTCGGGTTGACGAAGGAGTCGATGGCGACCTTGTGGTCCTTCTCGATCTTCCTCAGGGCATCCAGCTTCCAGTTGGCCGCACGGAACGCCTCCACCTTCTCCTCGGCGGTAGCGCCCTCAAGGGCCTCCAGGGAGCTCTTGATGCCGTTGAGGTAGGCCAGCACGGCGGCCACGGCCTCGTCGAAGGTCACCTCGGGCTTCTCGGTCTCGCCACCCTCGGGCTTCTCGGTCTCGCCGCCCTCGGTCTCGCCGCCCTCGGTCTCGCCGCCCTCGGGATTCTCGGTCTCGTCGCCCTCGGCGTGGGTGTCGAGGTTCTCGTCGCCCTCGGTCTTGTCGCCCTCGGGCTTGGTCCCCTCGGTCTTGTCGCCGTCAGTCTTGTCGTCGTCGTTGTTCCACGTGCGGGCCAAATCCTCCAGCAGGCCGTCGATCTCGCCGTACTCGTCCTTGGTCAGGCCGGAGTTCTTGTAGCTGGGCTTGGTGGGATCGACCTCCCAGTAGCCGGCGCCGGTCACGTCGTACCAGTAGCGCTGCAGGCGGACGACGGTGCCGGGGATGCCGGCCTCGTCGCTTTGCATGACGCCGTCGGAGTCCTCGTCGTTCCACACGTTGCCGTCGATGAGCACCGGCATCTTCTTGGTGAGGCCGGCGTCGAAGGCGCGCTTGTAGTACATGCGGTTCGCGAGGTCGTAGTTGTTGGCGCGGTAGGTCACCGCGTAGGCGGAGGAGAGGATGCCGCCGTTCAGATCGGCGTCCTCGTCGATCTCCTCGGCCACAACCGCGTACACCTCGTTCGCCTTGTCGTTGTCGTTGACGTTGTCGGTCAGCTTCGAGTTGAAGGACATCAAATCGGAGTTGTCGCCGGTGTCCACGCCGTCCACATGGAAGCGGCTGGCCACGTACTCGCCGGAGTCGTCGATAACCATGATGGAGTAGCCGGTCAGGTACGGCGTGGCCGTCTTGAAGTTCGGGTTCTGCGCAGCCAGCTCCTTCTGGCGCTTGTCGTAGGCCGCCTTGAGCGTCGCATCGCCCTCGATGGCCTGAATCTGCGCGGCGGACAGCGAGACGATCTCCTCGGCGTTGAGCGAGCCGATCATATCCGCGGACAGCGGGCGGTTCCACAGCACCTTCAGGTCGGAGGCGGACAGCGCCGTACCCTGGGCGTTGGTCACGCCGTAGGGCTGATAGACGTACTGGATGTCCTCGCCGGGAGCAGCCGGGCGGTTGACCTGGTCGCCGACGAGCACGTAGCCGGGCAGGTTGTCGAAGTCGTAGATGCCCTCCTTGTCGGTGACCGTCCACAGCTGGTGCGGGGCGATGACGAAGCCGCCGCACAGGTCGCACTCGTCGTCGTTGTCGGCATCCACGTGGGGCTCGGCCACATCGGCCCAGGCGTTGCACACGCTGCACCAGGTGCTGTGCGTGTTGTCGAGGTTGATCTTGTAGCCGTTCTTGACCTGCAGGTCCTTGTTGTCGCCCGAGATCACGTGGTTCTCGGTGCCGCACACCTTGCCGCAGTTGCTGCAGACCAAGTCGTGCTGCTTGGTGTTGCCCTCGTGAGCGGTGGCCGCAAGCTTCAGGTGCAGGCAGGCGCCGCAGCCGTCGCAGATGCCGTCGAGGTTGGCATCGGCGTGCTCCTCGGAGCCGAAGAGCTTGCCGCACTCGTCGCGGTCGCAGACCACGTTGTGGGTCTTGTCGTCCTTGGCATCCACGCACTTCGTCGTGAGGTGCAGGCAGTCGCCGCACTTGTCGCAGACGCCGTCGGCGGCGATGCCCTCTTCGACGTTGCCGTCGGAGCACTCCTCGTTTACGGCCTCGGCATCGCAGTCGGGGCACGACCAGGTGTGACGGCCCTCGTTGTTGCCCACGTAGGTGGCGTTCTCATGGGTGCACTCCGGGTCGGTGCCGGGCACCGTGACCTCGGTGTCGCCGTCGCCCTCGCCGCCGGTGCTGCCGGTGCCGTCGCCGGTGCTATCGCCGGTGTTGTCGCCCGCACCGTCGCCGGTGTTGTCGCCATCGCCGGCATCGCCGGCACCCTCGCCGTCGCCCTCGGCCAAAGCGCGCAGCGTGAAGCTGCCCATGGCCGGCTGGGTGATGGTGCGGGTCAGGCTGGCCTGCGCCGCGGCGGACTCGCCGGTATCGCCGGCAGAGGAGCCATCGCCCTCGCCCGCATCGGGCTTGCCCTCGGGCAGCGGGTCTTTGTACTGGCGGCCGCCGTTGAAGTTGGTGTTCTCCACCCAGTAGCCGGAGTCGATCATCGGGCGGATGCCGGCGTAGTACAGAGCGTCGTAGTCGTAGGTGCGGCCGGAGCGGATCAGGTACACCTTCTTGCCGTCGGCGCCGGTGACCACGTTGTTGGCGTGGTTCTCCACCAGGCGCAGCACGCCGCGGTCGTACTCGTCGGTAGCCTCGGTGCTATCGAGGTAGAAGACGTTGCCGTCCTCGTCCTCGAGCAGCTGGCGGCCATGGGCGTCGCGCTCGGGCACGAAGTAGTACTGGGTCAGGATGACGCGCAGTCCCTCGACGCCCTCCTCGTCCTTGTCGCGGTTGTCGGTATCGATGCGGTCGTCGGAGGTGTCGGCGTCGTTCTTGCCGTCGTAGTCCTCGTCGAACCACGCCTGGCCCACCAGGCTGGAGCGGTCGGGCGGCACGAAGCCGGCGTTCATGGCGTTCTGGTTCTGGCCCAGGGCGAAGTCGTAGCCGAAGTAGCGGCCCGTCGCGTCCATGACCGGCTTCTTGGCGCTATCAAGCACCTGCTTGCCGTCGTCGGTCAGACGCGGGGTCACCTCGGCGTAGCCTGCGCCCTGGTTGTTCCAGATAGCGGCGTTCTGGGCAGCGTAGCTCTCCTGCTTGCTCGCCAGCACGATGCGGTAGGCGGCGTCGTTCTTGGTGACCTCGCCCTCCACGGCGGTGCAGATGCGGTCCTTCACGCCGCACGGCTCGCCATCGCTGTCAAGCTCGGTGCCGGTCTGGATGTTGGAGTGGCCCAGGAACACCGGGTAGTTGTTGGCGTCGTACATGGACCACAGCGTGACCAGGCCGTCCTGGTTCGTCTCGGGATTCTGCTCGGTGGCGGTGACCATGGGCTGGACGCGGGAGTTCACCACATCGTGGATGGTGGTCTCGGCCTCGTAGCTCGTCACGAGCAGCGACGCCATGCCGGCATCCACCGTCTCGGTCTCGCCCTTGTCGTTGGTCACCGTAACCGCGTCGTTCTTCACGCCGCTCACCTCAACGGTGTAGGACACCAGCGTGTAGTCGTAGGTGCCCTTGTCGGCGTTCCACTCGCGGTAGGCCGTCGGCAGCTGGTCGAAGACATAGTAGCCGGACACGTCGTGCAGCTCGGTCACACCGTCCTTGGCCAGCGCCTTCAGGTTCTCGTTGTCGCCGGTGAGCACGGACACCTTGCCGCCGCCCAGATAGGTGGAGTTCGGGATGACGAAGGTGAGGCGCTCGGCCGGCGTGACGTCCTTAAGACCGCCCTTGCCGTCGTCGACCTTGCCGTCCTTAGCAGCCGGGTTGATGGTGGGCGTCGGGCCCCCCTCGGCCACGCCGTCGGCCACCTTCTCAGCCATGACGCTCTCGTCGTTGCCGAAGTGCGTGTTCTGCACCCACTCGCCGTTCTTGTACAGCCACTGCTTCAGGATGACGCGCTTGTTGTTGTAGCCGTACTCGATGAAGTCCTCGGTGACCTTCTGGCCGTCCTTGGAAAGCGTGGTGCGCTCTTCGGTGTTGTAGTTGTACAGGCCGTCGTAGTCGGCATCCTCCCAGACGTAGCCGTCGATGGCGTAGGCCGGCGGGAAGATGAGGCCCGCATCATTGTGGTCGCGGCTCGCGCCCATCATGAGGTCGTAGGCCACGAGCTTGCCGCTTTCCATGGGGGCCTTGGTCTGGGTCTTGCCCTCCGCGTCGACCACCGGCTCGCCGTTCTCGTCCAGCACCAGATTCGGCGTCTGGTCGGCGTTGTTGGAAGCCGGGGCGTACACGATGTTGGAGGCGTGCGAGCTGAGGCCGTCGGGCGTGGTGCCGTCTTTGGCCACGGTCTCCAGCAGCACGATGTACTCGTCGGCGGCCGTAAGCTCGTTGCCCACGGTGAGGTCGGAGTCCTCGGTGTAGGCGGCAGCGGACACGCGGTACTTGCCCTTGAACAGCTCGCCCTCGGTGACGCGCGGGTCGGTGACCTTCACCTTGTAGCCGTAGACGACCCACTTGCCGCCCTTCAGGGCCGCAGTCTCCAAGTTCTCGAAGTTGTAGGTGCCGTCGCGGTAGAGGTCCGACTTCTTCTCATTCACGAAACCGAAGCTCTCGCCCACCGCCAGCTCATGGTCGGCGTCCACGCCCTTCTCGATCATGACCTTGCCCGTGGTGCAGGTCTTGGAGAAGCTCGCGTCCTTGGTCCAGGTGCCGTCGGTGTTATCGGCGTTGGGAACGAAGTAGTAGCGCTCCAGGGTCACCTCGTAGCCGTTCAGGGCCTCCTCGGCGTCGCGCGTGCCCTCCTCCTCGTCGAAGGTCACGTCCTGGATGCCGTTGTTGTTCACATCGTTCCACAGGATGCCGCGGATGGACTGCAGGGTGGGATGCACGATGCCCATGTCTCCGCCCTTGACGGCCTTGGGCAGCGACACCTTGTGCTCCCACTCGCCGCCGTTGCCGTCGGGAATGGTCTCCACTACGACCTTCTCCATGTCAACGGTCAGCCAGTCGTAGGCCGCCACACCGTACAGCGGCGCATCGGGGCGCACCAGCTGCTCGGTGCTCACGCGGGCGAAGTCGCTCGCGTAGGCAAGCTTCGTCTTGTTCTCTCCCTCGGCCACGCCCTTGCTGGCCACCACGATGCGGCCGCCGTGGTCCTCGCCGTCCACGTCGCCCACCGAAGTGCGCGTGCCGGCGATCTCGGCGACGCTCTTGGTCGCGGCGCCGTTCTCGCCCGCAGCGGTGACCTCGGCCGCGACGACGGTGCGGTCGGTAACCGTGCGGCCCAGGCGAACGTCCTTGCCCGCGCCCTCGTACTTGGCGAAGTTCACCACGCCGAAGCGGTCGGTGGACTCAACGTCGGACTCCACCACGTCGCTGCTGGCGGCATGGTAGCGGGTGAGCATCCAGCTGGTGCCGTCGGCCTCGGTATCGGAGCCGTCGTGGGCCAGGCCGTCCACTTCCACCTCGTAGCTGGCCAGCGAGTAGGTATCGCCGTACATCGGGGCCGAGTCGGCCGGGTAGTCGGTGGCCCTATCGGCGTTCACGAGCGTGGTGCCGGCCTTATCGGCGTCCTGCTTGCCGACGTAGCGCGGCGCGAGTTTGATCTCGCTGTGCACCTCGTCGCCGCAGCCGACCCAGCTGGTGGGCAGGTTGTAGAAGGCGTAGGTGCCCGGATTCAGGTCGTCCACCACGTTGCCCTGGTAGTCCAGGCCCAGAGGACCGGTGGTCACCGTGCGGTCGCCGTCGCCGTTGACGACCTTCTGAACCTTGCCGTCGCGCACGGTCTCGGTCTCGGTCGGGTTGTAGGACACCACGCGCTCCCACTCGGGATCTTCGGCCGTGCCGTTGTTTACCCAAGTGACGTCGCCGCCGAAGGCGCGGGTGCGCACCCAGAAGCCCAGGGCGCCCTCGTCGCCGCTCGCCGCGCGCACATCGCTTGCGGCTCCCTGCTCGGCGCGGGTGTACAGCAGCTTCCAGGCCAGCTCGAGCGTCGCATCGGAAGACTTGTCGATGGTCTTCATGGCCTCGATGGGATCCATCGCATCAATGCCCAGCGCCTTCAGGTCGTCCTTGGTCAGCAGGTTGTAGACCAGATGCGCGTGGCGCAGCGCGAAGTTCTTCCACATGTCGTGGGTCACGTAGTGCCACTGGGTCAGCGCCACGGTGCGGCCGGCGAGACCCGCCTCGAACTCGGGCTGGTACACGCCGTCGTAGGAGCGCTCGTGCTCGGCGCGGTCGCGCACCGGGTCGGTAGCGGCCCACTCGTCGCTGTAGGAGTCGTCCCACACCACGCCGGTGATGGAGGTCTCGGGAATCTTCACGAAGCCGCCGTCGCCGCCCTGCTGCACCTGGACGTTCTCGTCGGTGTCGTAGGTGACGCCCTTGTACTTCTTCTGGGTCTTGTCGTTGGTAGAGCTTTCCACCGCCTCGTGGGCCACGATGACCATGCCGTCGGCACGGCCGGCCGGCACGCGGTTCTTGAAGGCGGCGTTCTTCTCCGTGTCGCCGGGCGCGGGCACAGAGTCCTGCATGTCGATGAAGCGGTTCACCAGGCCGAAGGCCTTGGTGGTGGAGTCCATGGCGTCCAGACCCTCGGAGGTGTAGTAGCGGAAGGCATCGGATTCGGTGCGCATGCCCTCGGCGTTGCCGTCGGCCACCACGGCGTCAAGCTCGCCTGCGACATGGGGGCGCGTCAGGGTGTAGCCGGCGATGGCCTCGTTGGGCACCTGCTTGTAGAGGTCGGCCGGATCGGTATCGGCCACGGCCACGGTGTAGCCGCACAGGTACTCGCGGTCGCTCGGCTCGTTCAGCTTCTGAGCATCGGGCTTCTTGAAGCTCGTGGGCACCAGATCGGTGCGGTACTGGCCCAGCTCCAGGTCGTCCTCCGGGTCGGTGCCGTAGGAGGTGGTGAAGGGATAGTACGGGTCGAGCACGCGGTTGCCGTTCTCGTCCAGGCTGTAGGTGCGCTTCCACGTGCCGTCCGGGCCGCCGGTCTTATCGGTGTCGTCCAGGTAGTACTTGGTCAGGCGGATGCGCACGCCGCCGATGCCGCGCTCGCCCTTGGAGACGAGGTTGCCGTTCTTGTCGTAGACATCCTCCTGGCGGACGCCGTCGTAGTTGGCATCCTCCCAGATGTAGCCCTCGATGGGAGCGGAGGGCGGCACGATGTAGCCGCCGTTCATGCGGGTCTCGTTCTTGCCGAAGGCCAGATCGAAGGAGGCCAGCGGCGCCGTGCCGTTCTTGTCGGCGGAGTTCACCACGTAGGGCGTGCTACCCGTGCGGGCGCCCTTGGCATCGGCGGTGGTGGAACCGGCCAGCACGATGACGGAGTCCATGGTGTGGATGTCGCCGTTGGAGCTGAACGCCTGGCTGCGGATGAGCGGGAAGGTCTCGGGGCCGTAGCGGTAGGCGTAGGACGAGGTGCCACGCACGTTGGCCAGACCCTTGGAGTTCCACTGGTCCACCAGGTAGTCCGGAGCGGTGAGCTTGTTCTTAACCAGGTAGTCGGAGGTCTGGGCCTCGTAGTTGCCCGGCTTGAAGTCGGCGTTGCCGCGGATGGCCACGGTGTAGCCTGCCAGGTACTCCTTGCCGTTGATGAATACGCGCACCGGCAGGTCGTCGAACTGGTAGTAGCTGTCCGCTTCCTTGTTGGTGACGCTCTTGTTGCGGGTGGTCACCGTCTTGTAGTAGAAGGGCGCCTTGGTCGTCTCGGTCGGACTCCAGTCGCGGTCGTTGCCGTACTCCGTGAACGCGCCCTGGGGCACCGGGAACCAATGGTTGTCCGTCGCGTCGGGAGACGGATAGGCATTGCCCTTGTTGACGTGATCGGGATCGTAGTACCACTGGCGCAGGTACATCCTCGTCGGGCGATCGGGCACCGGCTGCTTCTCGGGGCTCTTCAGGTCGATGAACTGGCCCGTGTTCACCATGTCGGCGTAGGTGCCGGGGATGAGGTTGTAGATGCCGTCCTTGTAGTCGTTGTCCTTCCACACGTAGCCGCCGATGGAGCGGTAGGCGGGCTTGATCTCGCCCACGTCGCCGGCCACCTCGGTCAGCACCGGATGGGTCCACTGGTAGATGGTCGCCTCGGCGGTATCCATGGCGTTGGCAGCCGGGATGTCCGCGTAGCTGGCGGCGATGCCCTTGGAGGCGTCGTTCTTCACCTTGGCAAGGATGACCTGGCCGTCGTTGGCGCGCACCGAGCCGTCCGCCGCGTAGCGGTGCTGGATGGGCCAGCTCTGGTACAGAGCCTTGATGTTGGTATCGGTGATGCCGAGCGTACCGGCGTTGCCGGCCACGCCGGCCTTGGTGCCGGGCACGTCGGAGTCTGTCGCAAGGCCCTTGGCCGTCGCGTCGTCGTTGGCGAAGCTTACGGGCTGGTGCGGCGTAGTGATGTGCCAGGGGTCCTGCACGCCCTTCTCGTAGCCGGTCTTCAGGTAGTTCTTGGGCGCGGCCAGCTCCACGCGGTAGGCGGCGAGGAAGTACTCGTCGGTGCCGCTGTTGGCGTCGAGCACGACCACGGCCGTGGGCAGGTTGTCGAAGACGTACTCGCCCTCGGCCACGTCCGCCAGATTGTAGCCGGCGGCCTCGTTCGCGTCGACCACGACCTTCTTGGCTTCTTTGGCCTTGTAGGTCTTCACGGCCACCACGCCCATCTTGTTGCGGGCGTCGGGGCGGTTCTCGCCGTTGGTGATCACCGGGACGCGCTGGACCTTGCCCTGGTCGGTCGGGCCGTTCGGATCCTTCACGATGACGGGCTTGGTGGTCACCCAGTCGGAACCGAAGCCGATGTTCTGCACCCAGGCGCCCTTCACGGCAAGGCTGCCCACCTTGGCGGACTTCACGTTGCCGTTCTCGTCCTTCTCCACCACGGCCTTGTCGTTCTCGGCCGCGACGACGTTCTTAGCCCCGTCGGCCGCGGGCACCCACTCGACCAAGCCGGCGTCATCGCTGGTGTCGATCTGGGTGAAGGCCGCGGAGTTTGCGGGCACGTAGTACCACTGGGTGGCGAGCACCGTCTCGCCGGCCAGACCCGGCTCGTCGGCGGCGCGCACGCCGTCGGGGGCCGTGTTGTCGTCGTTCTCGGTGTCGTCCCACACGATGCCCGTGATCTGGGAGGTGGGCACCTTGAACAAGCCGGTGTTCACATGCTCGCGCTTGGTTACCTGGTTGGCCACGTCGTAGCCCACGCCGTCCACCGTGTGAGTGTAGGGCGTGTTGGCGGCACGACTCGCCGAGTTGGCCGTCACGATGTAGCCGGTCTCGCTCGCGAAGGTGGCGTCGGACTGCTCGCCGGTCGCCTCGAACTGCGGATAGCTCGTGACGATGGGCGTCTCGTAGCCGTCCACCATCGCCGTGCGGTTCATGTCGCGCTTGGCGTCGGAGTCGGTGTTGGTGGCCTGGGTATTCGAGGAGTTCGCCTCACCGTTGTGGTACACGGTGAGCACGTGTCCCGCCGGCAGGCTCGGCTCGGTCACGCGGTAGGCGGCCATGGCCAGCATGTCGTCGGCAGCGCTATCGTCGCCGGCCGCCAGCGGGTTGCCGTTCTTGTCGAACTGCACGTAGGGCAGAAGGCCTGCGGTGTTGGCGTCGCCGAAGGCGAAGGCGCCGTTCGCGTCGGTCTTCATGGTGTAGAAGCCGGTGTAGGAGGTCTTAGCGGCGGTCGTACCGGTGGTCTCGTCGGTCTCGGTGGTGGGAACCACATCGCCGAAGGACGGGTTCTTGATCCAGGCGCCGCCGTCCACAACCTCGATGTCGTAGTACTTCTCGCCCTTGAACACAAGCGTGCTGCTCTCGCGCAGAGTCTGGCCCTTTTTGTTCACCTTGGGGTTGGCGGTGAACTCCACCCAGGTAATCTCGCGCTTCTCGCCGTTCTCGGTGACCTCCTTCTTGGATTCCTCGGCGGTGCCGGCCAGGTAGAACCATTGGGTGAGCTCCACGGTCTGGTCCGCGATGGCGTAGTCGCCGTCGGTGGCGGGCTTGCCGTCGGCGGTCGTGGCGCCCACCTCGTTGATGCCGTCGAAGTCGGCGTCGAACCACACGGTACCGGACACCTCGGTGGTGCCGAAGTAGCCAAAGCCGCCGGAGAGCTTGCTCTCGTCGCGGCCGGTGGCCATGTCGAAGGACACCGAGGCGCCGCCACGGGTCTGGTCCACCTTGTAGTTGTCGTCCTGGGTGTAGGTGGTGGTGTTGCCGGCCAGGATGATCATGCCGTCCAAGGTAGAGTTGGAGCTATTGGTCGGCGTCGTCTTGTCGTTGTCGAACATCTTGGGCGCCTGGCCGGTGTGGTGCTGCCAGCCGAGCGGATAGTTCGCATTGCTCGCCGCATAGGTGTCGATGGAGGTGTCGGTACCGGTGGTGGTGTCGCGCTTGACGTAGGTCACCGTGCCGTCCTCGGTCTTGGTCTCGAGCAGTTGGGTGCCGATGACCTGGGCCACGGACTGGTGCGTGTCGGCGTAGGCCTTGTTGTTGTTCACGTCGGCCAGATTGACCACCTTGCCGTCCTGGCCGAGGATGGGCTCCTCGATCTTGGTGACCGGCACGTTCAGCGTCTCGGGCGACTCGCCTGCGGTGGTGCCGCCGGCGACCTCCACCGTGTAGCCGGCCAGGTACTCGGTACCGCCCACGGCCACATACACCGGCAGGTTGTCGAAGCGGTAGTAGCCGGCATGCCAGCCGTCGCCGGCGCCCTCGGCGCTATCGGCCTTGGCAGCGAGGGTGCGCGTGGTGCGCACGGTGAGGTCTGCAGAATCGCCGTCCTTGGCCGCCTTGGCCGCAGCGGCCAGCACCACGGCGGCCTTGTCGGTCAGCGTGGTGACGGTGGTAGCCGGGTCGTCCTTGCCGAAGTCCTCGACGAGCACCCACGTACCGCCCTTGCCGGCGGTCTTGCTGTCGGTTGCGGGCACGAAGTACCACTGCTTCAGGATGACCTTCTTGCCCACCAGGCCGCGCTCGTTCTTCTTCAGAACCTCGGGGTCGTTCTCGCCCGTCTCGTCGAAGTCGTACACGCCGTTGTAGTTGGCATCGTGGAACAGGTAGCCCGCGATGAAGTGCTTCGGGATGTCCATGACGCCGGCGTCGTTGTTCACGCGGCTGGCGCCCTTGGCGAGGTCGTAGGTGAGCGTGGCCGCCATGGCGTCGGCCTTCTGGTAGGTAACAGTGCCGTCAGCGGCGGTCATCACCTTGGTATTGCTCTTCACCGGCATGCGGCCATAGCGGTCGATCTCATCCTGGTTCGGGTTCATGGAGTTGGCAGCCGCGAACAGGTTGGAAGGCTGCGAGGCCACGGACACCTTCGTGGCGGCCTTGTTGGTGGCCGCGTCGGTCATGTCCTTCTCGGAGCCGGCCACGTAGTCGTCGGAGTCGGCGACTTCGAGGAGCACGGTGTACTCGTTCTCCTCCATGAGGTAGCCGTCGGCGTAGTTCAGGTCGGAATCGACGGTGTAGTCGTCGCCCACGTGGATGTTGGCGGCCAGGATGTGGCGGCCGCGCAGGTCCTCGTCGGTGATGCGCACCTTGTAGCCGTAGATGATGACCTCGGCCACGCCGTCGCCGTTCACGTCGCGGCGATCGGAGCTCTTGAGGTTCTTGAACTCGTAGGTGCCGTCCACGCCGGCGACGGTTGTCGCCGTGTCCACGTTGGCGTAGGCCATGGGCTCATAAGACCACTTGCCCGTGGTGTCATCCTTCGTCCACTTCTTGGCCACAGCCGGGCGCATGGGAGAGCCCTTCGCCTGAACGCCGTCGTTGTAGTCGGTCGGATAGACATCGGCCCACTGCTCGTCCCACACCCACGTATCGGTGCCGGCGATGCTGTAGTAGCGCTCCAGCGACACCTGGATGTCGTTCACGCCGGGCTCGAGCTGGCTCACACCATTCTCGTCGGTGTAACTGCCCTGCTTACCGTCGTTGTTCATGTCCTTCCACACGCGGCCGGTAATGGTCTGGTAGGGCGGCAGTACCTCGCCCACGTCGCCACCGTGGTGCATGGCGGTGCCGTCGGGAAGCTCGAGCATCCAGTCGTACTTGGTGACGTCGTCTTTGCCCTGCCACATGTTGTTGTCGTTTTCCACGTTCTCGGTGGTGTTCTTGTTGCCCTCGCCGTCCTTCACCCAAGTGGACAGAATAATCTGGCCGTTGTTCTGGCGCTCGACAGGCTCGTTGTTGTTGTTGGTGTCCAGCTCGTCGTTCTGCTGGGACACGATGTAGCCGCCGGCGATGCCGGTCTGGGTGAGATCGGCCACATCGGAGTCGAGCTTGGAGGACTCCAGCGCCGTCTTGCCCTTGGCCGTGGCGCGGTAGCGCGTGAGCAGCCAGGTGTCGTCGGCAGAGCCCTCGACGCCGCCCTTGTTGGCCTCGGTCTTCTTGTCAACGGCCTCGGTCACGTTCATGGCCGGGATCTCCACGCGGTAGGCCGCCAGATAGAACTCGTCGTAGGTTTTGTTCTGCACCACGCAGACCGTGGGCAGCTTGTCGAAGAGGTACACGCCCTTATCGATGGTCTGGCCGCTGACCGCGGTGGCGCCGTCGTAGGTCTTCACCGATACGATGCCCGGCTCCATATCATCACTGGGCACGTTGTACCAAGAGTTAGACATGTAAGGATGGTGCACGCCGTCCTCGTCGGTGGAGGCGGTGTAGCGCTCCTTGCCGAACTGAGTGTTGCGGATCCACACGCCGCGCTCGATGGTGTCGGCAATACCATCAGCATCGGCAGGATCGTCGGCTTGGATACCGTTCGTCAGACCGAAGGAGTCGCGCACCAGGTCGGCGTGGTTCTCCACGAAGGACTTCCACTTGCTCGTGGGCACGTACATCCACTGGGACAGGCGCACTTCCTCGCCCTCGATGCCCTCCTCGCTCTCGTCCTGCAGGCCGTCGTAGTTCGCATCGTTCCAGACCTTGCCGGAGATGTTGGCCTTCAGAAGCTCCACGAGGCCCGCGTCGCCGCCGGTAACGGCGTTGTCGAAGTCCATGATGGTCTTCGTCTCGGCCGCATCGGCGCCCGGCTCGGTATGGGTCGCCTCGCGGGTCACCTTGTTGGCGGTGATGCGCGGCACGTCGTAGCGCTTGCCGTTGTAGAACACCTCGGTGGCCACATGAGCCGCACCGGAGGCCGCAGCAACATTGCCGGTCATCTGGTACTGGCCGCCGGCCGGCGTGTTGGCCGCACCGTTCTCGCCGTCGGTGATCTCGGCGGCCACAATGACGTAGCCGTCGTTGCGGGTCTCCACCACGCTTTGCTGGCTGTTGTCGTCCACCACGGTCACGCGGACGGGGGCGCCCTTACCGTCGTGCTCGCCGGCCACTTCCTCGAAGAGCTCCACGGTATTGCCGTCGCCCACGCGCATGGCATCGGAGTCGTTGGTAATGGTCAGACCGCGGGCGAGGTTGTCGTCATCGCCGAGCTGACCGGCTGTCTTGTCATCTTCGATAGCGCCCTGGCTCGGGAAGGTGAGCGCGTAGTCGGGCTCCGTCTCGTCCAGGGACACACGGTAGGCGGTCATGTAAATATGGTCGTTGCTGACCTGGGCGGCGAGCGTCGCCAGCGGGTCGGCGCCGCTGTCGACGACGTCCATGGTCACGCCGGTGCCCGTCTTGGACGTATCGTTGCCCTCGTTGTCGTCCTTGTCCTGGTCCTGGTTCTCGTTGTCGTCCTTGTCCTGGTCCTCGGTCTCGTCCTTATCCTGATCCTCGGTCTCGTCCTCGGCCACGGTGGCCGCACCACCCAGCGTGACCTCGCCCACGGGCAGGTTCACGTGCTTGCGGCCCGGGAAGTAGGGCTGCACGTCAGTGAGATTGGCGGCCTCCAGCGAGCCCAGGGCGTCCAGGTTCACGTAGCTTACCAGCTCCTCGAACAGGTACACGCCATCGGCGTTGGTCACCGCGCCCTCGAACCAGTCGGCGTCGTCCACCGCGATGCGGGTGTCCAGCTCGGCGGTCTTGGTGGTGGTGTTGCCCTCGGCATCGGTCACGGAAACCTTGGGCAGCGCGTCCACGTTGGTGCGGTAGCTGAAGCTCTTCGACTTGAACCAGGTGCCGTCGTTGCTCGTGGCATCGTCGTGCTCGAAGCCGGCGTTCACCAGGGCCTTATAGGTGTCGCGGGTCTTACCGGCATCGTTGCCGTTCTTGTCGACCAGCGTCACCTCGTAGGGCAGCGTGTCTCCGTTGGGCACGAAGAACCACTGGGCCACCTGGAGAGTCTCCCCTGCCACGGGCTTGTCGCCGGTCAGGCGGTCGTTGATGTCCTTGTCGCTGTAGAAGCCGTCGACGTTCTTGTCCTGGAACACCACGCCGGCGATCTTGCCGGTCTCGTAGGCGCCGAAGCCGCCGTCGAGGTTCTCCTCGTTGCGGCCGAGGTTCCAATCGAAGGCGACCTCGACGTTGTCGTCGCGGTTGGTCGTGGTGGCGGACACGACGGATTGGGCCGGGCTGTTCTGTTCGGCCACGCCAGCCAGCACGATCTTGCCGCCCATGGTGTGCTTGGTGTAGGTGAGCTTGTCGTCGCCCTCCGCACCGTTGTCGTAGGTATCCTGGGCCGTCTCGTCGTTCCAGGCCAGAGCGTAGTTGCCCGTGGCCTTGCCCGCGGCGTCCGTGGTGGCGGAGACCGTGGTGGAGATGGCCTGGGAGTTCAGGATGTCGCTGCCCGGCTTTTTGTCCTTCAGCAGCTGCTGCTTCAGCGTCGCCGGCAGGCCGGTCACGGCCTGGGACTCTTCGCCGGCGGCCACCGAATCGCTGTTCTTCACGTTGCCCAGCACCTCCACGGTGTAGCCGGCCAGGTACTCGCGGCCGAGCTGGGTGCCCTGGTGGGCCTCCACGTAGCGAGTGGGCAGCTTGTCGAACAGGTAGCGGCCGGCCACGGTGCCGTTCGCACCATCGGCCGTAGTCACCCAGATGCCGCCCTCGTGCTCGTCGTAGACGGAGCCGGGGATGGTGGTCGTGGTGGCCGGCTTGGTGTTGGTGGGCGCCGTGGCGCGCTGCTCGGCCTGGGTGTAGTTGTCGTTACCGAAGTTGACGTTCTGGACCCAGTGCCCATCGGTGGCGGGCACGTAGTCCTCGGTGCCCTGGGTGCCCTGGGCGGGCGTGCCGGGCACGTAGTACCACTGCTTCAGGATGACGCGCTTGCCGGCAAGGCCGGGCTCGTCCTCGTCCTGGATGCCGTTGTAGTCGGTGCCATCGACCTTGTTGAAGCCGTCGTTAGCATCGCGCCAGATGAGGCCGGAGATGCTCTGGAACAGCGGCATGCGCAGGCCGCCGTCGTTGTGCAGACGGTTGATACCCCAGGCCATGTCGTAGTGGCGGTTGGCACTCGTCACATCGGAGGTGCCGGCAGCGGCCGTATCCTCGCCGTTGTTCGGGTTCTTGGAGTTGGCGGCCCAGCGCTTGTTGGATGCCGGCGAGTTGTCGTCGGCCATCTGCAGCGGCACGTCGTACTCGTCGGCGCCCATGAGGTAGCCGTCGTTGAAGTTGAGGTCGGAGTCGTTCGCGTAGCTCGTGCCGTTAAAGTCGGTCACCTGCAGCTTGGCGGTGCCGTAGTAGCGATCCCACCAGCGCTGGTCGGTGACGCGCACCTTGTAGGCGTAGATGAGCTGCACGTCCTCGGTGACGGTCTTGCCGTTCACCTCGTGGGTGATGGTCACCCACTCCTGGGTCTTCAGGTTGTCGAAGGTGTAGACGCCGCCGGGCACGGCCGCGTCATCCTCGGTGGCCTCAGCAGCAACCGAGGTGGCCACGGTGCGCGGCAGACCGTCGGTATGAGCATCGCCGTCGCCGAGGCCCTTAGTCGGGTCATGGTCGTAAACCTCCCACTGGTCGGCGGTGGCCCACTCGGACTTGCCGGTCATGGTGATGCCGTTGATGGCCTCGTCGTCGCGGGTCCAGCCGTAGGTGCCGTTCTCGTCGGTGCCCACGATGGCGTAGTAGCGCTCGAGGGTGACCTCGATGCCTTCGGCCATGGTGTCGTCGCCGGTGCCGGCATCGGCGTCGGTGGCCTCGTCCAGAAGGCCGTTGTTGTTGTCGTCGAACCAGATGCGGCCGGAGATGGCCTCGACGGGAGCGCGGACCTCGCCCACATCGCCGCCGGCCACCGTGGTCTTGCCGTACTCGTCCACGGAGGCGGCCGGGGTGTCGGTGGCCGTGGCCGTCTTCATCCAGTCGTAGGCGCGGGCGCCCTCGGTGTCCATGGCCTGCTTCTGGGGCACGGTCACCACGGACTTGGCTCCACTGGTGGCGCCGCCGGTGATGAGGCTTTCGCCCATGGAGCGGGTGCCGGCGAGGATGACCTGGCCGTTGTTGTAGCGGCCGGTGGCCTTGCCGTTGGCGAAGCTGCCGATGACCTTGATACCGCCGGCAATACCGGTGTCGGTGACATCCAGCGCGTCGGAGTCGGTCAGACGGTTGTCGCCCTGGTAGTTGCGGGTGAGCAGCCACTGGTTGTCGGTGGCGTCATCGTTCTCGGTGTGTTCCACATCGGCCAGCTCGATACGATAGGCGGCCAGGAAGTACTGGTCGTTCTCGTTCACGTAGGCCGTGGGCAGGTTGGCGAAGTGGTACAGGCCGAGGATCTCGTCGCTGTCCTCCTCCTTCGTCTCGCCCTCGTTTTCGCCGGGCACCTTCACCTTGGTCATGCTGCCGGTGGTGGTGGCCAGAACGCCCGCGACGAGGTCGCCCTCGGCGATGACCGTGCCATCGGCGTTCTTACCGAGATGATACAGATTGCCCTTGGCATCCACGCGGTTGCCGGAGGCATCGGCGTAGACGTAGGCCAGCGGCGTCATGTCGTTGCCGTTGTAGACGATGGGCGTCAGTGCCTCAATGACTTTCTTGCTCTCGACAGTCTTCTCGTCGCCCGCCTTGGCCAGTACCTCGGCCCCAGCGGCCTGATAAGCGCCGTCGCGGTTGGAGGTGTAGCGGTCCAGGCCGAACTGCTTGTTCTGGAACCAGTGGCTGTTGTTGTCTGCCGGGTTGGTGTTGGCCGGATCGTAGTACCACTGGGTGATGAGCACGGCCTCGTTGGCCAGGCCCGGCTCGCCGTCGTTCTGGATGCCGTTGTAGGTATCCTGGGAATCGGAGCCCTTGGCGGCGTCGTCCCAGATGCGGCCGGTGATATCGGCGCGCGGCACGGACACGAGGCCCGCGTCGCCGCCGCGCTGGGTACCCATGGGATCGGGCACGTCGTAGAGCACCTGGCCCGTGGCACCGGAACCGTAGGTGCGCTGGTACTGGTGACCGTCGGATTCGCGGGCATGGTCGGAGACCAGCACGTAGCCGTCGGTGCGCCAGGCGGCGATGACGCCGTCGTAGAACTCTTCGCGCAGCTCGATCTGGCCGAGCTTATCACCGGTGCGGATGGCGTCGGAGTCGGCATCCTCGCGGCCATTGGTGCCGGTGGTGTCGCGCACGGGATCCGCGTTCGAGTCGTTCGCCACGTCAGCGCCCGGATGGTCGGCCGCCGTGGTCGTGGTGGAGAGCATGCCGTCGCTGTCGATGACGTCGGTCTCGATGTTCACGCCCACATGAGCGCGGGTCAGCGAGAAGCTCGGCGCCACCTCGGAGAGCACCAGGCGGTAGCTCACGATATAAAGCTTGTCGGTGTTCACGTTGTAGTCGTTCTCCACGGTGCCGTTGGGGCCCGTGAAGGTGGTGCCGTCGGCCAGCTTGGTGCCGGGCTGGTAGATGCCCGGGTTGGCGCCGTCCTGAGCGTAGACGAAGCTCGGCAGGCCCTCGAAGGCGTAGCTGCCGTCAGCGGCCGTGGTGGCCGTCAGGATGCCGGAGTAGGCTCCTGTGTCGAAGGTGCCGAAGCTGTCCACCTTCACCCAGGCGCCCACCACGGTATCGGCGTTCTTGCCGTCACCCTTGACCGGCTCCACCTTGGCGCCGGCGGGCACGACCTCGCCGTCGGCGGGCACGAAATGCGCTCCGTCGCCTTCGCCGCTCATGGAACCGGCGACGAAGTACCACTGAGTCAGCGTCAGGCTCTTGTCGGCCAGGCCGGCCTCGGCGCCGTCCATGATGCCGTCGAAGTTCACGTCCTGCCACACCTTGCCGGAGATGGTGGTGTAGCCGAACGGGCCGAAGCCGCCGTTCATGCGCTCCTCGTCGAGGCCCTCGGACAGATCGAAGCGCACGGTGACCTTGTCGTCGCCCTCGCCGCGCGTGAACTCGCGCAGGTACGCGCCGTGGGTGGCGCCGAAGGAGAAGCGGTCATCGCCCTCGACGGTGCTGTTGTCGTTCACATCCGCCTTGGCGGCCAGGATGATCTTGCCGTCCAGGGTGGACTTGGTGTAGGTGGCATCGCCGGCGGGCACCGTGGCACCGTTGTCATCGAGGGCCACCTGGGTGGTGTCCTCGTTCCAGCGCACCGGGTAGTTGCCCGCCTCGTAGGTGGCATCATCCTCGCCCACCGTGCGGAAGGCGTCGGAGTTGAGCTCGTCGGTGGCCACATCAAAGGAATAGGCCTCCTTGGCGTAGCCGTCCTGCTCGTTCTTGGTCGCTACCTGCTTGCGGGTGGCCGGCAGGCCGTGCATGGAGGTCTTATCGGCGGCGTTGCCCTCCACCTCGATGGTGTAGCCGGCGAGGTACTCGGTAGCGAACCCGTTGCCCTTGCGCTCGGCGATGTAGCGGCTCGGCAGGTTGTCGAACAGGTAGCGGCCGGCCTCGATGGTCTTGCTGCCCGCCTTCTGCTCGCCGTTGGAACTGAGCACCCACACGCCCTCGGCGCCTTCGAAGGTGGCGTTGTCGATGACGAACTGGCGCACGCTCACCGCGCCTGAGGCGGTCTGGTTGGCGGCGCGGGTGTAGTAGTCGTTGCCGAAGTTCACGTTCTGGTGCCAGCCGGCGGCGAGCGTCTCGGTAGCCAGGTTCTCGGGCACGTAGTACCACTGCTTCAGGTACACGCGCTTGCCCTCGAACACCGGCTCGGCCGCGACGGACTCGTTCACATCGGGGGTCTCCGAGTCGTCGGCCACGGCCTCGTCGTAGAGACCGTTGTAGTTGGCGTCGTTGAACAGCAGGCCGGAGAGCACGCTCTTGGCAGGCTCGCGCATGCCGGCGTCGTTGCCGTAGCGGTTGGCGCCCAGGCCCAGATCGTAGGTGAACACCGTGGTGTCGTCCGCCTTGGCGCTGATCTGGTAGCCGCGGGTGCCCTCGTAGTTGTCGGCCTTGTCGTAGAGCGGCGCGAGAGCGGCGCCGAAGCGGTCGGTCACCGCCACGGGCTTCTGGGCCGCCGCCCACAGCACGGACTCGTTAGCAGAGGCCGCATCCTTGGCCGCATCCTTGGCCGCATCCTCGGCGTAGCGGTCGATGTCGCTTTGAGTGGCGCTGCCGTTGGCCGGGCCCACCAGGTGGTTTGCGGCCGGGGTCTCCTCGGTGACCACGTTCAGCAGCACCGCGTACTCGCCGTCGGCCATGAGGTAGCCGCTGTCGTAGATAAGGTCGGAATCCACCGCGTAGTCGTTGCCCTGCTGGTAGCGGGTCACGCCCAGGCTGCGATCCCAGAGGGCGGGATCGATCACGCGGGCACGATAGCCGTACAGGACGATGGCATCAGCCGTCGACTCGTCAACGTCGGTCGTCTCCGGGTCGTCGGCCGCACCGGCCACGAAGCGGTGGCTCGGCAGGTCGGTGAAGGCGAAGGAGCCATCGGGGCCGGTGGCCGTCTGGCGGGAGGCGCCGTTGCCCAGGCCGGCAAGACCGGCCACGGGGTTGGCGTCGTAGGCATCCCAGGCAGCCTGGCTGGCCCAGGTGAGGTCGCGCTCCCAAGTGCCGTTGGTGGTCCAGATGCCGTTCTTGTTGCGGGTGGCGGTCACGCTGTAGCGCTCGAGCACGATGTCGATGCCCTCGATGCCCGCTTCATTGGTCTCGCGGATGCCGTCGTTGTCGCTATCGGACCACACCACGCCGGAGATGGACTGGCGCGGGGCGCGAACCTCGCCCACGTCGCCGGCCTCCACCGGGATCACATTGCCCTTGGCATCCTTCTGCGGATCGGCAATCCAGTCGTAGACCTCGGCACCGGTGCCCATGCCCTGGCCATCGGGCAGCTCCACGAAGGCGTTGCGGTTGGTGTGGGTGTAGACGCCCTTATCGTCCTTGGTGGTGTCGGCCACCTGGGCCAGGATGATCTGGCCGTTGTTGCTGCGGGTGGTGCGCACGGTGGCGGTGCCGTCCACAGCGGCGCCGTCGGAGGCAACGCCGGTGGTGTCAGCGGCCTCCACCTTGGCCTCATCGGCCACGCCCTCCACACGACCGGCGATGACCATGCCGCCGGCAACGCCGCGCAGAAGCTCGCTGGCCGCATCGGAGTCGTTCACGACCGACTCGGAGCCGTTGATCGCCTCGATCTGGGCCGTCAGCTGCAGCGCGTCCTTCTTGGCAGTCTCGTCCTTCTTCTTGGCGGTCTCGTTGTGGTGGTAGCGGGTGAGCATCCACTGGTTGTCGGAGCCGTCCACCGCGTTGCCCGCCGGCTCGCGGTAGAGCTCGGCCAGCTCGGCGCGATAGGACGCCAGGTAATAGGTGTCGTCGTCGGTGACGTAGACCGTGGGCAGGTTCTCCACGAGCCACTGACCGTCCTCGTTGGTCTGAACCTTGAGGGCGCCCGCCACGCCGTCGACGGCCTCAAGCGGCGTGTTGGCCGCCTCGGCGTTGCCGTCGTAGATGATGGGCTCAATGGCGGCGTCGGCATCGGTGCGGCTGTAGCGGTTCGACGTGTAGGTGTCGGCGCCGAACGACTCGTTGCGCACCCACTCCCACGTCGTCTCCTTCACCGTGGTGGCCGCATCGCCCTCGCCGGTGGTGACATCATGGGTCACGGGAGCCCAGTACCACTGGGTCAGGTAGATGGTCTGGTTGGCCAGACCCACCTCGTCCTTGTCCTGGACGCCGTTGTAGCCGGTGGCGTAGTTGTACACACCGTTCTCGTCGGCGATGCCCGTGTCGTCCCACACGCGGCCCGTGAGGCTCGTGCGCGGAATCTGCACGAGGCCGGCCTGGCCGCCGGACTGGGCGAACATCGGGCGCGGCACGTCGTAGCGCACGCCGTTGTAAATCTGCTCGTACTGGTAGCTGGCCGCGTCGGTGGCCTTGCCGGCGTTGTTGTAGCGGTTGGCATGAGAGCCGCGGGCGGCCACGATCACATAGCCGTCGGTGCGCCAGTAGCTGGCATTGGCCTTGTTCTCGTTCGCCTCGTCGCGCTTGTCCTGCTCGTACTTCTTATCGGTGTTGGTCTCGTACTCGTCGAAGGTGGCCTCGCCATCCCACGAATTGTCGAAGTACTCCTCCACGATCTGGATGACGCGGTCGCCCGAGGGGTTCGGACGGAAGGCGTCGGAGTCGGCCGCCTCGCCGGGCAGCGGGTTGCCGTTCTCGTCCTTGGCGGTGATGGTGGACAGGTCGCCCAGAGTCTTGTCGCCGATGTTCACGCCCACATGCAGGCTCGTCAGGGCATGGCTGGGCGCCACCTCCTGCATGGTGATGCGGTAGGCCGCCAGGTAGAGCTTGTCCAGGGCGATGGCGTTGGCCTCGCCGTTGTTGATGGTGTCGTTGGGCTGGATGACCGTAAGGTCGTTTGCCGCCTCGGTGCCCGGCGTGCCCTCTTCGCCGTCCTCGCCCGGAACCTCCGGGGTGGCGGCGGTGAAGTCACCGGCCAGGTACACGAAGCTCGGCAGCTGCTCGAACTTGTAGACGCCCGTGCCCTCTTCGGTGGTAGCCACCGGACGGGTGAAGCTGGAGCGGGACACGGCGTCCTCGCCGCCCATCTCCTCGGCGGTCTTGGCGTGAATCCATGCACCGTCCTCGGTGGCAGTCGGCTTGCCGTCCGCACCGCGGGTGATCACGTTGGCGCGCGCACCGGTCTTCTCGTCCACCACGAAGTGGTCGGAATCGGCCCTGAAGGCGTCGATGAGAGCCTTGTCGGTCACCCAGAACCACTGGGTGACGGCCAGCTTGTAGCCGGGCAGGACTTCCTCGGTGGCGTTCAGGATGCCGTCGAAGTTCCTATCGCGCCACACCTTGCCGGAGATGGTGGTGTAGCCGTACTCGCCGAAGCCGGCGTGCATGCGCACCTCGTCGCGGCCGCACGACCAGTCGTAGATGACGGTCTGGTCGACGGGCTTGCCGTCCTTATCGCGCGGGGCCACCTCGGCCGAGGCCGCGGAGCCGGCCAGCGGGTAGCCGTAGGCCGGCGCCTCGGGCGTCTCGGTCTCATCCTCGCCCTCGGAAGGCTCGGCGGGCTTCTCCGTCTTGGGCAGCTCGGCCAGGCGGGTCTCCTTCACGTAGTACTGGGGCTGGGTGCCGCGGGCCGCCGCGGAAGCGGCGTCGGTGCGGTTGCCGGCGGCGGGCTCGCGGGTAGCCTCGGCGTCGCCCTCGGCAGGCTGCGCCTCGGCACGGGCGGCCAGGATGATCTTGCCGTCCAGGGTGGCCTTGGTGGTCACGCCGTTGCCGTCCACGGTCTGCACCGTGAGCTCGTTCCAGCGCACCGGGTAGTTGCCGTCGGTGTAGTCGGCGAAGTTCTGCTCGTCAGAGCCCATCGCGGCCAGGGCGCTTACGGCCTTGGAGTTCTGGGCGTCGTCGCCATCGGCGGTCTGCAGCAAGGTGGCGGGCAGGCCGGGGATGGCCTCGCTGTTCTCGTCGTTCACCTCTCCGCCGAGCACCTCCACGGTGTAGCCGGCCAGATACTCCTCGGCCGGGGCGTTGGTGGTGCCCTCGACGGCCTCGGTGTCATCGGTGGCCTCGGTGCCGGGCACGCGGGCCTCCACATAGCGGGCGGGCAGGCGGTCGAAGAGGTAGTCGCCGGCGGTCTTCACCTGAACCTTGGTGGTGGCGCCGTCGGTCTCCTCGGTGCGGTACACGTCCTCATCGGTGATGACGTACAGGCCCACGCCCTCCACGTAGGTGGCGTTCGGGATGATGGTGGTAAGGCCGTCAGCGTAGGCCGGGTCGTCCACGGTGTCGACGACCTTGGTCTCAATGGCGTCAGCGCCCTCCCCTACGGTCTCGGTCTTGTAGGTGACGGAGCCCTCGGCGACGGTGTAGGCATCGTTGCCGAAGTTCGGGTTCAGCACCCACGCGCGGTTCTTGTAGTACCACTGCTTCAAAATGACGCGCTTGCCGGCATAGCCGATCTCGGTGCTGGAGATGGCCGGCGCCTGGGCCTCGCCCTTGTCCGCACCATCGCCCTCGAGCGGCTTGTTCGGCTTCTCGAGCTCGTTGGCCGTGGCCTTATGGGCCAGGGTGCCGTCGTAGTCGGCGTCGTGGAACACGCGGCCGGCGATCTTCTGCTGCACGGGCGCGCGCAGGCCGGCATCGTTGCCGAGGCGGTCGGCGCCGCGAGCGAGATCGTAGGTGAGCACCGGATGGAAGCTGCGGTCGGCCGCGTTCTGGTCGCCCTCGGCGGCCACGCCCATGCCGGCGGCCGCGGCCGTGATGGCAGCGGCGGCGTTGGTGGTGAGCACCGTGGCCGGCGCCGGCTCACCGTAGCGGGAATCCATGCCGTAGCGGTCGCCGCGCTCCACGGCGAGCTGGTAGTTGATATTCGGGTTGTCCGGGTTCAGGGACTTGCGCTTGTTGGCATCGGGGGTGGTGGCGCTCTCCACGTTCAAAAGCACGGTGTACTCCATGGAGTCGTCCGCACCAGCGGTGCCGCTCATGAGATAGCCGTCCGCATGGACCAAATCGGAGTCGCTCATCCAGTCGGTGGCCGTCTGCACGTAGGAGGCACCCTGCAGGTACTTGGCGGTACCCCAGTAGCGGTTCCACCAATCCGCATCGGTGACGCGCACACGGTAGCCGAACACCACGAGCTTCTCCGTGGCGCCCTCGGTGCCGTCGGGCACCACGTTGCCCGCCTCGTCGAAGGAAAGCCAGCCCTGGCTCTTCAGGTTGTCGAAGACGTAGGTGCCGTCGGCGGCCGACTCGGTGTTGTGGGTCGGCTTCTCGGCCTCCTCATCGTCGGGATCGGCGAAGGGCACGACCGCGCCGTAGGTGTCGTCGCCGGTAAGGCCCGCCGTCGGATCGTCGGCGTAGACGCCCTCGGCAGAGCCGGTGGCGGCAATCTCGCCCTGGTAGTCCAGGGTGTTCCAATCCTCAGACCAGGTCGGGTCGGCGCGCCAGGTGCCGGAGGCCACCGTGGCGTCCTCCACCGAGAGGCCCTCGGCCAGCGCGAAGTAGCGCTCCAGCGTCAGCTGGATGCCCTCCACCGGCTCGTCGACCACATCGGCGGCCTCACCGACGGCCAGGGTGCCGTTGATGCCGTCGTTGTCGACATCGTTGAACACCACGCCGGTGATCTTCTGGGTGGGCGGCTGAACCTCGCCGGCATCGCCGCCGTGAACCTCGCTGACCGGCTTCTTCGTCGTCGGGTCGATGACCACTTCCCCGTTCTCGTCCAGCTTCGGACGGTAGGTGAGGTAGTCGTAGGTCACGTAGTTGGCCGTGTTCACCTTCAGGTTCTCGCTGTTGGCGGTCGCGCTCTCGTTCCAGGTGCCCTCGATCATGTCGCTCACGGGCACGGTCACCTTGGAGGGCTGCACGTTCAGGGCGTCGGTGCGCTTGTCCACATAGGCGCCCTCGGTGTTGTCGGCCACGCCCGCCACCACGATGTGGCCGGAGTGGGCACGCAGGCCCTCGTGGGTCGTGCCGTCCATGGCGGTGACCTCGTCAGTGGCGGTGAACATCATGCCGCTGCCGGCGCCGATGGCGCTCTCCACGTCGGAGTCGATCTTGCTCGTATCCGCATCGCCGGCCACACCCGCATCGTTGCGCGCGGGCTGGTGGTAGCGGGTGAGCAGCCACTTCTCGTCGTCGGAGGTGGTGGTCTCATCGCCTTCGGCCTCGCGGGTGTAGCCCAGCTCCACGCGGTAGCTGGCCAGGTACTTCTCGCCCTTGTCGCCAGTGTAGGCGGCGGGCAGCTCGTCGAAGGAGTAGCGGCCGAGCGTGGAGGCGTCCACCACTTCCATGACCGTGTTGCCGAACTCATCGGTCTTGTAGACCGGGTTGCCGTAGCGGTCGGTCACCGGCTTGCCGTCGGCGTCCACCTCCTGCACCGGAGCATAGGTCATATCGGAGGTCTCAACCGCGATGACGCCGTTGACGCCGACCACCTGGCGCGAGCCGGTCGAGCGCGGGGCGCTCCACGCGTCGCGCTTGAAGGACCCGATGGCGTTGCCCGCATCGTCGCGGTCCACCACGGTCTCCTTCTTCCAGGTGCCGGTGAACTTGTCGGTACCGAAGTTCAGGTTGCGCACCCAGAAGCCCGAGCCGTCGGAGGCGAGCTCGTAATCGATACCGTAGACGCGCTCGACCTGCTGGGTGGTGGCCTTGTGGTCGCCCAGGTCGAAGTCGTTGTAGGTCATGTTGCCGTCTTCGTCGAGCACCGCGGCGGTGCCGAAGTCGATGCCGGCGTCGTGGGCGGCCTTCTTGATGTCGGCCTCCGTGGCGGTCTTCGGATCGAGCACCACAAGGCTGTCGTTGTTCTCCTTGATGACGCCGTTCTCGTCCTTCTCGGCATTGGCGTCCGGGATGGAGTCGTTCAGCGGCACGAAGTACCACTGGGTCAGATACAGCGTCTCGCCGGCGAGACCGGGCTCGCCGTCGTCCTGCAGGCCGTTGTAGGCGCGGTTGCGGGCGGCCACGTCTCCTGTGGTCTCGTCGGTCTCGTAGAACGAGTCGTCCCACACAAGGCCCGTGATGCTGGAGCGCGGAATCTTCACCAGGCCCGCATCCCAGTTGTACAGACGGGCCGCGTCGCCCATGTCATAGATGGTCGGGAACGCGTCTCCGTGCTGGTTGAACAGCAGCTTGCCGGCGCTGTAGTCGACCTCGGACTCGTACTCGGTCTTCTCATCCAGGTAGTGGCGGTAATCGGTCTTGTACTGGTTGTAGATGCCGTTCTCGCGGTCGTAGATGGCCTTGGCGACGTCGTACTTCTTCTTCGCGGGCTCGTAGATGCTCCACAGGGTGTCGTAGCGGTTCTTGAAGCCCTCGAACGTATCGATCTTGGTGTCGTTGCTCTGGACCCACTTGCCGTTGGTGAGCACGGCCGTGTCGGCG
>NZ_JAYMFI010000005.1:0-51343 GCF_035830635.1 Adlercreutzia shanghongiae | reverse complement strand
CGCCGGCCGGCCCCTGGGCCGCGCTGGTCCAGCCGTTGTAGAGCTTGCGGTAGGTGGCATAGCCCTCGGCATCGGCCGTGAGGATCACATAGTGCTCCTGGTAGCCCTGGTACAGCTTCGGCAGCTCGGCGGCATCGATGCCGGCCCACGGACGGCTGTTGATCTTGCTCGTCACCGGGTTGCCCGGGCTCTCGAAGTCGTAGTAGGCAAAGCCCAGGATGCCGGAGTACTTCTTGAGGAACGGGCGCCAGGTCTTCACGAGCCAGGCGTTGAGGTCCTCTTCCTTGACGTCGGCGCCGGTCGGCGGGGCCGGCAGCTCGTCGCTGTCGGGCGCGGGCACGGCCTGGGGCTTGTCGATGACCGCAGCGGCCAGGGTGCTCACGGAATCCCACATGCGCGAGAGGCCCTCTTCCACCTCGTCGGTGGAGGTGTACTGCTCGGGCGTGGGCACGCCGGCGATGGCCGGGCCGGCCACGACCAGGTCGACCAAAGCGCCGGCGTACTTCTTGTAGCCCGCGGAAGGCACCTGGCGCACAATCTGGCCATTCGTGGCGCCGGGCACGTTCTCGAAGGTCACGGAGCTGAGCTTCAGCCCCTTGAGCGCCAGGTCGGCCTTGATGTTGTCGATAGAGGCGGTGTACATCTGGCCGACGTAGTTCGGCATCTCGACGTTCGGGGGATACGGGGGATCCTGGACGGGAACGTCCTTCTGCTCGTTCTCGTCGTATTCCCAGGTGATCTTCGGCACGTCATCGCCCTCGACGGCCGCCTTGTTCTGCAGCACCGGCACGATGCCGCCGTTGGGAATGGTGGTCACCAGGTCGCGCTTCACCTTATGGGAAACGGTGTTGGTCTCCACCTCGCTCTCGCCGCCGGCCTTGATGAGCATCTGGTGGGTGATGGTCTTGTAGGCATAGACGCTGTAGCTCGTGTTCACGGTGATGGACTCGCCGGGAGACAGCTCCACCTCGCTGAACTCCACCATAGCGCCCAGATTCTCGTCGATTGTCTGGGTGTAGGTGATGCGGTCACCGCCGGTGGTGGTGGCGCTGGCACTCACGAGGCTCGTCTTGTAGGCATCGCCGGCGTCCTCCTTGCCGCCCGTGGGCAGCGGGTCCTTCACGACGACCTTCTGAGCCGTATCGGTCTCGTTGCGGTAGGTCATGGTGTAGTTCAGCGTGTAGCGCTTGTCCTGCTCCAGCTCGCTGAAGGGCGGGTAGTCGCCGGTGGCCGACAGCTGGCCGACCGTGGCCACCACGATGTACTCGTCGTCGAACGAGCCGCTCTCGGGCTGGCTGCCCAGCTCGTTGAGGTAATAGGTCATCGTGGAGGCGTCGTCGGTGCGCTTGCCGTTGGCGAGCTGGCCGTTGCTGTCGCGGGTGCCGTCGTAGGCCTGGGAGAGCACGGTGGTGCGCTCCGGCTTGCCCATGATGTCGGAGTCGGCGTCGATGGCGGTGCCGCCGTTCTTCATGGCATCGCGCTTGGTGATGGCGTAGTCGTCGGCGAGGTTGGTGAGGTCCTCCTCGTCGATGCGCAGACGGTAGCCGGCCAGGCGCTTGGTCTTGTTGTCGTCGTCGATCTCGCGCTCGTCACGCGGGTCGATGACGTAGCTCGTCACATCGCGGAACAGGTACGTGCCCGCAACCGCGCCGTCGCCGGTCCAGGCCTCGCGCAGCTTGCCGCCGGGATAGAGCTGCCACGCGTAATCCGTGCCGTCGGTGACCTCCCACACCTGGGAGCGCACGAGATTGCTCGTATCGTCGGGGTTGTTGGGGTCGTAGCCCTTGGCCTGGGTCTTGTCCGTGGTCTTCTGGCCGGCGTTGGTCAGGTACACCGGGACCTTGGTGCCGTTGGCCTCGGCCATCTCGTCCACGAGCTTGTATTCCGGATCGGTCACAGGAGCGTAGTACCAGGTCTCCATCTTCACCTTCACGCCGCCGCCGTCCGGGCCCTGGCCGATGCCTTCCTCGGTATCTTCCTGCAGGCCGTTGTAGTTGGCGTCGTTCCAGACGTTGTTGCCCACATAGCCCTTGGTGCCGTCGACGTAGCCGAAGGCCAGGTTGTTGTAGCGCTTGTAGCCGCGCCACTTGTTCTTCACGTCGTCGTAGATGGCCTTGCCGGCATCGGGGCCCTCGGCCACCAGCGGGATAACCGCGGGCACCGGGTAGCTGCGGGCCGAACCGGACACGTAGCGCAGGTCGTTGTCCCAGATCAGCTCGTCGGAGTCGTAGTAGGTGAAGCCCTCCTGCTGATACTTCAGAGCATCGTTGGACCAGGTGTTCAGCGTCGGCTTGATGAGGCGGTTGGCCTCGGTGTCGGAGGTGCGGAAGACGTAGGTCTTGCCGGCGCGCAGGCGGAAGCGGAAGAAGCCGTCGTCGCCCGTGACCACCGAGGCGGTCTGGCCGTCGGCGTCGCGCGCGATGGCCGCCGACACCGAGCCGGTCTCGGGATTGTACTCGTAGGCGTTGATGCGGATGCCCGCCAGGCGCTTCTCCTTGACGAGCGTCACCTCGTCGGTGGCCTCGTCCTTCACCTTGCTCGTGGCGCCGCGCATCTGGTCCTCGAGGCTTAACGTCTCGCCTTCCTTGGCCACGCCCACGCCCATGGAGTCCATGAGCGAGTTGATGAGCTTGTCGTCCTCCATGGTGCCGTCGGCCAGCATGTCGTCGCGGAACGTGAAGCCCTCGAAGGTCACGCCCTGGGCGATGCCCAGCTTGTAGCCGGTCATCTCGGCATCGTAGGCGCGGTGGATCGGGTCGGAAAGCTGGTCGTAGTCGGCCTGGGTCACCTTGGCGTCGTCGTACTTCACCGCCTCCACCTCGATGTTGTCGGTGGTGATGATGAGCGCGGCCGGCTCGCCGGTCTCCTCGTTGGGCTCGCGGCGCTCAACGGAGATGTCGGTCTTCACCGGGTCGTGGGAGCCGTCGCCGGCCCAGCCGATGTTGGTGGTGGTCGGCGAGTAGTTGTAGTACTCGTCGGGGAAGGTGTAGCGCAGACGGTAGGTGCCCGGCGCCAGGTTCGAGAACATGAAGTAGCCGGAGTTGCCGTAGTAGTCGCTCTCGGTGGTGTAGGTGTAGGGCGCGCCCGTGTCGGACAGGCGGTAGCCGCCCCAGCTGTTGCGCTCGGGCTCGCCGGTGCGGGCGTCGCACTTGACCCACTGCGGGATGAAGTTGGTGTTGCGGTCGCTCACGAGCTTGACGCACTCGCCGTCGCGGTTGACCGGGTTGCCGTAGGAGTTCAGAAGCTCCACCTTCACGCCGTTCAGGCCCGGATCCTCTTCCTCGAGGTCGTAGTCGAGGTCGATGAGGTTGGAGGAGCCGTCCTCCTTCCTGGAGTGGTCGAAGGCCACGCCGTCGGCGGTCTCGCCGCGCAGCAGACGGCGGCCGTTGGCGCTCTCCTGGTAGGAGGGGTCCTGCTGGCCCTCGACGCCGGTGGCGGTGTCGTTGGTGATGCCGTCCCAGTTGGAATCCAGGTACACGTAGTCGCCCAAGTAGCCGCGCTCGTCCGGGGCGTCGATGAAGGCGCCGGCCTGGACGGCCTCTTCAGCCGTGACCTGGGTGGTGTTCATGTTGACGCGCATGAGGAAGGTGTTCCACTGGATCACCTCGCGCATCTGGTCGGCGCGCACCACGTTCTTGTGGTAGGCGGCCCTGGTGTCCTCGTCCCAACCCTGGTAGGTGTCGCCGTTCTCGTCCACATGCACCTGCAGATCGACCGCCGGGTCGCCGTTTTTGGTGCCCAGGAACTTGGGCAGGTTCAGCGGCGCCTTCATCTCGTAGTTCAGGCGCACGTAGCCCACGCGCATGACGTAGGTGGTGTTGAGCGGCTCGGCCCAGATGGCGCGCAGGTTGTGCACCAGCTCATCGGCGCGGTCGGGGTAGTTGGCGATGTACTGCTTCAGCTCGGAGAGCGGGATGAGGCCCTTGGAGCGCTTCAGCTGCTCGGCGGAGACGGAGTTCTCCGGATCGATGTTGCCGGCCTCGTCGTACTCGATGCGGCCCGCGCGGAACTCGTCCAGCACGATGTAGCGCTGCTCGGGGTTGTCGGTGAAGTCGTCCCAGTTCTTGTCGGTGGGGATGGAGTAGCTGCCGTCGGGGTTCACGACGACGTAGTCGCCCCACTGGGCCCAGCGGTCCTCATCGGGGCCGGGAAGCTGGTCGCCCTTGCTCTGGTAGCGGATGGAGGGAGCGCTTCCGTCGGCGGGATAGTAGATGTAGACGTCGTCTTTGTACACCGGGTAGGTATCGCCGCCCTGCTCGTACTTCTCCAGCTCGTAGAGCCACAGCAGGTCGTCCACCGAGCCGTTGCGCACGTGGGTCACGCCGTTGCGGGTCTCGGTGGTGTAGGGGCCCACCCAGATCTGCACCTCGGCGCCGGTCTCCGGCTCGCCGGTCTCCGGGTTGAGGGCCGCGTCCTTCAGCACGCGACCGTCGGAGGGCATGGAGGGCTCGTCGGCGGAGAACTGGCGCACCTCGATGGAGTCCAGGTCGGCGATCCAGCCGTTCCACTGCGAATCGCGGGCCAGCGAGTGACGGGTGCCGTCGCCGTTCCACACCTGCTTGTCGCCGTCGTAGGGCAGGATGTCGTAGAGCACGATGTTGCGGTAGTTCGACTCGGAGTTCTTGTCGTCGTCGTTGTTCACGGCCGAGGAGGCATAGGAGTAGGTGGTGCCCTCGGGAACCGCCGCGGGGCCATGGGCCGCGCGGGTGACGTCCTTGTCCAGTTGCGAGGTGGCGGTCTTGGTGGAGCCGACGCCCTTGGCCGTGGTGAACTGGATGGGGTTCAGCTCCATGACGATCATGGACTGGTCGGTGATGCCGTCCAAGTTCGCGTCGCGGTCGTCGGACTCAAGGCCGCGGGTCTTGCCCGAGTTGTCGTCGGTGTTCAGGGTGTAGCCCTCGAACTCGCCGGGCTTGTAGCCGAGCGCCTTGGTCTTGCGCAGCTCGGTGGACACCAGGTTCGACGCCTTGGAGTTGTCGGAGCTGATGGGCATGAGGTACTCGATGACGATGGAGTAGCCCGGCTGCAGGATGCCGCGCTCGGGGCTGTTCTTGTTCGGCAGCTGCTTGCCCGTGAAGGCCCAGGTGGCGTACTTGCGGTCCACGGCGCTTTCCGTGGTATCGCCGCCGGTGGTCTTCTCGTAGCCGTAGATCACATCGCCCTCGGCCACCTCCACGCTGTTCAGCACATAGGTGGAATCGCCCTCGTGGGGAATGGACTTCACCGTGCCCTTCACGTAGTGGCCGCCGTCGAGGAAGTAGACCTCCTTGCCCTCGGCCTCGGCCAGCTGCTCGGGGGTCATCTCGTCGTAGGTGGCCGAAGCGCCGCTGCCGTACTTCACATAGAGCTTCGTGGTCTGGGGAAGGCTCACGCCGTCCAGGGTCAGCTCGGTGTTCGCAGCATGGTTGGTGGCCTTCAGCTCCACCGGCACGTAGTCGACGCCGTCCAGCACGTACACCTCGGAGTCCACCGAGTTCTTGATCTCGTCGGCGGTCATGGGCACATACAGGATGGTGTTGTCCGCCTGCACCGCCAGCTTGTAGAACTCGAGCTTGTTGCCGGCAGAATCGCGCAGGTTTACGGCCGCGCCGTCGGCATCGAGGCGCATGATGGGCATGAACGTGGTGACCTTCTTGGTGGTGGAGGCCACCTTCTTGTCCATCATCTTCATGTCGCTGCCGTACTCGGGCGTGTTCATCTGCGGCAGGCTGGCGCTGTTGTCGATCGGGATATAGGTGCCCTGGCGCGGGTCAAGGCCGCTGTCGTTCTCGTCCATCTTCACGATGTAGTAGGTCCAGATGGGCACCTGGGCATCGAGGTTCTGGGCCGGGCGCTGTCCGTCGGGCTTGGTCTCGTAGTCCCAGTCGAAGAACTTGAACTGGCGATTGCCCTGGTTCTTGCAGGTAGCCAGGTACTCGTTGTACTTGGCCAGCTTGTAGGCCGTGAAGCCCTCGACGGTCCAGTCCTTCTCGGTGAGCAGGTCCTTCTGGTCCTGGTCGTAGCCCTCGAGCATCTTCGTGTACTCCGTGAAGGTGCACGGGCCGGTGTAGATGGGCGCCACATAGCCCGGCTGGCCCGAGACGCCCTCGCCGTTCATGAAGATGCCGTAGGACACGTACTTGCTCGGGTCGTAGGCGTCGGCCATGTACTGGGCGTAGGGCATGTAGGAGATCTTGCTCGGGTTCAGCAGGGTGTAGTCGCCGAAGCCCTCGCAGTAGGGCAGCAGCTGGGAGATCTGCGGGTTGGCGCAGCTGTCCTCCTCGTAGCCGGTGAAGCCGAGCAGGGCCATCTGCTCGTCGGAGAGGTTCGACAGCGTGATGCGGTAGCGCATCATGGCCGAGGAGTCCTTGTCGATGGTCGGGTTGTCCGTCGTCCACTTGTAGCCCGTGGTGCCGTTGCCGGAGAAGTAGCCGGAGGTGATGTCGATGGCGAGCACCGGGTCGGCCGGCGTGCGGAAGATGCCGGCGCGGGAGCGCTCGGCCTCGACGTACTTGGTGTCGTCGTAGCGCGGGGTGGCGGACACGAAGTGGTTCAGGTGCACCGTGACGTCGGCCTCGGTCTCCTTGACGATCTCGCGGGAGCGCATGGTGCCCGCACCGCACTTCGGGCAGGTGCCCACTTCCTCGCCGATGTAGCCGCAGGCGTCGCACTTATTGCGGGCGGCCATCATCTTGTTCACCTCGGAGGTGACGTCGGATTTGAACTCGAGCTTCGGCGCGGCGTTGGTGATGCCCGGGGTGAGGGTCTCCAGCGTGTTCAGCTCGTAGTTGCCGTAGCGGTCGTAGAGCGCCTCGCCGCGGCTGTTCAGGCGCAGCTTCCAGCCCACGTTGTTGCGCAGAGGATCGATGTCGTCGGCCTCCTGCTTGCCGTCCATGTCAACCTGGGGCGCGGCGTTCTCGTCGGCGTAGTCCTCGGAGCGCATGGCGTCCACATCCAGGCGGAAGCCGTGGGGCACGGCCACCTTGTTGGACAGCGAATCGTCGCGGTAGCTGCCGCCGGCGGGCACGGCCTTGATGATCCAGCGGATCTGGCGCACCTGCTGCACGTCGCTGGTCATGAACTCCTCGGCGCTGATAGTGACGTTCTTCTTGTCGGAGACGGCATAGCCCTCGGTGCGGCCGATCTGGACCCAGGCGGCCTCGTCGGCATGGTTGTAGTCGGTGGAGTCGCCGAACAGATCGAGGTCGTCCTCGCCGAAGAAGAAGTCGCGGTCGGCGTCGGTGCCGGCCAAGGCGAAGTTCTCGTGGTCTTGGTACTCGGTGCCGTTCTGCTCGTTGTAGCCGCTGTGGTCGTCCTCGACGTTGGTGGAGGCCAGGCGCGCGAACATGAACACGCGCAGGTGCTGCTCGATGGCCGCCTCCTTGTTGCCCTCAACCGGCGTGCGGGCAACCGTGACGCCCTCGGCCGGGTAGCCGTCCTCGTCCACCACGTTTCCGGAGCCGTCCAGATGCAGCTCGATGTCGGCCGGCTCGCCGTCCTCATCCGTACCAGAGATGGTCGCCACGCCGTCGGTGAAGACGAGCGGGGCGCCGTTGTAGGTGTAGGTGGTGGCGTACTCGGCGCCGGGAACCTCCCAGATGCCGGTGGACACCGACTCCAGGGCGTTCTGCAGACGGCCCACGCCCATCGCGGGGTCCTCGAAGGGCGTGTCGTACACGGTGCCCTCCTCGGTGGCCCAGTAGGGCACCTGCCAATCCAGCACGAAGGAGTTCACCGCGCCGCCGGTGTTGATGGCCTGGGTGATATAGAAGTTGTTCGCGCTCTTCACATGAGCGTCGCCGCCCAGATCCACGCCGAAGTCGGTGGAGGAGCGCAGGGAGCGCAGGGCCTCGGAGTCGGCGCGCACGGAGACGGAGGGCTTGCGGATGCGGAAGTAGCCGGAGGTCTCGTACACGTACAGATCGTCGGTCATATTGCCGTCGCGGTCGTAGTCGATGCCCTCGGTGCGGGAGTCCTCGGTCTTCTTGCCGGCGCGGAAGAAGCGGTTCACCGACTGGGAGTGGAACTTCGTGCCGATGATCGTCTCGGCCTCGTCCAGCTTCGGCTTGAAGGCGCTCGAGCCCTCGGGCAGCACGCCGGTTACCGGCTTTTCGTCCTTGCCGGTGCCGAAGTCCTTGTCCTTGTTCTCGTCGGCGTCGGTATCGGTGTCCTTGTCGAAGATGTGGCTCCAGCCCTGCTGATCGTCGTTATCCACCCAGTCGAGCTTGGTCTCGTGGGCCGTGGCGTAGATGGTGGAGTCGTCGGAATCCCACACGTTGATGGCCGCGAGCTGGTTCTTGTAGTTCACCAGCGCGCCGGTCTCGTCGTAGAGGGACTCGTCGATGGCGCTCTCGGCATCGCCCAGGTTGTCCAGGCGGGTCTTCACCTTCAGGGTCACCGACTCGCCGTAGCCCAGATAGCCGTCGGCGTGCACGCCGGCGTAGAAGCCGTCGATGAGCGAGCCGTACTTGCCGAACTCCTCGTCGGAGGCGTCATCGGGGGCGGCCAGCTCGAAGGTGACCACCTCGCGCTCGTGGGCGGCGTCCTTCATGGCGCGCGCCGAGCGGTCCACGCCCGCGGTGCCCTCGTCGTAGACCAAGCCGCGCGAGGCGGCCGTATCGGCCTCGTCGTCCACATCGGGCTTGCCGTAGTGGGCGTTGTCGGCGCCGTCGCGCACGCCGGAGGTGTTGTAGCTGTTGTCGCCGTTGTCGGGCTGATAGGTGATCTTCACCGTCCAGCCGCGGGCCAGAAGCTCCTTGGGCGTGAGCTTCTCGGTCTTCTTCTTCGGGTTGCCCTTCTCGTCCACGTCGTGGCGGTCGAAGTAGGTGCGCTCCACGTAGAAGGAGTAGTCGTCGCCCTCGTAGCCGCCGATCCACTCGTACTCGGTGGGGAACTGGTTGGCCAGGCTCTCGTCGTCGGTGAGCTTCTTCTCGTCGTAGAAGGTCACCTGGCTCGGCAGATGCAGGGCGTACACGAGCTTGGCGTGCTTCAGGTTGCCCTGGGCCTCCACGATATCGGTGTACTCGCTCTCGTCCAGGTAGTCCGCCGAGTTCAAGATGGTGGCCGCGTACCACGGCGTGTCGTTGTACTGCCAGGCATCGGTGTCCTCGGAGGGCAGGAACAGCGTCTCATGGTTGACCCAGTCGTTGTCCATGCCGAAGGACTCCATGGCCGACGGATCGTACTGCCAGCCGGTCTTGGCCCAGTTCTTGTCGGTCTGGGCCACCGCGGCCAGCGTCTTGTTGGCCACGACGTAGTCGCGGATGGTGGTGCGGCCGTCGGTGTACTCCTTTAAGAAGCGCACGGTACGGGTCGTGGAGGACTTCCAGTCGCTGCGGTAAGTGAGCGTCACGTAGTGGTAGGTCTGGGTGCGGGAGTCGTACACCAGGTGCGCCGGCAGGTACTCCTCGGTGTCGCGATCCCACACGTAGATGACCTCGCTGAAGAAGGGCAGCAGATCATCGAGGCTCTGGGCCGGACGCGGCGTGGGCGTCGGCTCCACGTAATCGGGGTCGACAAGCCACTGGGCGTAGAGCACCACGTTGTTCTGGAAGGTGGCCTTCTCCCCTACCGTGTAGGCCTCGCCGTCGCCGGAGGGCTTGGTGTTCCAGCCGATGAACTCGTAGCCGGGACGGGTGAAGCCGTTGGCCTTCACCGGGATGGTGGGCTTCACGATGCCGGAGTCGTCGATGGGATCTACCTTGAAGGTGTAGCCGTAGCCGGTCCAGGTGAAGGAAGAGCCCTTGGAGATGGTGACGGCCTTGTACAGCGGCGTCCCGTCCTCGCTGGCATCGGCGTAGATAGTCACCTTCGGCGTGGTCTCGTCGCCCTGCTGCAGCTTGTAGATCTCCTCCATGGTAAGCGGGTCGGTCTTGGTCGGCTTGTCGGGGGTCTCGATGACCGAGCCGCCCTCGTTGCCCTCGCCGTCGCCGCCCGGGGCAACGGTAGCGTCGTCGCCCGGCGTGATGGTGCTGGGAGGCTCGGTACCGGAGCCCTCCTCGCCTTCCTCGCCCTCTCCCGGGACGACCGGGTCGGGCTTGATGGGCAAACCGCCGCCCTCGCCGTTCAGCTGGATGTAGGTCTTGGTGTCCTCGTCGTAGATGTAGAAGGTCTCGCCGTAGGTGTCGATGGGCGGCTCAGGGGCAGGCTGCACCGGCGGCACGTACTTGGTGCCCACCGACGGCTGCATGACCTCTGCGGCGCCCTCGTAGTTGGGCAGGTAGGTGATGGTGGCCTTGGTGTCGTCGGCCTTCATCCACTGGGCATAGAGGTTCACGGTGCGCGGGGCGAGCACGCCGGCAGACGAGCTCTCCTCCTTGAAGGAGGTCACGCCGCGCTCGGCGTACCAGTCGCCCTTGCCGTCGGCCTTGGTGTTCCAGCCGAGGAACACATACCCCTCGCGCGCAAAGCCGTTCGGGCGCACGGTCACGTCGTCCTCGCACACGCCGAAAGTGTCCTTGGTCTCGCCGGTGCCGTCGACGCAGTTCATGTTGTACTTAACCACGAGCTCCTGGCGGCCGATCTCCACGTAGTTGCCCGTGATGCTGGACTTGCGCATGAAGGTCACGCCGTCGAGCGGCTTCTCGTCGGACTCGATGGTGGTGATCTCCTCCCACGTGGAGTACTTGTAGTACTCGTGCACGTAGGCATCGGTGGCGGCGTTCTGGCCGAACACGCTCGTGAGGTAGTCGCCCTGGTACAGGTACGCGTTGGTCTCGTTCACCACGCCGGTCAGAGGCGAGATGTCGAACTTCTTCTCCAGCGACCAGTTGCACTTCGTGGAGGCCGGGACGACATTGCCGTCATCGTCGGTCGTCTCGGCGGTGGTCTTGTAGCTCTTGATGCGCAGCACCACCTGGGAGCCGTCGGCGTTCTTCTCGCGCTCGGCCCAGAACTTCGGGTTGCCCTCGTCGTCCTTCTGGTCCACCTTCGTGTACACGCGGCCGTCGGGGTAGCGGCGCTCCTCCACGTAGATGCGGTTCACGTTGTTGGTGTCGCGCAGGGTACGGGTGGTGGTCACCGAGCCGTCGGCGTTCACCACCGAGTGCGGCGAGGTGACGACCGAGCCGTCCACGTTGATGATGTCGTTGATGGCCGCGCCCAAACCGGTCGCATCGGTGCCGGGCAGGGTGGTCACCACGTGTCCGGCGTCCTTAATATCGCTCGGACGGTCCTCGGGGTTGGCCTCAACCTCGTAGAACACGTTGAGCGTCGGCACCTTGGTGCGCAGCTTCACGGCGCTGAACACGCCGGAATCGTAGTGGTTGAGCGGCGCGCCCACGTTGCGGTTCGTGAAGTTCTCCGGGCGGACGGCCAGCGTGTCGTTGTTGCCGTTGAGGCCCTTGGTAGTGGCCGAAGACAGGCCGAACTGGCGGTCGGTCAGCTGGTAGTCGCCCACCGACAGGCCCGGGCCCGGCTGCGCCGCGGCGCTGTTGCCGTACAGAAGCAGGGTGCGGTCGCGGTTGTCGGACTCGTTGGCGTAGCGCACCGAGCCGGTGGACTCGGTGTAGGTGCCGTTGAAGCCGGTGAGGAAGTTCTTCGGCTGGAAGTCCTGGGTCTTCTCGCCGCTGTAGATGTACTTCACCGGGATGCGGCCGGCATAGCGGATGACGCCGTAGTCGGAGTACGGGTTCTGGGAGGCGTCGAGGCGCTTGTCCTCAGAGTAGCCCGGGAAGTAGGCGTACCAGTTCGAATTGTTGTTGTTCGCCCGGCGCTGAGCGAGGTTCAGCTCGGCCATGGAGGCCACCGTGAACGGCGAGCGGGTACCCGCGCCCTCCACGGTGAAGCTCTCGTCGGTGAGGTACTTGAAGCCGTCCACCTTGGAGGTGACGAAGGCGCGGATGTTGTCGTAGCTCTTGGCCGTGGCCGGCTCGTCGGGCTCGCGCTTGGGCTCGTCGTAGGTGACCACGTTCATCTTGAAGATGTCCAGGCCGCCGTTCTCAATTTGAGTGATGAGGTCGCGGGCGTCGTTGTAGCCGTCGGCGATGGGCTCGAAGCGCACCACGTAGCGCATCTCGTGGGCGGCCACGCCGTTCTCGGGCGTGGTGGTCACCATCTCGTAGGTGGAGGTGACGCGGAAGTTCGCCTTCTTCCACTCGTTGGTCTGGTTGGCATCCACCGAGTTCAGCACGCGGTAGCCGGTGGTGTCGTAGATCGGCTCGGGAACATCCATGGCCGCCTCGCCGTCGGCGAGGTTCTTGTTGTGCTCCTCGGCCGCGGCGATCTCGGCGGCGTTCGTGGGCACGAGCTCGGTGGCGTTGCCCACGGCATCCATGTTGTCGGCATTGGCGCCCACGGTGTAGGAGATGTCCCAATCCTCGGGATCGATCACCGACACCGGATAGGCGGTCTGCCCCTCCTCCAGCTTGCCGGTGGGATAGGGCTGGCCGGTGGTCTTGTTGTAGGGGGCCACGCCGTAGGGCAGCACCACGGTGACCACGGGCAGCGGCAGCGAGCCCTTCTGGCCGCCGTCGGTGGCGTAGTTGTTCTTGTACTGGCTCGACCACTGGCCGTTGCCGTTCTTCCAGGTGCCGTAGGAGTTGGCATACCAGCTGTAGGGCTGCTCGGCCAGCCAGTCGCGGTTCTCCACGTGAACGTTGATCTGGCGCACGTCGGCCTCGGTGTCAACGTAATAGGTCTCGTTGTTCAAGCGCTCCGGGTGGCTTGTGTCGCCCGCCTCGGAGCGGTACTCGGTGACGGTGTTCCACACGCGCACCACCGGCTTGCGCTGGATGGCGTAAGAGCCGGTCTGGGCGTAGATGGTCTTGCCGTTCTTCAAGGCGTCGTTCCAGATGACCTGGCCGTTTTTGCCATCGGTGCCGTTGTCGGCCACCTTCAGGCCCATGGGAGCCAGCTCGGCCAGCTCGAGGTTGGCGCCGGCAAGCTCCGGCTCGGTCATGACCGTGTTGTTCTGGATGGTGTAGCCGTTCACGGCCGGCATGTTGTAGGAGCCGTAGAACTGGCCGTAGAGCGGCGCGTGGGCGCCCACGTGGCTTGAGCTGATGAGCGTCCAGGTGTAGTCCATGCCGTAGGGCTGCACGTTCTGGCGACGTCCCAGGTTCGCGGCGTTGCCCTCGAAGTGGTCAACGTCGTAGATCTGGTAGTAGGCGCTGGAGTTGAACGGCTCGCGGTCGTCCAGGCCCGATCCGGTGTTGCCGGTGTCGCCGTTGCCGTCGCCGCGCACGTTCATGCTCTCCTCGGTGTACTCGTAGCGCAGCTCGCCGTTGTAGTCGACGACGGTGACCATGATGTAGGACTCGTCGGTATAGACGTAGGCATAGCCGGCCACGCCCTCGGTCTCGTCAATCTCGGGGGTCTCGGGCGTTTCCGGGGTCTCGGGCGTCTCGGGGTCGGTGTCGGTGCCGGGCGTCTCGGTCTCGTCCTGGGCTGCCGGCTCGTTGGCAGAAGCGGCGACATCGGGCGTCCAGGGCGTGACGATGGTGCCGGGCATGTAGCCCTCGGTCGGCGGGGTGACCACATCGCGGTAGTTGAGCCCCACGAAGCCGGACACCTTCTCGGTGGGCACGGGGTAGAAGCCGTCGCACATGTAGTAGCCGAAGCCGGTGGAGTACTCCTCGGTGCGCTCGCTTGTCATCGTGCCGCGCTTGTCGTAGGCGCGGATGGTGCGGGAGCCGTTGTCGTTGATGGTGGTCGTCTCCCAGCCGCCGGAGGGCAGATCCACGCGGGATACGCGGGGCAGCGCCTCGGGCTTGCCGTCCTCGCCCAGCGCACCGGTCATGGAGACCGGCTCGCCCTTGAGCGACGAGTCGAACTTGTAGAAGGTGGTGCCGTCGGCGTAGTAGCCGCCCTCGGGCATGACCGGACGGGTCGGCGTGGTGTCGTCGGGACGGCCGCCGCTGATCAGGCCGGCGCCAGTGGTGGCGGAATCGACGCCGCCGGTCATGGCGGTGTTGTCCCACGGCGCGGTGAGCACGCGGTCGTACCACTTCTCGGACTCGTTGTTGCCGAAGATGTGGCTGCGGATGTTCACGCGCAGCTTGTAGCCGCCGTCGGTGTAGCACTCGGTGAGCAGCGAGGGATCGGGGTCGGCGGCGTCGCTGGCGTAGTTGTCCACGTTGCGGCCGAACCACTTGCCGAGCGGCTGCTTCACGGTGATCTTCAGCACCCAGGGCTGAGAGCTCTGGGTGTACAGAGCGCCCTTCATGCGCTCGGGCTCCACCTTGATGCCGTAGGTGGCATCGGCCTCGTCCGTGCCGGCGCCGCCGGCCGTGTTGGTGTAAGTGGAACGCAGCAGGTTCACGGACAGGTCGTCCGAGGCGGTGCCGTTCAGGCGGCTGTTGGTGCGGTAGCGGGCCGTGTCCTGGGACTCGCTGGGCGCGTCGTAGCCGTGGTAGGCGCCATAGGGCGTCTGCAGCACCTGGATATCTACCAGCGAGGCATCGATGTCCGCGTAGGTCTCGTTCACGAACGGGGCGCGGTCGTTGGTGCCGATACCGGTGGTGGCAGCGCCCACCGACTTCAGCAGCTCGGCCGAAACCGAGATGGTGCCGTTCTCGTCCACCACGGGCTCCGCGCCGCGGGGCATGATGTAGGTGAAGCTCACGCCGTCCAGGTTGCGGTCGCCGTAGTTGTAGGCGGTAAGCTGGCTGTTGTAGGTCTGGCCGAACTCGAGGGCGTCCTCGTACTGGCCGTACTCGATCTCGCGGTCGTTGTACTGGTTCTGGGCAAGGGCGCTTGTGGCCATATCCGCCTTCAGGCGGCTGAGGTAGTTCACGTCCTCGTTGTTGGTGTAGTGGCGCGCGGCCTGGTAGTCGTCGCTGGCGTTCGCCGCACCGGTGCGGCTATCGAAGTCGGACACCATCTCGGAGGAGGTGGCCAGCCACGCCTTCTGCATGTGCACGCGGGTCTGGGACCACACGAGCGGCGTCTTGCTCACGGCGGCGGCGTCGGTGGCCGCGGTGTTCACCACCGTGTCCTGGGTGGCGCTGGCGCGACCCTGCTTGGCCGCGGTGGTAGACAGCGCGTCGGCGATACGGCTCGCGGTGACATAGCGGAAGTAGTCGCGCACCAGGGCCATTTCGCCTACGCCCTTGGTGTTGATCTTGTCCTTGGTAAGGAACGTGAAGCTGCGCGGCAGGGCGGCCATGGCCGTGCCCACATTGCCCGTGGTGGGCGTGGAGGACAGGTAGTAGCTCACCTTCTGCATGTTGTTGGCCGTGGCCACGTCGGCGTCCATGAACTTGTTGTTGCGGCCCGAGGAGCCGTAGTCGTTGGCGTTGGTGTAGCCGGTGGTGCCAATGACCGACTCGCCGATGGCACCGCCAGCCAGCGAGCTTGCCACCGTGTTGTTCGACGTGCCGGGAATGAACGTGTAGGCCCGCGAGAACATCTCGTAGGTATCCACGTGCTTGGGCTTGTCGGAGGTGAAGGCCGACTCGTGCAGCAGGGAATCCATGTCCATGAGCACGTTCTGGTTCATGATCTTCTGGGTGCCCGTCACCGAGCCGGACAGCGTGAAATCGGAAACGCCGGGACCCGGGTTCACGAAGAAGCTGCCGGCCGGGCAGCCGGGATGCCCGCAGTGCAAATGGTAGCTGGAGTAGTAGAACTCGCCCATGCGCGGGAAGAAGGCCGGCTCGGCGCCCAGGGTGTTGGAAGAGCCGTCGGCGTTCTTCGGCGTGGTGTTCGAGGTCTCCAGGTTCTTGTACACCTGGGGCAGGTTCTCCTCAGCCGCGCGCACCGGAATGGCGATAGAGAGCACGTCGCCTACCTCCATGCAGGTGGAGGTGTAGTCGGGACGGTCGGTCGGACGCAGGGCGGTGTGCTCCTCGGACAGCTTCGAGCCGGTGGTCATCTCGTTTTCGTTTACGTAACGGCTCTCGCTCGGATCTTTGACGATGCCCTTGTCAGCGTTCACCGCATCGGAGGGCACCTTATAATCCTCATCAACAACCCATTCGATTTTGAACAGGCCGAAGCGGGTGTCATTGGAAGTGCCCGCCTCACGCGGGTCAATATCGTTGAAGGCCTTACCCGAGGTATAGGTGTTAGAGCCGCCGTAGAGGCAGTCGCTCGTGCCGGCGGTGCGCTGGATGCAGATGCCGGTGTACTGCGAGCTGTAGTTCATCGATCCGCCGTAGTCGGCCGCGTTTGTGGCCTCCTCGCTCACGAGGGTGACCTTCGGCTTCAGGCCGCGCAGGCGCTCGGCGGTCACATCGTTGCCGAAGCGGTCGAGCCACACGACGTTCTCGGCCACGACGCGCTCCAGATAAGCGGTGTCGATATCCGTGCCGGGCTTGCTTACCGTGTTCTTGTCCTCGCTGTAGGAGGCCGCGGCGGCCTGCTTCAGGTAATCCAGCGGCAGACGCTCGTAGAACACCACGTTGTACATCTCGCCCTCGCCGGCGGAGTTCTCGCGGGTGCCCTTGATTTGGTTATCGCGGCCGCGCTCCTTTTCGTTCACCTCGTCCTTCTGGGCGTCGATGTTCAGGTTGCGCACCCAGGCAGTGTCGCTGCCGCGGTGCACCGAGCCGTCCTTGGAATAGCGGAACTCGAGGCGATAGGTGCCCTCGGGCAGGCTGATGGCATGGCTCTGCCAGCCCGTCTCGCCGGACCAGCCGCCCCCGCTCGTGTAGCTCACCCAACGGTCGTTGTCCTCGTCGTAGCGGCTGACGTAGTAGTACAGGCGGTCGTAGTTGCCCTCGGAGGACACGCGGTACTCCCACTTGATGGTCGTTGTGCTACCCAAGGCGAAGTTCATCGTCATCGAGGACGACGAGCCGTGGCTGTGGTTGGTGGAGTTGAAGGTGCCGTCCTGCTCGCTCCAGCTGGAGGTGCCAGTGGACATGTCCGTCGCATTGACGGCCAGGTTGGCGTTGACCACGGTGTCCTTGTACCAGAAGGTCTCCCCCGCCACGTAACCGGTCTTCTGCGCGGCGTTCTCGTCGTAGTCCGCCGGGTTCTCGCGGGTGCCGAGAGCCTGCTCGCGGGTCTGGAACACCTGGTTGTGGAACTGGGCGTTGGGGCTGCGGCGGTACACGGTGATGTCCGCCGTGGTGTTGTAGGCGTTCTGCTTCACGCGCCACTCGCCGTGGTGCACGGCCCCGGCGTTATCGGTCGGGTCCTCGCCGGCCGCGTACAGGGCCAGCGTGGCTAAGGCCAGCTCGCCGGGCACGCCGGCCACCGCGGTGACGTCCTTGGAGATGGTCATGCCCTCACGATGGGCCTCCACCATGGCGCGGATGAAGTCGGCCGTGGTGGCGTAGTCGCCCCGCTTGGCCGCATCGGTGACCGCACGGGTGGCCGCGCCGCGGAAGTCGAGGGTAGTGGCCTCGTTGTGGTAGTGGCTGTAGGCCACGTCCATATACACCTTCTCCGTGTAGGAGTTGGCGATGTCGCTCCACGGGTTGGTCAAACCGCGGGTGTCCACGAAGCGGCCCACGCCGTTGAGCACGACGTTGTCCAGCTTGAAGGCGCTCACGCCATCGGAAGTGGCGGGCACGTCGTAGTAGGTCCAGCGCATGGCCAGAGCCTCGCGGTACAGATTGATGTTGTACACGCTGTCGGTGCCCTCAACCTGGTGGCTGCGGCCTTCCATGTAGCGGGTCAGCTCATCGGCGTCCTGGTCCTCTTCGAACCAGGCGCCCTTCACCGCACCCTCGCCATCGCGCACCAAACGCTCGTTGGAGGCGCCCAGAATGCCCTCGGCCTTGGCCGCATCGTCGCTGGCCGTGATGGGCACGTAGTACTCGATGCGCACGTTCTCGCGGCCCGGGGCCTTGATGGCGTTGTTCTTCGTCACCGGAATAACGCCCGCACCGTTCAGGCCGCTTGTGGTGTTGGCGGGAAGCACGCTGCCGTTACCGGTCGGATCGCTAGCAACGCGGCCGTCCACATCGGTCACACCCTTATCGAAGTGGTAGTCGATGTTGTGGCCGTACACCTCGAAGATGCGGTCGCCGGTGGGAATCTGCAGGGTGGTATTGAAGCCCTTGGTGAAGCGCACGGTCACCGTGACGTCGTTGGTGTGGAACGTCGGGTTGGTGAGGTTGGCGATGGTGAGCTTCAACGGGTTGCCGTCCTGGTTGGCGATGCCGCCGCGGGTGCCGGAGTGCTCGGTCCAGGCCGAGGTGATGGTCGGCTGGGTGTAGTGGTTCACGGCTGTAGAGCCGTAGACGAGCGGGTTGCGCACGTTGGTGGTCGCATCGTAGCTCTCGCCGGGCAGGCTCTTAAGCTGGTCCTTGGCGTCGCGGGTGTTGTGGGTAGACGCAATGAGTCCATCGCCTGGATCGGCCGGATAGGCCGCCGTGTACAGCGGCGTGGTGCGACGCAGCACCGCGTGGCTGTCGGAGTCGTGACGGTAGAAGCGCACCGACGAGGACACCTCGGCGCCGTAGAGGCGGCGGTTGGTGAGGTTCGCGGTCAGGCCCGTCTTGTGGTAGTAGTTGATGCCGTAGAGGCCCTCGTCGTAGAGGGTCTTGTAGTGGTCGCCCGTGCGCTGGTCCTCCACACGGTACTGGGTGTAGCCGTGGATGGGAGCCGAGGTGGCCTTCAGCGTGGCCGTGGCCGTCTGGGCCTTGGCCTTCGGCGAGTCGTCATCGCCGGTGAACGCCTCGTTGTCGGTCTCGTTGTAGTCGGCGTCCTCCCACTCGTCGGTCATCTGGGTGATGACGCGCAGGTACACGCCCTCGCCGGCGGCCATCTCCTGGGTCTTGGAGCCCACGGAGAACACGATGACGCGGTTGGCCTCGTTGAACTCGCCATTGGCACCGTCCGGCGCCACGGTCACCTTCTTGGTGGCTCCCTCCTCGGTGCTCTCGGTATCGGGACGGGTGGCGTTGTGGGCCACCTTGGTCACGTCGGTGGAGGCGGGCACCGAATCCATGGTGATGTTCTCGTTGCCGTCCATCATAAGGGCGGTCACCGTGGCCACATCGGTGCGGATGATGTTGCCCTCATCGTCGGTCACGCCGTGGCGCTTGCCCGTCACCTTGTCGCCCAAAATGCCCGATTCCTCGGGGATGGCGTTGCCGCTGGCGTCATGCCAGTCGTTGGCAGCGCCCACGGTGTTCAGGGCCTCGGTGCCCTCGCGCACTACTTCCCAACCGACGATGCGCTGGCCCTTGGCCACGGTAAAGCGGGCATCCACATGCTGCAGCGGCAGACGGGAGGCGTCATTCGCGCCCACATAGAGCGTGTACTCCACGTAGTCGCCGGCGTACAGGGCGCCGTCGGGAATGTCGTTGGCGGTGTTGGTGGGCTCGAAGCTGAACACGTTGGTCATGGAACGGTCGTCGGCATCGTAGGCAAAGACCGTGTCCTTGGAAAGCGGGTTTTTGCGGCTGGCGGTCTCTTCCTCGCCGGTATCCGGGTTGGTCACCGTGTAGTTCTCGTTGTAAGAGCCATGGTTGATGGCCGGCGCGATCTTGCGGCCGCGCACGTAGTTGATGTCCATGGTGCCGATGGTGTGGTCCACCTTGTACTTGGCCCACTTGTCCACATAGCGGTCCACGTTGTTCGCCATGTTGTTGGTGGTGTTGTCGTTGGTCTCGGCGTTGGGGTCCTTGAACTTCAGGAAGGTCACCGTCAGCTCGTGGCGCGACTCGGTGCCCTTGAACAGGTTGGCCTGCTTGCCGAAGGCCGGCGTGGAGCTGTAGTTCCAGTTGCCGGGGTTGCCGAACGACGAGGCGTCGCCGGGCACGAGGGTACCCGTCTGGCCCAGCGGGCGGCGCACGAGGTTCGTGGCAGCCGTGGCCGTGGTGAAGTCCTCAATGGGGCGATCCACGTACACGCCGTCGTAGCGGAAGGCGTAGTTGGAAAGCGTGTCGAAGTGGGTGTCGGTGGCAAACGTGCCGCCGAGCGCCGTGCCGTCGGCGTTGAAGGACTCGCTGCGACGGGTGAGGGACTGGTCGGAGTCGAGCAGCGTGGTGGACACGCGGCGGTTGCCGTTCAGCGACTTGAAGGCGATCTCCACGGAGGTGAACAGGGCGCAGGCGTACTGCTTCTCCTCCTCGTTGATGTTGGCCGTGCCGGACACGAAGTTCGTGTTGGTAGACTCGGAGGTCTTGTAGGTGGAAAGGGACAGAGGCTCGCCCTTGGTGTTCACCACGGCAGCGGCGCCCACAGCGCCCTCGCCGGCCAGGTTCTTGTAGCCGAGCAGGGTGTCGGTGGGGTTGCCGTCCGCATCGGTGGCGTACACCGGCTCGGAGCAGACGCGCAGCAGGCGCTCCACATCGATCATGTAGTCGCCGTCGGCGTCGGGGATGAGGTTGTCCTTATCGGCGCCCGCACCGCCCACGGTCTCCAGCAGCTTGAAGTAGCCGCGCTCGTCGGTGGGCACGCCCCCGGCCGCCGCGTCGGCGGTGATGGTGGCCTTGTTGTAGTTCCAGGTGTAGGTCTTCTGGTAGTTCGGGTATCCCGTGCCGCTCAGGTTGTGGCCCGTGGCGCCGTAATCGCTGCTCTTCACGCCAGCGTCGTCCATGCGGGTGTCGGTGGTGGTAACGCCCGCGCCGGCCACCTTCCACGGACCGCTCACGCAGCCGGCCGCCTGCAGCTCATCCCAGGTGAGCTCGACGGTCTGCTCGGCCTTGTTGGCGTCCAGGTAGGTGAAGGTGAACTTCGTGGCGTTGAACCAGCGGCCGTCGCAGGTGGTGCAGGTGCAGCTGGCGTCCCCGGGGCACTCGCCGGTCGCGCCATCCTGGTGCGCCACGCACGTGGTGCACGTGGCGGTGCACTTGTTGCTGCCCACCAGATACGCCGGCACGTACAGGTTCTGCAGGCGGTAGGCCTTGCCCGTGCCCTTCAGGAAGTCGGTGCCCAGGTTCTGGTCGATGGTAGACTTCAGCGTCACCTCGCTGATGTGGGCGGCGCGCATGTAGTCGCTGTCACTCTTGCCCTGGTCCTTGCGGTTGCGGAAGCGCACCTCGAAGGTGCCCTTGGTGGGCGTGAGGTTGTCCTCGCGCTCGTAGTCGTAAATGGCGCGGGTGTCGGTGTAGAACTTCAGGTTCTCAAGGCTGCTCAGGTAGGCGTTGGCGTTGCCGTCCCAATGGGTCAGGCTCGTCGTGCGGGTGTTGATGCCGTTGTTGAACTCGTCCTTGCCGATGGTCACCTTGCGCTTGTTCTCGTGGGTGTAGGCGTCGTTGTCGTCGGTATAAACATTATGTTCACCGTAGCTCGCGCCGTTGGCCTCGGTCTGGATGCCCGTGGAGTAGCCGGCGCGGATGCGATAGCCCGCCAGCCAGGCGAAGTCCGTGGCCACCTCGGTGTCGTACCAGCGGTTGTAGGAGTTGCTGTCGCGCCACTGCTGCCACCACTTGATGGCCCCGTTGGTGTAGTAGTTGCAGTTGTTGGCGCCGTAGTACTGCTTCGCGCCGGTCTGCACGTACTTCGCCGGCTCATAGTAGTGGTTGTAGGTGACGTCCACGCGATGCACGGCGTTGGCGATGTAGTCGCTGTACCACTTCTCGCGGTCGGTGAGGTTCGCGAGCTCTGAGTTCACGAAGGTCTCGCCGGCCTTGGAATTGGCCGCATACAGCTTGTTGTTCTGGTTCTTGTAAATGTAGGGACGACCCAAAATGGCGTAGTCCGACACGTTCGAGGGGCTGCCGGCGTCGCCGTCGTAGGCGCGGGCGGTCTCGGTGGTGGCATCGGCATCGCCGCCGTAGGGGCCCAGATCGATGGAATAGCTCGTCACCAGCTCGCCGTCGGGGAAGTTGAAGGTGAGCGGCTGGTTGTCCGCCGTAGTGCCCGACTGCACCACGGTCGTGCCCGTGGCCTTATCGTAGGCATAGCGGTACACCGGCGCGGCGTTCCAGTTGCCCGGCTGCATGAAGTCGGCGTCGTAGGTGTAGGGCGCGTTGTGGTCGCTGGCGCGGTTGAAGTAGATGATGGCGTCGCCGTGGTTGTCGAGACCCTGGGTGAACAGCTCGTCCAAGCCCCAGCTCTCATCCAGCGAGCAATCCTCCAAATCGAAGTTGACCGGGGTCTCGTAGACGTAGTAGTCGTCCATGTCGGCCGGCTTCGGGTTCTTCACCAACGCGTAGGTGCTCTCGCCCGTCAAGGTGTAGTAATCCAAGGCCAGATCAAGCTTGTCCTGGGTGTAGGGCACCGGCTCGGCATGCTTGAGGTAGGTGGCCTCCTTGCGGATGATGAAGGTGCGGTTGCCCGTCTTCTTGTAGCCGTTCTTCGTGGCGTTGTCGCGGTCGCGCACGTAGGTGGGATCTTTCTCCCACTGGGTGGTGTTGATGGTGATGGCCACATCATCGAAGTTGCGCACGCGCTCGCGGGCCGCGTAGTTCACCTTCGGGTTCAGGTGTCCCCACACATCCGTAGCGGTCTTGAGCATCTTGCCGTGGGCGCCGGTGATGGTCTCGGTGCCCTCGCCGCCGTCGGCGGCCTCCACGTCCACCGGGCCGGTCTCGTTCAGACCCAGGGTGCGGATGAAGCGCAGGCCCGTGGTCACGAAGCCGTAGTACTCGATGTCCTGGTCGGGATACACCGTGGGCAAGTCGTCGGTGATGCGGATGTTGTCGGCCGAGGACAGGTAGTTGCCCCACGGACGGTAGTCGTGGTTGCCGTAATTCGTGTTGTTCGAACCGGGCGCCCAGCGGTACAGCGACACGAAGAAGTGGTCGTCGCCGGCGAAGCTGCGAACCTCCGAGCCGTTATCGGTGTTGTTGTTCCACGAGCCCATGACGTTCGAGCCCACCGAGCCGGTGTTCTGGTTGATGGAGGTGCGCACGAAGTTGCGGCTGTCGTACACCGTGAAGCGGTTCGAGGTGCGCAGATGGCGCATCTTGCCCTCGTCGAAGGTGAAGAAGTGGTTGTGGTGGTATCGACCCCAGCAGCAGCCGCCGGTGCGGTGGTAGTTGCGGTAGGACCACGAACCGCGACCGTTCGGGTCGTTGGCGCCGGTAAGAGACGCGGCCTCGGCGCTCGACCACGAGCCGGTGGTAACGGCCTGGGCGCGCTGGCTCGGAGAGTCGTAGCGCTGGGCGGCCTTGTGCACGTAGGTGTCGCCGGAGTAATCGCCGCCGATGGTCATGTTGACCTCGGAGGTGGACTCCACCGTGGTGTTCGAGCGCACGAAGCGGCCGGTCACCTCGAAGGACATCTGGTTAAGCCAGGCCTTCGGGTCGGTCTGGTAGTTGCCGAACCAGGTGCCGTAGTCGGGATCGATGGGCCTGCCATCTTCGCCCACGGAGCCCTGGTTGATGGTCACGTCGTAGATGATCTTGTCCACCTTGAACAGCGGCATGTCGGCGTCGCTGTACTCGTCGAAGGTGTCGCGATAGGCATCGTCGGAGTTCTTGCCGAAGGACTTGTTGTGGGTGATGGTGCCGGTGGTTTCGTCCACCTCGTAGTTCATGAGGTTGATGCGGAAGTAGTAGTTGCCCTCGGAATCAACCTGCACCGACGTGGGCGTGGGGGTCTTGGCCGTCGTGGTCTGGTTGCCATCGGCATCCAGCTCGAGCTTCGAGATGTCCTCGAAGTACTGGCGGCGGATCTCCGCGCCGGTGAACGTGAGGTCGTTGCCCTTGGAGAAGTCCACGGTCACCTTGTCCAGATACGGCAGGGCCTGCAGCTTGATCTTCAGGTAGTAGGCATCGAAGCCGTTGCCGTTGATGGACTGGACGATCTGCAGGTGGGCGCCGGTGTTGTAGGTCTTGCCGCCCACGGTGTCGTAGTGCTGGTTGCCGTTCTGGTACTCGTAGCGGTAGCAGCTGTAATAGCTGTGGTAGCCGCCGATGGCCCAGATGGAGCTGGCGGAGTTCGCATGCTGGTTCGAGGCGGTGATCCAGCTGGAGGGCGTACCGTAAATGTGGCGGAACACCTTCGACCAGTAGCAGCCGCTGTGAGACGGGCACTGCTTGTACCAGATATTCGAGTAACCCTGCTCCATGTAGCTGGTGGACTCCGGCTTAATGTCGGCAGTCACCTGGTTCAGGGCGCTCGGGGTGGTCGTCACCTGGCGGAAGTCCACCAAGAACGAGCCCTGGCCCTTGTAGCCGATGGAGATGTCGCCGGTGCCCTCGTCGGCCGAGGAGCCCCAGCAGCCGGAGTGGCCCGGATGATGGCCCGTATTGCCGCCGGACACATTCGAACCGGTGGTGTAGTTGGTGAAGCGCTGGCTGGAGGCCGTGCCCTTGAGCACCTCGGTCCAATCGAAGTAGTCGGGCTCGGTGCTCGTCGTGCCGCCGGTCAGAGGCGGGGTGGTGATAGAGCCGGAGGGCTCCTCGGGGCTCGGGCCCGCAGAGATGTAGAGCACCACGCACGTCTTGTCGATCACCGGCTCAGAGGGCTCCTCGCCCTCGGCCGGCTCGGGCACGGTGACCTTGTATTCCACGCAGAGCACCTTGCCCATGGGCACGGCCGGCACCTTGATGGTGGTGCCGTCAGCCTCGTAGACCGGGTCGCTCGCCTCATAGAGGTAGTCCTCGTCCACGGTGAGCCCCTCGGCCTCGATGGCCTTGATGGCGTCCTCGATCTCCATGCCGCGCAGGCTTGCGAACAGCTCGTTCAGCAGGGTGTCGCGCGTTTTGCCGGAGCACACGGTGATTTTCAGCTCGCCGTCGCCGTAGGCGGTGAACTCGCCCACGCGCTCGACGGAGATGACGCTGCCCACGGCGATGTCGTCGTTCTCGGCGTACACCACGCCGGTGCCCGTAGGCTCGGTGGTCGAGGTGTCGTCGCCGCCCTCCTCGCCGTCGCCGCCTTCCTCGCCGGAATCGCCCGAGCCGCCCTCGGTGTAGTCGATGGTGTAGCCCTCGGCGCGCAGCGCCTCAAGCACGGCCGCCAGGGTCTTGGACTGCTGCTCGGTGAACAGCTCGGCCTCGCGGGTCTTCTCGGTCTTGCCGGAGCACACGGTCAGCTGCAGGCACGGGTAGCGCACCTCAACGTCGGTGTCCTGGAAGACTTGGTTGCCCTCGTCGTCATAGGTGGGGTCGTTGTTCTCGTCGAGCACCGGGGTCCGGATGGTCTCGTGCTCCACCACATCGGCCACGCGCTCGATATTCATGACGGTATCCGTAAGGAAGGCGTCATCGGCCTGGTAGATGGGGTCGGCGAAGCGGAAGGCCTTGCCCGTGGTCTCGTCGGTCAGCTTGCCGAGAGCCTCCATTACATCATTATATGGTTGAGAGATGTAATCTTCGAATTCGCCCTTCTTGCCCTTGGAGACGGTCACGACGACGTACTTGACGCCCTCGATGGGCTGCTCGGGCTCGTAGGTCTCCACCTTGATGACCGTGCCGGCGGCATAGTCGTCGGAGAACTCCTGGGTGGTCTCCCACACGGTGTAGCCGAGGTTGCCCAGCTGCCAACGGACAGTCTGCTTGAGCTCCTCGGAGGCGTTCTCCGCGTCGGCATCGTAATCCGGCTCCGGATCGCCCTCGGCCACCTCAAGCTCCCAGGGAGAACCGGTCATGGCCGCGAGGGCCTCCGAGGGGTCCACCGTCTGGGTGGGACCGGAGGACACGACGACGCGCACGCGCGGGCCATGGCCGCCCTCGCCGTTCTCGTCGGCGCTCTCGGCCTCCTGGATCTGCGTGACGCTTATGACGCAGCCCTTGGGCACGGCCGGCGTGATGATGGTGGTGCCGTCCTCGGCGTAAACCGGGTCGCTCGTCTCGTAGACGACCTCCCCTGCCACCAGCGTGCTCAGATCGGGCTTGCCGTTCTCGTCGAACTCGCAGTTGTAGATCTCGTAGTCGGCGCTCTCCAGCATCCAGCGAGCCGTATCGCGCAGCGGGCTGTCGGCATCCACGTCGGGGTTGGCGTAATCGCCCTCGTCGCCGGTGTAGTCCTCCACGATCCAGGGCTTGCGGATAACCTTCTCCAGCAGGCTCTTCTCCACCACCGAGTCGCTCTTGTCCGTGACATCCTCACCGGAGTTCACGTCGGCGTAGGCCGCACGGCTCACGGCGTCGTAGTACATCTTCGACACGAAGATGAGCGAGCGGTCGAAGCGCTGGACGATGTAGTTGTCGGCAGCGGTGTTGGAGGAACCGTACACCGTATTGGTGTGCAGGGTGCCGGAGTACAACGGCAGATCGAGCGGCAGCTCGCGCAGGCAGTCCATATGGTTCTGCGTCGTCACAGAAATAGTGCGCTGGGTCTCGAAGTTGGAGTCGGTATAGCCGGTGATGAAGACGTTCTGGTTCGCATAGTCAACAGCATCCTCGGCCATGTCCTTCCAGCTGAACAGCTGCAGCTGGGTGGGAATCTCGATGCCGAGCTTGTTGCAGACCTCGTCCTCGGTCAGCGTGAAGTTGCCGTCGCTATCCAGCGGGAAGAGCATACGCGTCTCCGGGTAGGCGCCGCCGGCCTTCTCGATGCTGTTGGCGGCAGCCTCACGGAAGCCGTCCTTGTCGTCAGCGAAGCCCGTGGTGTACTCCAGCTCCCAGCCGGCCAGCTTGTCGCCGTCGTAGTAGGGCTTGAGCACGGCCTTCTTTACTTCCGTCGGCTTCTTCGGCAAACCGCTCAGTTCACGCTCAGAGAGCTGTTCTGTGGAGTAACCCCAGATGCGGATTTTACCCACCTTGGCATCAGGGAAGCACTTGATGTAGGAGCTCATGATGGTGGCCTGTATCATATGGAAGCCAGTGAAAGCACTGGTTTGACCAGAGACCACGCCTTCAACAGGATTGTCAACAACAGATTTCTTCTCGGTGTAGAAGGTCTCCCAATCCATGGGGAACGCGAAGGTGACGTCGGTGTCGTCCAGCTTGGAATAGGCCTGGGTGCCCGAGCGGGGCTCGTTGCGCAGCTGGGCCCAGAAGCGGAAGGTCTTGGCGTAGGGCACCGTCACCTCGGTGCGGTTGCCATCGGAACACGCGCTGTCGGAGCGGCTCGTCTCGGTGTAGTCGGCGGTCTTGCCGTAGCGGATGTAGCTGTGCACTTCCAGAGCCGGGCGCGGCACGGAAAGCGCGGCGCACTTCTGCACCGAGGCGCGGGTGTCGTGAGCGCCGGTCTGGGTGAGGTAGATGCGGGTGTGCAGCAGGTCGTTGTGGGGGTAGTACGTGCTGTTGCCGCTGCTGTAGACGTTCGAGCAGGAGGAGTCCACGTTGCCCGCGGAGTTGTACCAGTCGGCCTTGCCCTCGGCCTTCATGGTAAGCAGGCTGTTGGCGTCTTCCGTCGCGTCGGCAGCACCCATGTTCGGACGCCAGGAGGGCTCCAGGTTGCTGTAGTCCAAGTCCACCTGGTACAGATAGCAGTCGTCCAGGGTGTAGGTGAGGTCGCTGCCCGTGGTGATGGGGTACGAAGCCGTGGTGTCCATCACGATCTTGCCGGCCGTGGTGAGCGAGCGCACCGTCTTGCCCCCGACCACGAAATCGTCGTGGAAGTTGATGGTGTAGGTGTCGTCGGCGTTCTTGAGGCCGGCGAAGTCGACCGGCGTCAGGGACAGCACGAACTTCTGGCCGTTGGGCTGCAGGAAGGTGAGTCGGGCCTTGGTGAAGGTGCCCATGCGGGTAAGGGCCGTGCCGAAGTTCAGCTCGGCGGTCTTAAAGCCGCGCACCACCCCGTAGTTCTTGTAGAACGGACGGGTATCCAGATCGCCCTCTTCGTAAGCGTCGGTGGTGAGCATCTCCTTGGCCCTCATGGAGACGCTGTCGATGCGCATGGTCAGTGTGGCCGCATCGGAGCGGGCACGGGTGACGTTGCGGTAGGTGAACTCGTAGCCGTTGCCCGTGGACTTGTTGGCCACCTCGATGGCGGTGCGCTGGGAGGCAGAGCCGGCCAGCTCGCTGTTGATGGTGCTTGAGGCCTTGCCCGCCAACGTGGTGTAGTCGTTGACCGTGGACGTGGAGATGTTCTCGGCACGGGTGTAGGTGGTCACTCCGCCGGCCGGCGTCTGGGTCGGACGCGTGTCGTTCTGCTTGAACACGCTGGCCGTGGAGGTGGCGTTGTAGGGCGTCAGGTACACCGAGCAGGTCTCGGAACGACCGATGTTGCCGTAGTAGGCCGTCTTCGGGAAGTAGTAGGTCGTCGACGACATGGTGTTGTTGAAGGTGTTGGCCGTCGAGGACTCAACGCCGTGGGTCATCACCTTGCCGTAGATGCGGGCGATGAACGCCGTGCCGTCCTTGCTGTCGTTACGGTCGGTGTCGTAGACGCCCACCGTGTCGTGGTTGTCCGTCTTGTCCGTGTTGGCGCCGGAGTACACCGCCCCGTTGAAGTTCGAGATCATCATGTTGGCGGCCATGGTGTCGTAGGACAGGCGCACCGTGCCCACGGCGCCGTAGACGAACTTCTTGTTCGTGGACGGGTCGATGTTCATGTAGGGCGCAAGCGACTTCTGATCCAGCTCGATGACAAGCGTGCCGTAGGAGCCCTTCGGCGTGCTGGACAAAAGCGACTCCAGGGCGGCCTGGTCGAGCGGGATGGTGGCCATGGGCGTGGCCGTGGACACCACCACGTTGCCCACCTTGTGCTCGTCGCCGTCGTGGAAGATGGTCTGGTCGGCGCGGAAGATCTCGAGCTTGCTGATCTTGCCGCCGCGGTTGTACCACTCGGTGGGACGGTTCGCGTTCTCCCCCTCGAAATCGGCGGGCAGCAGCATCTTGCGCTTGCTGTCGCCCACGGCATAGCGGTAGTAGCCGTCGATCTGCAGCTGGGTGCCGATGAAGCCGCGCCACTCCGCCACGTTGTTCTTCGTGATCTTGCTCACGTTGCTCAGCGTAAGGTCGAGGTAGCCGTTCTCGGCCTGGGAGCGGGTCGGGTTCTCAAGGGTGTACTTGTAGAAGGCCGACTCGGTGCGCTTCTGCAGAGGCTCGTCGGCCACGATGCGCGGATCGTCGCCCCAACGGTAGGGCACGTAGCCCACGCGGCTCGCCAGGGAGCGCGGGTTGGCGATATCGGAGGCCGTGATGAGGTTGTAGCCCGCCTCGGCCACCGACACCGTGTAGTGGGTCTCGCGCGTCTTGCCACCGGACCAGTTGAAGGTGGTGCGCATGGCCGGCTCGGCGGTCAGCGGGATCATGCAGGACCAGGTGGTGATGCTGTTGGTCCTTGAGTCGTTGGTGCCCTCGAAGGTGGTGGTGTAGGCGTTGTTGTCCTTGGAAAGCTCGCCGTTCCAGGAATCGGTCTTGTACTCCGTGGAGAACTTGCCGGACAGCGTCATGTGCACCGCGCGGGAAGGCACGCCGTGGAAGTCGATGAAGGGCTCCTGGCCGCCGTAGACGCCCAGGTAGGTGGACGACAGGCGGTTGAAAGTGACCGACGAGGCGAAGGAGGGCAGGTGCATGACGGTCTTCAGCACGTAGGTGCCGGGCCAGTTGTCGCTGCTCTCGCCGTTCCAGCCCTGGGCCGCGGGAATCTGCACGACCCACTGGGTGGTCTTCACGTCCTGCAGCTTGCCGTCGGCGCCCTTCTGCTGCACGATGACGTCCACCTGCTTCACGTAGTCGGACAGCTTCACCGTGTAGGTGGGAGAAGCGGGCACCTTGGCCGGGTAGCTGCCGTTGGCGTTCTTGGTGGCAGCGGTGTTGACGGCCGTGGCGTCGTCGCGCTTCACCGTGTACAGGTCGATGGTGTAGCCCTCGAGGAGCTGCTTCATCTGCTCCTCGGTGAGGCTCGCCATCTTCGATTTGGTGGCGTCGGTCACCGCATGGCTGTTGTAGCGGCTCAAGATGTCGAGCTCCGCCACTTCCTGCTCAAGGCGCTTCACCGGATCGGGGTCGTAGGTGGGGGGCACCGCGTCCATGTCGTCGATCTTCTCGGCGAGCAGGGCCAAGAGCATGGGCTCGTTGAAGGTGATGGTCTTCAGATCGAAGCCGCGCCACTCGCCATCCACCATCTCGGAGTACATGCCCGAGGCGGTAAAGCGGCTGTGGTCCAGCGCATAGGCGGAGTTGTTGCTCAGATAGAAGCGCCAGCCGGAGTTCTCGGTGCCGAGCAGGGTCTCCACGCAGCGGTAGTCCTTCGTGTTCGAGCCGGCGCTCTGCTTGTCGTACTCCACGTAGGAGCCGGAATCGGCCGGGGCCTCCTCGCTCACGAGGGAGCGCACCTCGATGCTGGGCTTGATGGGATCGACCTGCGGCACGAGAGTGGCCGAGTCGGCACGGTCCATGCCGTTGGAAACGTGCTGGTAGGTGTAGCCGTACAGCCCGTCGCCCAGCGCCTTGCTCACCGGGGCTGTGCGGCTGTACTTATCAAGGGTGTAGCCCTGATTCGTCAGGCTGTTGCTCACGGTGTAGTTCGTGCCGTTGGACGTGTAGTGGCTGCCGTTGATAACGCCGCTGTAGGTGCCGTAGAGGTCGGTCTGGTGATCCCAGTTGCCCGCGTTCGCGGCGCCATCCAAATAGCCGTTCTCCTTGTAGTTGGTGTTGAACACCGACTGCAGCGTCACGTTCTTCTTGGAGACGTCGGCAGCACCGAGCACCTCGATGGAGGCCTTGTCGGCTTCCTTCACGCCGGCGTTGAAGTGCGCCATATCCACGCGCACCTTGGACAGGTAGGCCTTGTCCCACAGGGTGCAGGGCACAACCAAGTTGCCCGTGGCGGCGTTGCCGTTGTCGTAGAAGGCGCCGTTGGCCACGATGTTGGCCAGGTCATAGGTGTACACGACCACCGTGGCCACGCCGGTGCCGGAGGTGGTGGCCTTGGTGTGGCCGTCGAGGTAGGTGACCGTCACCGTGGTGGTGCCGTCGGCGTTCGTCGTCGTCTCCGTGGACTTCACGTTCGCATCGTCGGTCTCCCCTGCCGCCGCCGTGAGCGGAAGACCGCCGGTCAGCGAGGCTGGGTCGGCCTCCTCGTCGTCGTCTGTGGCCATATCGGTGCGCGGGGCGGCGGGCATGGCCGTGATGGTGATCTTCTTCACGGCGTTGCCGCGGGTGGTGCCCAGCTTGCTCCAGGTAGCGGCGTTGAACAGGCCTGCCGTCAGGGTGACGTACTTGGCATCGAAGCTGCGGTAGTCGTTGGCGTACTCGTAGCGCTCGTCCTTCACCTTGTTGTAAGTGGCCTTGCCGGCGTCGCCGTCGGGCACCTTATCGGCCGGCATGGCGCCGATCTCGATGTAGCTGTCGAACATCTCGTAGTCGCGGTCGTAGATGTTGGCCGCGTAGTTCCACTGATGGGTCATGTTGCTGTTGGAGCGGAACACGTTGGTGGGGTTGGCGTAGTTGGTGTAGGTGAAGCGCCAGCCGGCACCGTAGTAGTTCAGGTAGGTGCGCGTGGTGTCGGAAAGCGTCGCCGTGTCGGAGATGAGCGGCTTGGGGCTGTCGGCGAAGAAGGTCTTTCCCACCACCTTCTGGGAGGAAGCGGGCATGTGGGCGAACATCTCGCCGTAATCGTAGGTGTGGTTCAGCTCGCCATAGCCGTTGGCCGTGTAGGTGGACCAGCCGTTGTGCTCATTCTCGTTGTAGCTTGAGCTCGTGCGACCGGCCAAGTTGTCCCAGTTCGTGCCGTTGTAGGTCGGCGTGCTGCCGTTCCAGGTAACGGTGCGCTTGTTGTAGGTGGTGTGGAAGTTGGCCGGCAGGTCGATGATGTCGTAGAACCAGTCCATGTCGGAGGTCACAGCACCGCCGTCGTTGGCGTCGAAGCCGTCGTTGATGCACCAGGTGTCGCGGATGGCGTTCACCTTGTCCACGTCGGGCGAGTCGATGGAGTAGCCGAAGAAGTCCACGTAGGCCTTCTTGCTGGCCGTGGCCGAGGAGGCGTAGCCCTTGCCCAGACCCTTGTACCAGTCGTACTCGATGGTCACGCTGGCCAAGTCTCCGCCGAGCCACTTGGAGGGATCGACGACCACATCGCCGTTATCGGTGACGGTGATGCCGGCCAGAGAAGCCGCCTCGGTGAAGCGGTACTCGAACACGCTGGGTGCGGGGGCAGGCTCAGCCGGCGTCTCGCCGGCGCCCTCGCCGCCCTCGGGCGTCTCGGGCTCGTCGGCGGGCACGAACACGTCGCCGTCGTCGGTGAGGGCCTGCACGGTCACCTTGATGTAGCTGTTCGCGCCGTCGGCGATGTAGAGCTGGCCGGCGGCCGTCTGGGCGTTGAAGACATCAAGGCCCGCAGCCTGGCTGCCGTCGGCGGCGGTGACGCGCGTATAGGCATCGGTGGCGGCGTCGTAGGTGTAGAAGGTCTCCCCTTCCACGCTCAGCCACTCGTTGATGTCGCCCGTACCGGCAAACCAGCTGGCCACGCGGGCGCCGCTGTAGCTGGTGGTGCGCAGCGGCGTGCCGTCGGTCTTGGTCGTGGAGTAGCCGTTGGCGTACACCGGCAGCCCCGCGCGGGCACGGTGGCCGCCGAGGTTGTCCCAATGGGTCGTCGTGTCGTCCGCCCTGCTGGAGCCGTAGTTGCTCGTCACGGTGAGCGTGTTGCGCGTCGCCTTGGCGTCGCGGTCGTACCACTGGAAGGTGATCTTTTTGATGGCGTTGCGCGTGGTGGCCACCGCACCGGCGGTGCCCGCCTCCACCTCCTTGCCGTCCTTCATGTACACGGTCTTCTGGCCGGCATCGAACAGCGCGCGGGACAGCGACAGCTTCGTGGTGCGGAAGCCCACGTTGCCGAGCAGCGCCGGGGCCAGGTTCGAGGAGTTCGGCGTAAGGGTGCCCAAGGTGAGCTTCACGCCCGCATCGATGTCGTAGCGCGAATCGTTGGTCACCACGGCGCGGTAGCCCACCGACTCGTCATGGAAGTAGGCGCGCGGCTGGGTGCCCCAGTCGGCGCGGGAGCGATACGAGCTCGCCCCGGTGGTGCGGTCGGTCTCGTACTTGGCCGTAAGGTCGTTGTGCGCGAGGTTGTTGGCCGAGGCGTCCTTGTAGGCCCACATCTCAACCTTCGGACGCACGGGCAGAAGCGCGATGTTCAGGTTCGCGTAGGCCGTATGGGCATAGGGCGCAAGGCCCTTGTGGTACTTGGAGAACACGTTGTAGGTGCCCGTGCCCATATCGAACTGACCATAGTAGCCGTCACCGGTATTTGTGTTGGTGTACTTCCAGTGATAGTCCCAGCGGGTGTAGTTGTTCAGCGTCTCGTTGCCCTTCCACGCCGCGTTGAAGGCGTCGTTCACGATGAGGGTGCCGTAGCTGCTGTTGGCGTCGGTTTGGGTGTTCTGGTTGTTCGTGTTCCACCAGCCGGTGATCCAGTCGGTGCGCAGCATGGCGGCCACGTTGTGACCGACCCAGCGCCAGCTGCCCGTGCCCCAGAACTCCACGAAGGCGCGGCTGTCCTTGGTCACCTGGCCCTGGAAGTTGCGCAGATGCATCTCCAGGTTGCGGAAGTACCAGCCGTCCCACATGTCCTCGGTGATGATGAGGTCGCCGTCTTCCTGGACGTACATGATTTCAGGGCCGTCGACCTTCTTGGGCTTGGCGGCGTCGCCCTCGCCCACCATGATGTCGTTGCCGTCGGCGTCCTTCTCGTTCACCAGGCGCACCACGTGCACGCGACCCTTGGCGTCCTTGTACACGCGGGCGTTCTCGGCGTTGATCCACTCGTCATCGGACAGCGTGGAGCGCTTCGTGCCGTCGGCGCCGGTCTCTTCCAAAACGCCCGTGGCGATGGCCTCGAGGTCCGAGCCCTTGATAGTCAGCTTGCTGTCGGCGGCGGCCTTGTACTCGCGCCAGTACAGCGTGAGGTCCTTCACACCGGCGCGGTCGGCCACGGCCGTCTTGTCCTTGTAGCCCACCACATCGAACAGCTCCTTGGAAAGGGCGATGCTCTCGGTGTGGAAGTTCACGTAGCGCTTCTTGTCGTCGGTGGCATCGGCGTCCTCCACAAACGGAATCTTCGAGGTGGAGAAGTAGGCCTTGTGCATATAGTTAGAAGGCGCCAGGGCACCAGGGTCGCTCGTCGCCGTGACGGCGGCCTTATCGTTGGTGAGCGTAAAGCGGAAGCCGGAGCCGTCCTCGGTGTAATAAGCGCGGGTCTCTTGGGCCTTGGCCAGCTTGGAGGTCTGGTCGGCACCAGCCGCCGTGTCATCGTAGCCCTTCTCAGCAGTCACGCCCGTGGAGCGCATGAACGTCTCGGGGACAACCTTCTCGTTCACCTCATAGGGACGGCCGTAGATAAACGCCGTTACAGCGCCGTAGCTGAATACGTCGTCGGCTGTCCAATAGGTAGTGTAGTCAGCAACCTGGCGTTCGTTTACCGGAGCATTTTTGTCGCCATCAGATGTGTAACCAATCTGCTCGCGTCCGCCCTTGTAATAAAGCAGCGTGCCAATGCGAGTAAATCCATAGCGATCATTGCTCGGCTCTTGATGAAGTGGCGAGGCGTTCCCGTACGTTCCCAAACCGCGGTAACCGTAGGGGACACGGCGCACTCCATCGCTGTAGTTCCAAGTAGTCGCCCACCAATCTTCATCGTAGCCCTTGAGATTGCGACCGAAGACTGCTGGCATACGCTCATTGTTCTTGTCGTACGAGACGTACTTATAGTGCCAGTCGTTATAGTCGTAAGTGCAGCCGAACCAAGCGGAAAGAGGCATGTCACGCACGTCATCGGCGAAGCCCCATACATCCGCAAAGGCTTTCTCGGCTTCCATGCCGCACTTCACGCGATGGAAGCGCACCACGGCGTTGGTGAGGAAGCCATCGTTCCACACCGAGCGCGGGATGACCATGTCGCCGTTGGCGTTCACGAACTCATCGGTGAACTCCTTGGGATTCATGTGAACCTCGGTTATGGTTATCGCGCTGTCTTCCGTGCCCTCAGTAACCGTCTTGGTCACACGGTTTGAGGTGACCGTGCCATCCTCGGCTTTAGTGGGAACATCGATCTTCTCATCAAGTACAAGACGCAAATACTTCTTCTCTGTCGGTAAGTTGCCCGGCGTTGTAGTGCGATTAGTCGGATCTTCTTTCTCGTAATACGTAAAGGTGACATAGCTTAATTCCGTCATGGACAGCAGGTACTCGTTAAGCATGATTGCCTTAGTCTGGAAGCCACGCACCGCCTGCTCATACTCTTCAACATCATCGCGACCGGGTACGGCGGAGTTAGCAATTTCCTGGCCCCAGGGGCGGTCAGCGTAAGAAGTATCGCCAGGAGTTCCTCCATCGTAGAATTCATTATCGTATTTATGGGTGCTGCTCGTACCAATGCGCAACTCGGACTCGAACATATCGCGAGCCGGTTTACCCTTGTAGTTGTTGCCGATATTTGACAGATTAAAGCGATAGCCAGCGCCTTCGTCACCCCAATAGGCCTTGGCACCCACATCGGTGTTGGTTCCGTCATTGGCATTCGCAGTATTAGCGACCGAAAGGTTTAACGGAGCATCTGAGGCGATAGCCTGGGCGGCATCTTTCGTTGTGTCAAAGTACGCCTTGGCAGTAATTCGCGGCAACGGCATACCGGCGATGGCATAAAGATTTGCCTGGTCATTGGCCCAGGTCTGCTCCCCGTCAGCGTTGGGCTTATTCACGGGTTGCGGCGCGCCATTATGATCCACACCAGCTTGCTCAAGCTTGTTCCATGCGCTATTAGGATAGGTAGCCTTAAATTCGGTATCTCCCTCAATCACCACATAGTAGTTATCAACATAAGAGCGATATCCGATGTAACGTCGAGCAATTTCCTCCTTATTGGGCCAACCGCCGCCACAGCCCCAACCGTGGGTCTCACCAATATGGAACTGACGGTAGCTGTCGCCCTCAGGATAGGTAATTCGCGTTTCGGTATGATAAGGATCGGTACCCCAGGTTACGTTACAGGAATCGATAGAGTAGCCAAACAGGTCGACCCAAGCTTTTGTATCGCGAGTTACACGCTCGTTCACTTTAAAGAAGTGCACTTCCACGTAGAACAGCTCGAACTGATTCCAGAGCTTCGAGGAGATAAGCATATTGCCATTCGCGTCCTGAGTGACGTTTGCATTATTCACGTCGGCAAGCATCGACTTCAAGCCCTGGGTGCCATCAGGCTGATCCTCCCACCAGAGAATCTTCTCGGTAGCAAGAGTCGGCGGGTCAATCAAATCTGCTTTGAGGCCTTGTCCAGACTTGTATTTAGTACCTTGCGGCACCGATTTAATCTTAATGAACTCAATTTGGGAGTTATCCATCAAGCCCTTGGAGAAAGACAGGACGCTCGTGCGGAAGCCGATGGTCTTATCCTTCGCCTGTCCGTAGTCGTCCCAGCGCGGCGTAAGATTGCCGATAGTGAGTGTGGCACCTAAGTACATCGGGAAGCCGGAATCGTTGATGACCTCGGCGCGATAGCCCGAGTTGTACTCATTGCGGAACGAAATGGGCTTATCGAGAGTTACCTCACTCGCGCAAGCCGGGTACTGATTCCAATAGTTATCACGGAATCTGTTCAGCTGATCCGACGAGCTGGTCTCCGCCGTCTTCTTATCCATGATGGCGTAATTTACGTGCTTGGAGGCAACATCTTCCTTGGCCGGCGTATCGTCGGCCCCGGCCTCGTAGCCGTAGGCGCCGATGGCGGTGTTCGGGCGGATGGGAGGCAGCACCGAGTGCAGGGTGGCGTCGCTCTCCCAGGAGCGGGTCCACTCTTCAATGGCCTGGCGGGTCTTGAACTTGGCGTTCAAGGTGAAGTCGCCGCGGTTGGAGGTGCCGCCGATGAACTCCACATGGGCGTTGGTCTTCTCGGTGACGTAGCGGTTCAAGGTGGCGTAGTCGAGCTTCATGCCGATGAGGAAGCCCTGATCCCACACGTCCCAGCCGATGATGATGTCGCCCTCGCTGGTGACGGTGCAGTAGTCGTCGTTCCACCAGTCGGGCTTATCGTAAGAGGCCAGGCCCTCGTCGGCCGGCGTGGTGGTGTGCAGGGTGAGGTTTCCATCGTAGGAGAACTTCTTCTGGTTGATGTAGTCCACCAGCTGCTTGAGCGAGAAGGTGCGCACGTTCTCGTACTCGTTCACCAAAGGCTTGACCGCCGCGGCAGCCGCCTTCTTCGCCGCGATGATGGCCTTGTCGCGGTCTTCCTCGGAGCTGTCGTAGTAGTACAGCTCGATATCCATCAGCTTGCCGGCCGTGGTGGCGGTGCTCTCGAGGCCCTCGCTTTCGATAACGGCCGAATCGGTCAGCTGGAAGAGCTCGTGGGACAGGCGCAGCCCGCGGGTCTCGTAGTCGACGAGCTTGGTCTTGGAGCCGGGAATGCGGTCGTCGCCGAGCACATCCAGCGGCAGGGGGCCTAAGGTAAGCGAGCCGCCCAGCGAGATGTCGTAGCGGGTGTCGTTGCCCAGATACACCTTGTAGCCGGACTCGTAGTCGTAGTAGGCCTTCTGCTTCAGGCCCTTCTTCGCGCCGCTCGTCCACTGCCAGTCGTCGCGGCCGCCGGTGTCCTCGTGGCGAATGGTCGGGTCCTCGGAGAGGTTGGCGCCGGCCTTCACGATGGGAATGCCCTTGGCCGGGTACGGCGCGCCCTCCAGCATGGCCGGGTCATGGGAGCCGGTGTTCCACTTCGGGTTCGGGTAGTCGGTGGCCCACACGGCGCCGATTTCCATCTGGGCGGTGTTCTTCACCGTACCGTAGAGGTCCACATAGGCGTTGTCGGCCTGGGTGATGCCGTAGCCGAAGTTGGTGAAGTGCAGGTTGTAGCCCACGATGTAGCGGGTGGCCGCCGCCCATGCCTTCGACTCAATGACGAGGAAGCCCGTGGCCTCATCCACGTAGATGCCCTCGTTCTTCAAATCGTCCTTGCTGGGGATGGGCTTCAGCTGGCTGGCGTCGGTCTTGTCGGGGTCGGCCTGCTCGTAGTCGTCTTCCGTGAGCGTGTCGGTGGCGGCGCGCAGCTTCAGGCCGTCGATCACGAACGGCGCGGCCTCTTCCTTGCTGTTGGCGTCCTGGTTGTTCGCGCAGTAGCGAATCTCCAGATCGTCCAGAATGCCGCCCTTCAGGCGCATGACCTTTTCCGTGGAGCCGTCCTCGTTTTCGACGGTCTCCTCCTCGGGCGTGAACAGCTTCGGGCTGATGGCGATGCCCTCGGCGTCGTAGTTCACCAGCTTGTTGTGCATATAGGGGATGGACTTGTTGACCGTGGCCACCTCGTCCTTGATGTTGGTGTTCAGCATGAGGCCGGCAGAGAGCACCGCGGGCCCGATGGCGAAGTCGGAGTCGTTGGACACCTTGATGCGCCAGCCGCTGCCGGTGTTGCCGATGTAGCCCTGGAACTCCATGGGCTCGTGCACGTCGCTGTCACGCACCAGGGTGCCGTCCAGCTCGTAGCACTTCGAGGTGTCGGGCACCGGCTCGCCGTACTCGTCGGTGACCACCTTGCCGCTGGCGTCCTTCTTCCACAGGAAGTAATGGTCATGGTCGTCCACCACGTACTCCTGGTCGCCCACCGCGATGGTTTCCACGTCGCCGGTGATGGCGTCCGCGTCTCCCGGGAACTTGCTCTCGCGCATGCCCTGGGCGTCCACTTCCAGCACGTAGGGGGCCTTGCGGGACTTGAAGGTGGCCGAGGCCGTGGCCGACTCGTTGAAGGAGGCCAAAGGCGAGTAGATGTCCTCGTAATCGGTCTTGAAGGTGCCCGTGAGGGTCATCTTGTCCAGCTCTTTGGGGGTACCCTGAATCTCGACATAATGTTTATGTGATTTATCGATTTCATGAGAGCCCTTGATGGACTTGAACTTCACCTTCACGCCGATGAGGTAGCCGTCGTTCCAGTCCTTGGGAAGAATCTCCAGGCCGTAGGGGATCTTTTCGCCGCTGGCATCCAGTTTATAGTTGCCCTTGCGGTCGCGCTCGTACTCCTGGAACTGCCTAAGGCCGGTCTCGGCCTCTTCGGGCAGCACCTCCCCCGACTCGTCGTACATGGTGTAGGTGACGGTCTTCTTCGACCAGGTGGTGGCCAGCGGGTTGTCCTTCGCCCAGTACGTGATGGTCACCGAATCGATATCGGTATCGGCGAGCATGTCCTGGGAGATGCCGATCTTAGTGGCGTCGAAGCCCGTGGGGGCCGTGGGCACCACGGAGCTGGCGGAGGAGTTGTACACATCGCCGATGGTGATGGACGCGGGGATCATCATGGACATGGCGTTGTTGTTCAGCTCGAAGCGCCAGCCCGCGCCGGAGCGGTCGAAGATGGGCTGGTTCTTGTTGTTGGCCTCGTTCACGTTGTCGTAGGGCGCGAGAATAGCATCTTTCGACTCGTCGAACAGGATGTCCTTCGAGGTGTTGATGGCGTAGGCCTTCAGCGTCGGCTCGGGCGGGACGCTGTTCCAGAAGCTGGCCGTCGACTCGGGGTCTTCCAAGGGCGACTCCACGGCGTACTGCGGGGTGGCGCCGGCCAGCGACCAGACGCGCTTGGTGTACTTGGCGATGGCCAGGTTGTCGTAGTACTGGTCGGGCACGGTGAGCACGCCGTTGACGCGGATGCGGATGGGGAACTCCGTGTCGCGCTGCATGGGGCCGCGCAGCACGATGCGCATGCGGCCGGTGAAGTTGTAGTCATTGACGCCCGCGCCGGGCAGGGCGCCGATGCCCTCGGTGCTCGTGCCGAGACGGCGGTCGGCCATCAGCTTGTAGAGGCTCGTGGCCTCGTCGGTGCCGCCGAGGCGGTACACGAGGCGATCGTTAGTGGAGGCGGCCTCGTCCTTCACCGGCGTGCCCAGGTTGATCCACTGCTTCTGTTCGAGGATCTGATCGGGCTTGTTGGGGTCGGGCGTGGTGGTGTAGGCCACCTCGAACTGGGCGACCGAGCCGGACCAGCCATCGGTGCCGAAGCCCGGGAAATCGACGACGTTGTCGTCGAAGTAGTTCGAGAAGGACAGCGGACCGGTCTGGCCCTCCTCGCGGTCCACCTCGAATTCCAGGTTGTACAGCTTGAAGTAGTTCGGCAGCTGCTCTTCAATCTCGGGGCCCACGGAGACCTTGTTCACGTTGGCGCCGTACAGCGGCATGTTGCCCGTAGATTTGAAGTTGGTGATGACGTAGGAGACCGGGTAGCCCAAATAGCTGTGCTCGGTGTTCTCCACCTGCTCCACCGCGGGGCGCTTGGTGGCCTCGTTGACGGCGCCCTGCCACGTCTCTTCGACGTACTTGTTCATCTCCAGGCCGTTCTCGGGCTCGTGGAAGCGAGCCGCGAAGCGGGCGGGGCTGTCGGACCAGGAGTAGTCGTCGTCGCCCAGCTTGCCGAAGAAGATGGTTGTCAGCGGGTTCATGCTCACATGGTAGTACGAGCCGTTCTTGTCGTGCTTGTCGCTATCCCACTGCACGACGGGCAGCTTCTGGTTCGTGGCGCGCTGCAGCTTCACGTTCGTGGTGAAGGGAACGGCCACGAGCAGCGTGATCTCGGAGTGGGCATCGGGGTCGACCTCTTTGATGTTGGTCTCTTTGATTACCTTTTCCGGATAGAGGTGGCCGCCGTCGTTCTCCCCCATGGTGACCACGATACGGCCGGCCTGGCCCGTGGTCTGATAGGGCATCGACGGGGTGTTCACGATGGGGTTGCCGTCGGCATCGCGCGTGCCCTCGGCCACTTTCACCGTGTTGTACTTATTCATGATCTCATCGAGGTTGCTGAAGTTCACGACGTCGAGCTTTTTGTAGTCATCTTCGGTCCACTCGCTGGTGTCGTAGATGAGCACGCCGCCCTCGTTGGGAACGCCGCGGTAGTAGGCCGTGCCCTCGTCATCGGAGCCGGAGGTGATGCCGCCGCCGGCACCGGTTACCTTCGTGGCGTTCGTGGTACCGTACTCCCACGTCGTGCCGCTCTTGTAGTACTTCGGGTTGCCGATGGCCTTGTTGTCTTTGGCAAGCCAGGTCATCTGGTCCTCGCGCGTCAGGCCCTCGCCGGCGTCGCGCTCTTCGGCCATGGCGTTCAAGAAGTACTGCACGCGGTCGATCTCAGAGGTGCCCTCGGAGTCGTTCTTCGTGGTGACCTTGTATACCATATAATTGTAGCGGTCGTACATAACGTTGTTGGAGATGGCCTCGTAGGTAGATTTCCACGACAGGTTCGTCTTCAGCAGCGTGATCTTGCGAATAGTCTGGTTGCCCGGTTCGCCCTCGGCCGCCTCGAAGGGCGTGCCCGGCGTGGCCTTGCCCGAGGAGGTGCCGTTGAGCGTCGGGTAGTAGGGCTTGCCGGAGCCGTCGGTGTAGGAGTAGCAGGTACCGCCCATGGTGATGGTGCCGCCGGCGTTCTCGGGGATGGTGCCGTTCATCTTGATGTCGAGCTGCGGGTAGTAGCTGAAGCGGGTCGACATGTCCATCTGCCAGGAGTAGCCGGTCATGATGTTGGACGGATCTTGGGGGCCGTGCCACACGAAGCGCAGACGGCCGGTAAAGCCGTTGGTGAAGTCGATGTCCTGGTACTCCTCGCGCTCTTTCTGCGTAAGCGTGGAGGCAGCCAGCGCCTCTTCCCACTCCTTCTCGCTGAAGCCCTGGGAGATGATCGTGTCCAGCGGCACGCGCTTGGAGCCCGCCTTGTCGATTTCCAGATACACGTACCAGCGGTTGATGACCGACTTATTAATAAGTACGGAGAAGTAGCGCGCCTGGGACTTGTCGGCCGCGACCTTATTGCCCTCTTCATTAATATAGGTATAGCCGATGCCGTTGTTGTTCTTCACCCAGTCAGCAAAGTCGTAGGTAGAGGCCAGGGCGCCCGCGTTCTCGCCCTTCTGATACAGATAGGGGATGTTCACCACAAGGCTCGTGGCCATCTTGCTGTAGCCGCTGGGGTCGGCGGTGTCGAGCGTGTAGCCGCCCATGAAGCCGTCGGACACCTCGGACTTGATCTGCAGCGATATGGAGGGGGCGTCCTTGTCGTTCAGAAGGTAGGTGTTGCCGCCCAAGTCGTTGCCGAAGCCCGAGCCGCCCAGGCCCAGGTTCGGATCGAAGTGCTTCTGGGTGAGGGCCGACGCGCCCTTGGTGGGCACGAGCGAGAACGTGGAGATGCCGCCCGTGAAGCTGCTCATCGCGAAGAGCGAGGTGGCCAGCGGGTCGGCGCCGCCGAACATGGCGGTGTCGGCGAACAGGTCCTGCACGGTGGTGAAGTTGTCGGCGGCCACCGAGGGCTCCTGGGACAGGTCCGGGCTGAAGGGCGCAGGCTCCTCGTCGGTCGGCTCCTCCCCTGCCGGCTCTTCCGCATCCGGCGTCTCGGCGGGCTCGGTGGGCTCGGGCTCGGTGGGCTCGGGCTCGGGGGCGGGCTCGGGCTCGGGCTCCGGAGCGGCCGGCTTCTCGAAGGCAACCTCCTGGGCGCCGAAGTCGTTGATGATGGTCACGTCCTCGTCGGCGAGGGTCTCGTTCACCGACGCGGCGCCTTCCACCTTATCTTCCTGAACGGCCTTCACCGTTTCGGCGGCCACCAGAGAAAGAGCGGGCGCCTCGGTGTTGTAGGCCGCGCCGTCCTCAGTTTCGGTAAGGTTGGCGGCGGCGTAGGGCACGGCGATGTAGAGGGTGCGCACATTCTCCGTCTCGCCCGAAACGGCGTCGACGGAAAGGGTCGCGTCTTTATCGGCGGTGATGGTAACCTCGCCCGCGCCGTCGGAGATGACCGACACTTCAGCGAGGCTGCGGTCGAGCGCCTCGATGGTGGTCACGTCGGCCGGGTTCACCTTCGCGAGCTCTTCGGCGGTAAGACCGGTGGCGTCGAAGGCGACGATGCCGTCGGCCGAAAGCGCGCCCTTGCCCTCGGCGGTGTCGGGAGCATCGATGGCGCGCAGGGTGTAGCTGCGCTCGGCAAGGCTGCCCTTGCCCGCGACCAGCGTCACCGTGAAGGGCGCCCAGCCGGTCTCGTTTTCGAACACCGGGGTGCCGGCCTCGAGGGTGGCATCGAGGGCCGCCTGGGGCTCCGCGTTGGCGAGCACCGCGCTGGCGGCGGCACTATCTATATAGTTATAGTAAAGAGTATCGGCGCGCGGCGTGCCGTCATCGTTGGTGGCGGCGGTGTAAGAGCACACGGCAAAGCCGGCGTTCACGGAAACGTTCATCGCGGCGGGCACGCCTTCGGTGAGCCACGCGAAGGCCACGGGCAGCTGAGTGCCGGCGGGCATCTGGCCGCGGGTGTCGTTCACGGTGATGCCGTTCTCGTCCTGCACGCCTTCGAAGCGAAGCACCACGGTGCCGGACAGACCGTCGGCGAGTTCCTCGGCCGTGCGCTTGAGGTAGCCCTCGCCGTGCTTGGTGTACACCGTCCAGCCGTCGGGCAGAACCGAGACGGCCACCTTCGCGCGCAGATCGCTCGCGTCGGCGCCGCGGGCCTTCCACTCCTCCTCCGAGAGGGTGGTGGCAAAGGTGCCGTCGGCCTTCTCGTACACGAAGGGCGCCTCGAAGGTGAGCGCGACGGCATCGTTGTCTTCGGCGCCGCCGAGATAACCGCCGTCGAACGTGACGTTCGTGTTGCCAAAAGAGGGCGTGAGCATGACGCTGGTGTTGCCCACGTGGAAGACATCGTCGGAGGCGCGCAGAGCGTTGGCGGGCGTGAGAGAGAACGCGAAACGCTCCGCAAAGGCGGCCTTAAGATCGTCTTCAGAGGTGGTGGCGGGCGTCAGGAAGCCCTCCTTGTTCAGCTTCAGGGTGCCATCGGAAAGCGCCGGCATGACCTTGCCAGCGTCGACGAGGTTCTCGGGGAGGAACGCAGCGATGTCCTCTTCCGTGGGCTCGTCGGCCTCGGGGGCCTCTTCCTCGGCGCCGTTTTCGCCCTGGGCGTCGTCGCCCTCGGCGTCATCGCCTGGGGCGTCCTCGCCCTCGGCGTCTTCGCCGTTGGCGGTTTGGCTGAGGGCGTCGTCGTCTACCTCGTCGAGGAGCTCGTCGCCCGTACCCGAGGCCATGGGGACGGCGTCGTCGCCGATGATCATGCGGCGCGCCTCCTCGATGGAGTAGCTGTTCCAGCAGGTCAGCACCAACAGCACGGAGAGCACTACGGCGATGGCCTTGCCCATGGGGTTCAGCTGGCGCGGGGCGTTTCGGCTGATGACGGCGGCCTGGGTTTCACCTCCCGCCATGTCGGGAGCGGCCCCAAGGGGAGCCTGGGCCTGCGGGGCGTCGTAAGCGCTGGTCAGAGGCGCTTCGGCGTTCTGGTTGCGATAGTCGCTGCGTTCGTTCATGTTTCGCTCGTTCTCTCTCTCGCCTCAGCCCATCGGCCCTGATTCCGACGGCTTCGGCTTCTCGCTTCAAGCTCCGCGGCGCGGTCCTGATTCCGTCCGCCAAGCTTGCCAACTGCCGTTTCTCCTGATGAAACGGCGGTTTTCCTACACTTTCAAATCGTCGCTTCCGCTCTTAGGGCGCAGTGGTGCCAAAGAGCGTTTTTGTTCATGAAGTATTATCTACAAATTGGCAACGATGTAAAGTCGGGACGGTTTCAAAAATGACCCTCGTACTGGGCATTCATTGTTGACCATTTGTCAGAAATCGATAATTTCGACCCCCGTCGCCTCCATAGCTCCGTTGATTTTCTGTTACGAAAGAACCCTTGTTTTCGAGAAAAATTCATAATTGATAATACATATAATGATTTTGTCACTCTATTCTTTTATTTCATATTCATAATGCCCTATAGACACCTTTACGAAACCCCAGTTCAGGGGCTTATAGTTTCTTTTGTTCCATAGTCTCATAATTTTATAATGACTATATTATTTTGTTTCTTTTGGGAACTTCTATGCTTCTATGCTTGTGTGTATATAAGATTATATGTCTATAAGGCTAAATATCGTGACCATTTGGCAACAAAGAGAAATTTCCGGAAAGATTTTTCCTCGCTCGTTTCTCGGCCCCATTTTCCCGACGAGCGGTCAATAAGAAAACAATCCGACAAAAGCCGGATTGCCTCTGTACATATATTTTGTAATACGTTACTGTGTTTGTGTCAGCGGATGTAAGTCCCGGTTGCTGGCAGTGCCTCTTGTCGTGTTGGCTCAACCAATGCGAAAGGGGGTGAGGCCTATGGAACTAGCCGATCAAATACTGAAGTTGCTCACATCCATTGTGGTGCTGGCAACGGCAGCGGTTAAGCTCTATACCCAAAGCACCGAGCAGAGACGCAAGAGTGGGGAAAAAGAGGGGCCGGTCGCGGGACCGACCGACCCTTCAACCCATTAACGGCACTGCCCGAGAAAACGACCGGGCTTTCCGTTGACTGCATAGTAGCATGCGGGGTAACGACTTTCAACTACTTCATGAGTTTCTTTATGAGGGCCTCGTAGGCGGCCACGGCGGCCTGTAGTTCGCCCTTATGGCTTTCCCAATACTCGTCGAGCGCCTGGCGCATCACCTCGGCCCTGGTGATCTTCATGACGGAGGCAAGCAAATCCGCATGCTCGCGCTGCTCGGCCGTCATGGGGACGAGCACCTGGGCCGTCATGCGCGCGCCCGAGGCGTCGGCCTCAAGCTCGGGCTCTACTTCAGCGGCCTTCTTGCGAGGCTTCCGTGCGCGAGCGGGCTTGGGCTTGTCTGCAGGCGCCGAGGCGGGCTTGTCGGCCGCCACGGGCTCTACTGCGGCCACTGCTGGCGCGGCGGGCTCGTCGTAGTCTTCCACGAAGAAATCGGGCGTGCTGGCCGGCAGGGTCACATCCGATGCGGCGCTCTTTACCTGACGGGTTCGGGCCGGCTTGGCCTTGGCCGGCTTGGGCTCATCGCTCTCGACGGCCGCGCGCTCGACGGCGGCGTGCTCGGCGGCGGCGCGCTCGGCTTCTTCGGGCGCGTCCGCCGTCGCAGGCGTGCTCAGCTCTTCCTGGGCGGCACCGATAAAGGCGGCTGCCGCACGGGCGGCGTCCATCTGGGCGCGCAGGTCTTTCTTAGCCATTGACGTCCTCCAGAAGCTCGTCGATGAAGAACCGGTAGTCGTAGGCCACCTTGCTGGAAGGCGCGTAGGCGAAGATGGGCTGCTTGACGGCCTGGGCCTCCTTGATGACCGTGGCCTCGCGAATCCAGGCCTTGAACACCTTGGTTTCAAGCTCGGCGGCCATGGCCTCGGCGTCTTCGTGGATGATCTTCGAAATAGAGGTGCGCGGGTTGTAGCGCGTGAGCAGGATGCCGGCGATGCGCAGGTCGGGGTTGGTGTACTCGCGAATGGCCTGGATGGTGGCGGCCAGGTCGGTGACGCCGTCGAGCGAGTAGGCGTCGGCCTGGGCCGGAATGACGACCCAAGAGGCTGCGGTGAGCGCGTTCACGGTGAGCGTGCCCAAGGCCGGCGGGGTGTCCAGAATCGCGAAGTCGTAGCGGTCGGCCACGGCCTCCAGGGCCTTGCGCAGACGATAGTCCTTCCCCACCGAGGACATGAGGTCGTCCGCCTTGCCATTCAGGCGGCTGGCGGGCACTACGTCGTAGTTGTCGACGGTCTGGGCCGCCTCGGCAATGGTGGCGTCGCCGGTGAGCACGTCCAGCGACGAGAGCACGCCGGCCGTGGTGGCCTTCAGCGTAGTGGAGAGGTTCATCTGCGGATCGAGGTCGATATAAAGGACCCGCGCGCCGTCCTCGGCCAGCTTCGCGCCGATGGCCAGGTTGGTCGTGGTTTTCGCAACGCCGCCCTTCTGGGAGGCCGCCGCCAGTGTAATCATCATCGTCCCTTCCCTGCCGCGCCTGCGGGCGCAGCAATACGCATGCTCCTGCATTTGGTAAAGGAACTATAACATATAATGTTATGCTGTCTATAGGGATTTTAGGATTCTGCCAAGCCTAGCCGACCGGCTCCCACACGCCCCGAGGGAGCCTTCCGCCGGGCACCGGCACACTATGCGCGGGCTCCCCTCCCAGCGCTAGCGGGCAGGCTCCCACACACCCCGAGGGAGCCTTCCGCCAAGTACCGCCGCACGATGCGCAGACTCCCCTCCCAGCGCTAGCCGACAGGCTCCCACACACCCCGAGGGAGCCTTCCGCCAAGTACCGCCGCACGATGCGCAGACTCCCCTCCCAGCGCTAGCCGACAGGCTCCCACACACCCCGAGGGAGCCTTCCGCCGGGCACCGGCACACTATGCGCGGGCTCCCCTCCCAGCGCTAGCGGGCAGGCTCCCACACACCCTCTTCGGTGACGATAGCGGTGATAAGACGGTAGGGCGTAACATCGAAAGCGGGGTTGCGCACCTCTACGCCAGGGATGGGATCGGGCAGCACCTCGGCACGGTCGCGGTCTTCGATGGGAATATCGGCCCCCGACTTCGTTGAGCAATCGATGGTACTCATTGGTGCAGCCACATAAAATGGAATTCCATAGAAATTGGCGAGCACCGCAAGGCCCAGCGTGCCGATTTTATTCGCAGCATCCCCATTGGCCGCAATACGGTCGGCTCCGACAATAACGGCATCTACCTGGCCTTTTTCCATAAGAGACGCTGCCATGTTATCGCACTGCAACGTCACGGGCACCCCCGCCTGAGCAAGCTCCCACACCGTAAGACGCGCCCCCTGATTAACAGGCCGCGTCTCATCGGCATACACGCGATTGACAAGACCTTCTTGTGCAGATGCATAGACAACGCCCAGCGCGGTGCCATAGAACGCCGTAGCCAAACTCCCGGCGTTGCAATGAGTGAGAATGTTGAGCGGACGCACATGCTCGCCCGACGCAGCAAGGCCGCGAAGCAGCGCTGCGCCATGAGACCCGATGCGACGGTTCACCGTCTCGTCCTCAGCGATGAGGTCCTCAGTGAGCCGGTAGAGCGCCACAGCCGTCTCTCGAGGCGATGCCCCCGCTTGTCGGGCGTTGGAATCTGCCTGGAGCGATGCCCCCGCCTGTCGGGCCTCAGAGACAACCTCGCGGGCTTTATTCACGCCCCAAACCAAGTTGACCGCCGTAGGACGCGCCGCAGCAATGGCCCGCGCCGCCTCCGCAAGAAGCCGATCGAAGCCGTCACCATCGGCATATTCGAACGCGGCCAGCATAACCGCCGCAGCTCCTGCGACGCCAATGGCCGGAGCGCCCCGCACGGCAAGGGTCTTCACCGCATCGACGAGCTCGCGCCAATCAGAAGTGCGCAGGTAGACAAGCTCGCCCGGCAGCCGGCACTGGTCCACCAGCACTATGGACGGCACTCCCCCCTCAAGCTCCACCGCTATCGTTCGCGGCAAATTATTCAACGCTAATTCCATGTCGAATCTCTCATAAATAGTACTTTTGTTTGTGTTATAGATGTGCTATAGTGAGCTAAGCAGGTGGTATGGCCGCCTCTTCTCTGGAAGGAGCAGCCATGGTGTCTTTGCAAGAGCTACTAACGTTTTGCATTGTAGTAATTGAGCTCATACGAATTTCTATCGACTTGACTGCTCGTAGAAAAGAGTAGAGCCACCCTGCCTCACGGCGCGGATGGCCCCTCTTCGCAATACTGAAAATTTTGCGAGGCGGCCAGCCGTAGCCGCGGCAACCACCTGCTGTGTATTATAGCTCCATTTCCCCCACCGTCAACGCCAAAAACGAAGAGTGGCCGCCCCGCCAACCGGCGGAACGGCCCCTCTTCACACTTGTAGTGAAACGTGAGGCGGCCGTCCTACCCAAGGTGTCCACCTGACATTTCTTTATCGATTATAACGCGCTCTACCGCGCTGTCAAACAGAAAAGAGCAGAGCCACCCTGCCTCACAGCGCGGGTGACTCTGCTCCAAAAACTACTAGCAGCAGTTACGCTTAGGCCTGCTTGATGGCGGCCTGAGCGGCGGCCAGACGGGCCACCGGCACGCGATAGGGCGAGCAGCTCACGTAGTCCAGACCAATGCGGTTGAACGTATGGATGCTCTCCGGATCGCCGCCGTGCTCGCCGCAGACACCGCAGACGATGTCGGGGTTGCCCTCATGACCCAGGGCCACGCCCATCTCCACCAGCTTCGCCACACCGGCGTCGATGGTAGCGAACGGGTTGTAGGGCAGCAGATGCTCGTTGAGGTACTGCGGCACGAACTCGCCCTCCACGTCGTCGCGGCTGAAGCCGAAGGTGGTCTGGGTGAGGTCGTTGGTGCCGAAGGAGAAGAAGTCGGCCTGAGTGGCGATCTCGTTGGCCGTGATGGCCGCGCGGGGCAGCTCGATCATGGTACCAACGGGAATGTCCAGCTCGACGCCCTCCTCGGCGGACACATCGGCAATGACCGCCTCAGCCACGCCGCGCAGCTTCGCAAGCTCGTCCACCACGGACACAAGCGGAATCATGATCTCGGGCTTGGGCGAGAGGCCTTCCTTCTGCAGCTGAGCGCACGCCGTGGCGATAGCGCGTACCTGCATCTCGGGAAGGATGGGGTACACGATGCCCAGACGGCAGCCGCGCATGCCCAGCATCGGGTTCTGCTCCGCAAAGCCGTCGATCTTCTCAAGCAGATCGCGCTTCTCGGCGATGGCGTCGGCGGAAGCACCGGTGGCCTCCATCTTCGCGATTTCCACAGCCAGCTCGCGCGGGCTCTCGAGGAACTCGTGCAGCGGCGGGTCGAGCAGACGCACGATGACCGGCAGGCCGTCCATGGCCTTGAACATGCCGTAGAAGTCGCCCACCTGAGCCTCGAACAGGTCGGAGACGGCCTTCTCGCGGATGAGCTCGTCGTCGTTCAGAATGAAGGTCTGGATGATCTGCTTGCGATCGCCCAGGAACATGTGCTCGGTGCGGCACAGGCCAATGCCGGCGGCGCCGAAGTCGCGGGAGAGCTGGGCGTCCTCGGGGTTGTCGGCGTTGGCGCGCACGCCCAGGGTGCGAACCTCGTCGGCCCACTCGAGGATGGTGTCAAGGTCGCCGGTGAGCTCGGGCATGACCAGCTCCACGGCGCCGAGCACCACGATGCCGGTGGTACCGTCGATGGAGATCATGTCGCCCTCGCGGATGACCAGGTCGGTACCGGAGATGGCGGCCTCCTTCTTGGCAGCGTCAATCTTTAAGGCCTCCACGCCGCAGACGCAGGGAGCGCCCATGCCGCGGGCGATAACGGCCGCATGCGACGTCTTGCCGCCATGGGAGGTGAGGATGCCCTCGGCGGCGATCATGCCGGCCAGATCGTCGGGGTTGGTCTCCCAGCGCACGAGCACGCACTTGCGGCCGGCCTCGGCGGCGGCCACGGCGTCGGCGGCGGAGAACACGGCCTCTCCCACCGCGGCGCCCGGGCTCGCGTTCAGGCCGCGGGCCACCACGTCGTAGGTGGCGGACTTATCGAACTGCGGGTGCAGCAGCTGGTCGAGCTGGTCGGGAGCCACGCGCATGATGGCCTCCTCCTTGGAGATGAGGCCCTCCTTCTCCATCTCGATGGCGATGCGCAGCGCAGCGGCGGCGGTGCGCTTGCCGGCGCGGGTCTGCAGCATCCACAGCTTCCCCTGCTCGATGGTGAACTCGATATCGCACATATCGCGGAAGTGGTTCTCCAGCACGCCGAAGATCTCCTCCAGCTGAGCGCCGGCCTCTTCCAGGCCTTCCACTTCCTTCAGCTCGGCGATGGGGCTCGTGTTGCGGATGCCGGCCACGACGTCCTCGCCCTGGGCGTTCACCAGGTAGTCGCCGTAGAACTCGCGCTCGCCGTTGGCGGGGTTGCGGGTGAAGGCCACGCCCGTCGCGGACGTCTCGCCCTTGTTGCCGAACACCATGGACTGCACGTTGACGGCAGTGCCCAGATCGTCGGCGATCTTCTCCTTCTGGCGGTAGAGGACCGCGCGGGGATTGTTCCAGGAGCCGAAGACGGCCTCGATGGCCAGCTGCAGCTGCACCATGGGATCCTGCGGGAAGGCGACTTCGCCATCAACCACGAGCGTCGGGTAGGCGTCGCCGTCAACGTTCTCGGCAAAGATGGCCTTGAACTCGTCGACGAGCTGTGTCAGATCCTCGGCGGTCAGGTCGGTGTCGGAGGAGACGCCGCGGTCGTTCTTCATGGCGACGATGGCGTTCTCGAACAGGTCGCCGTCGAGGCCCATCACGACGTTGGAGAACATCTGGATGAAGCGGCGGTAGGAGTCCCAGGCGAAGCGCGGGTTCTCGGTCTGCTTGATGAGGCCGTTGATGGACTCGTCGTTCAGGCCCAGGTTGAGCACCGTGTCCATCATGCCGGGCATGGAGAAGGGAGCGCCGGAGCGAACGGACACGAGCAGCGGATCTTCGGCGTCGCCGAGCTTCTTGCCCATGCGCTCCTCCAGATCGGCGCGGTACTCGGCGATGGTGTCAAGCGCGCCTTCCGGCCACACGTTGCCAGCGTTGGCGTACTCCATGCAGGTCTGGCACGTGATGGTGAATCCGGGAGGCACCGGCAGACCGATGTTGGCCATCTCGGCGAGGTTCGCGCCCTTGCCGCCGAGCACCCACTTCATCTCGGTGTTGCCCTCGGTCACATTGTTCCCGTTGGCGTCCTTGCCGAAGGCGTAGACGCGCTTCACTGCTTCTGTCACCTTACTTCTCCTTAAAGCTTAAGCGGCGCCCTTTTGACGCCACGATTGCCTTTTCCCGCCATGCCAGCCAAGCCGAACAAGGCGCCCCCGCCACGCGTCGCCTGTTGGCGCCGCGAAGCAAGTCTGCTTAATTATAAGGGATAATGCCGTTAATTTGGCGATACGTCCCTCCCGGCAGGCCGCAGTACCCCAAAACCTCACAAGCGGCACCCC
>NZ_JAYMFI010000004.1:0-4632 GCF_035830635.1 Adlercreutzia shanghongiae | reverse complement strand
GGCGGCGGCAGCGCAGGCCCATCGCGAGTCTCGAGGCCTTGCGTTCCTACGAGGAGGACTTTCTCGTGCGCATGGCCTACAACTCGAACGCCATCGAGGGATCGACTCTCACGCTCGCGGAAACGGAAATCATCTACGAAGGCGAGTTCGTCCCCGGCAAGCCCGGCCGCGAGCAGATAGCGGCACGCGGCATTTTCGAAGGCCACGACTTTCTCTCGCGTTGTAGCGCCGAGAAGCATCCTTTCGACAAGAACCTTATCCTAGATATCCACGAGCGATGCGCTCTCGACCTTCAGCCCGCCGCCCGCGGCATCTACCGCAATGCGCCGGCCATCATACGGGCATCGCGGACAACCCCCACCTCTCCTTTACGCATCCGCGAGGAAGTGGACGATCTGCTCTTCCACTTCAATCGCCTGATTCAGGAGGGCAGCCCCCTTCTGGCCTGTGCGTGGTTCCATGCCGCCTTCGAGGCCATCCACCCCTTCGCCGACGGCAACGGGCGCACAGGACGCTTGCTGCTGAACGCCCAGCTAGAGTCTTTCAAACTCGCCCCGGTCGCCATCAAGGCATCCCACGCCCTGGAGTACAAGGAGTCCCTGGAGCGCTGGCAGGCCGACGGCGACGATGCCCCGTTCGTGCACCTGCTGCTCGCCTGCGAAACCGAAGAGCTCGAGAAGCGCCTGCAGTTCCTCGCGCAGTTTCCTACAGACGCGAAAAGCCGTGCACCTCTCGATGAGCGCGTTCTCGAGTTGCTGCAGGCAAATCCTTCCTCGTCGGCACGCGAACTCGCGGACTCGCTGGACGTGTCCACGCGCCACATCCAGCGCATCATGAAGCAGCTCCAGGAAGATGGCAAGCTTCACCACACCGGCCCCCGCAAAGGCGGCCGCTGGGAGGTCGTCGGCGATCTCACCCCCGATCTGCCCCTAGCTTAGCCGCCGTATGGCCTCATTGAACGAGGCGGTACTCAACGTGGCGTGCCGCAGCATCGCCACACGCACATGAGGGCCTGAAGCCCTACCGCGTCGCCTTCAGCTGGGCGAGCACCTTGCGGGCTTCGTTCAGGTTCGCCTCGATGTCGGCGCCGACCACGTCCAGGTTCTCGGCGGCTGCAAAGCGGGTCTCGGGAATGCCGAACATACCGGCAATGCCGCAGAGGTACTCATAGCCGTAGTTCATGGACTCCACCGCGCCGCCGCCCGTGGTGATATAGGTGAGGTGCTTCGCGCGGCACAGGCCCTCGCAGCGGCCCTCCTCGGTGTAGTGGAAGGTAACGCCCATGACCGCCGCGTGCTCGATGTACACCTTCAGCGCCGCCGGGAACGACAGGTCCCAGTAGGGCGCGCCGATGACGATCTCGTCGGCCTCGGCGAAGTCCTTCCCGATGTCGAACATGGGATCGTCGAACAGGCCCTTCGCCTCCAGCTGGGCGCGGTAGGCAGCCGAATCGCCGTAGTAGGGCTCCAGGCGCAGCTCGGACAGGTTCACTTCCTTCACGTCCTCGATGCCTTCCAGATACTCGCGGCACAGCGTGAGGGTGCGGGACTCGTCGCCTCGCAGGCACGCATTCACAAACAGGACCGTCATGGCGCTCCTCCTTTTCCGAAATCTCCCCCATTGTAGCGCCGCGGGGCAGAGCCGCCTCCCTTATAATGGGAGAACATCGCGTGGAAGGACTGCGGAAGGCGGTGAGTCGGTGACGGTTGCCCATTACACGCTCATGAACAAGAACACGCCCGTGCTGTCGTTCGATTACGACCTGGACGACCACAAGGCCGTGCGCATTCGCGAGGTGCTCGCGCTCGAAGCGGCGCCTTTCGGCCTTACCGACCGCCACGGCGACATCTCGAAGGCCGAGCTGAACTACTGGTGGCGTCACCGCGCCATTCCCGCTTCTCGCGCGCAGATCAAGCGTCTTCTGGAGAACCTGCAGCTGGAAAGTACGCTCGTGCTAGCCGAGAAAAGCTTCGGGCTGTCGCTTTCCGACCGCTATTGGCTGAACGACGAGGACGACCCCAAGTCGTGGGACGCCATCAACTTCTTCGACAACGACTTCACCGACGACCTGGGGTTTCTCACCCTCGGCCAGGACTCGGCAGGGTCTTCCCCCGACGCGCCCGACTACCGCACGGTGAGTCTGTCCTCCCCCAACAGCACCCTGGGCGGCGATTTGCTGAAGAAGTGGAAAATCATAGGCGGCGAGCGGGTGCTGCTGAAGTCGGGTGTGGGCGCCTTCAACCAGGAGCCCTACAACGAGGTGGCCGCTACGGCGCTGCATCGTCGGCTCATGGAACCCGGTGAGTTCGTCTCCTATTGGCTTGTCGAAGATCAGCGACGCACCTACTCCGCCTGCCCGAACCTGCTGGGGCCCGACGAGGAGCTCGCGGCCGCCTGGGATGTCATCCGCAACGTGAAACAGCCGAACAACTTGTCCGACCTGAGCTTCTACGTGAAGCGCCTGGAAGATCTGGGGCTTGACGCCGATGCCGTCATGACCTCGCTGGCCAAGATGTTCGCCGGCGATTTCGTGCTGGCCAACCGCGACCGCCACTACCGCAACTTCGGCATCATCCGCAACGTGGAGACACTCGAGGTGACGGGCATCGCGCCGGTGTTCGACTCCGGCTCGTGTCTGTGGTCGAACGCGGAGCTTCTGGAAGTTCCCGGCGACTTTTTGTACATGGCCAAGCCCTTCAAGATGAACGGCATGAAACCGGACGCGCAGTTGCGCCTGTTCGAGGGCTACTTCGACTGGTACGACCCCGCCATGCTGGACGGTTACGCCGAAGAGATGGCCGCCATCCTCGCGAAGAACCCCAACATCCCCGAGCGCCGCATCGCCACCATCGTCGATGCCGTGCGCAAGAAGATAGAGCTGCTCGATCGCATCGCACGGTAGAAAGGACCTCCATGGAAAACTTCGAATTCGTCTCCCCCACCCACTTCGTGTTCGGCCGCGGTGCGGAAGAACAGGTGGGCGCCAAGCTGGCCGAGGTCGGCGCCAAGTGCGTGCTCGTGCATTTCGGCGGCGAGAGCGCGCGGCGTTCGGGGCTCATCGACCGTGTGGGCGCCTCGCTGGATGCGGCGGGCATCGAGCACATCGAGCTGGGCGGCGTGCGTCCCAACCCCGAGATCACCCTGGTGCGCGAGGGCGTGCGGCTGTGCAAGGAGGGCGACGTGGACTGGATCCTCGCCGTGGGCGGCGGCTCGGTCATCGACTCGGCGAAGGCCATCGCCAACGGCGCCTGCGTGGAATGCGACGTGTGGGAGCTCTTCGAAACCAAGGCGCTCGACCACGACGTGCTGCCCATCGCCGTGGTGCTCACCATTCCGGCCGCCGGCTCCGAGGCCTCTAAGAACACCGTGGTGTCCAACGACGAGCTGGGCCGCAAGACCGGCTACGCCAACAACGCCCAGCGTCCGAAGTTCGCCTTCATGAACCCGGAGCTCACCTTCACCCTGCCGCCCTTCCAGACGGCCGCCGGGCTCACCGACATGTACTGCCACCTGCTCGAGCGCTTCTTCGACGACGTGGGCGCGGTGCCCGTGACCGACAACCTGAACCTGTCGCTCATGAACACCATCCGCGCCGAGGCGCCGCGTGTGCTGGCCGACCCCGACAACTACGATGCCCGCGCGAACATCATGTGGACCGGCATGCTGTGCCATCAGGGACTCGCCGGCGTGGGCCGTCACGAGGACTGGGCCACCCACGGGCTGGAGCACGAGCTGTCGGCCCTGGACCCGGCCATCACCCACGGCGCGGGCCTGGCCGTCATGTTCCCCGCCTGGATGGAATACGTGCATGGCGAGAACCCGGCCCGCTTCGCCTTCTACGGCCAGGCAGTGTTCGGCCTCACCCCCACCGGTGACATGGAGGCCGACGCGCTTTCCGCCATCGACGAGACGCGCGCCTTCTTCGCGAGCCTGGGGATGCCCACCACGCTCGCCGAGCTGGGCGTGGAGGAGACCGACATCCCGAAGATGCTGCCCACCCTCGCCCAGAACAAGGGCGTCCCCTTCGGCAGCTTCAAAAAGCTCACCTTGGAAGACGCCGCGGAAATCTACAAGCTGGCGCTGTAGGCAAGGCAGGGCGGCAGGCTCCGCCGAGCTCTCGACCTGCTCCGAGCAATCAAAAACGCTCTCGCCCGTTACATGGCGAGAGCGTTTTGTTTACAGAGGCGCGTCACGCTCCATCTCCGTCGACCCCGGCACCATAATCAAGACCGCCGAACCAAGGAGGCCTGCCATGGAAATCGTCATCAAGCGCGTGTACGAACCCTACGAGGAAAGCGACGGCTACCGGGTGCTCGTCGATAGGCTCTGGCCGCGCGGACTCACCAAGGAGCGCGTGCACTACGACGAGTGGGCGAAGTTCCTGGCCCCCTCCACCGAGCTGCGCAAGGCCTTCGGCCACGATCCCGCCCACTGGGACCTGTTCCAGCAGAAGTACGTGGCCGAGCTGAACGCGAACCCCGAGGCGCTGGCCTTCGCGAAGAAGATCGCGAGCCCCGCGCTGGCGGCCTACCCGCGCGTCACGCTGCTGTACGCCGCCCGCAACGAAAAGGAGAACGAGGCCGTCGTGCTCGCCCAATGGCTTCCCCAGCACGAGTAGAGAACAGGCAATCC